>NZ_JBNJMX010000006.1:0-265190 GCF_050936375.1 Plantactinospora sp. CA-290183 | reverse complement strand
CGGGCATGGCCACCTCCGCGTCGAGCCGGGGGTAACCCTACCCACGGGTAATAATCCTGCCCCGTACGGCGCCGTTCCGCAGCGGAAGATCCGCCCTTTTCCAGCATCTGCGAAGGTCCGCGCCGACTGACCGGCACCGGTAGGGGCTCCGGCCGTCCCTGGATACCCGGCCGCCCGCGCGGTGAATCACCCGTCGGACGGCCGATGATTCACTGCGCGGCGTGCCGCTGCGGGCCGCCGTGCCGTCGGATGGCCGCCCCGACCGGGGAACCGGCGGACACGACGACGCCCCGCCACGGAGTCGTCCGGGACGGGGCGTCGGATGAATCGCGGAGCGGGCCGCTCAGCCCTCGAAGACGCCGGCCTCGACCAGGCGCTTCTCGCAGGTGTCCCAGCCGTCGCCGGGGTGCGCGGCGGCCAGGGAGTTGAGCTCAGCGCGGATCTTGGTGGCGTGACCGGCACCGGCCAGCACCCGGATCTCCTCGATGAACGCCTCGGAGTCCGTGCGCAGGTGGGTGACCTTGCCGTTGGTCAGGTTCCGCACGTAGGCGTGCTTGCCGCCGTTGAGCGGGATGAGGTACTTGAACTCGCCGAGCACGCTCAGGGCACCACCCTGACCGGCCTGGCCGGCGCGAACGGATGCGCGCGCGGTCTTGGAGGTGTTGCTCGCCACGGAGGTACTCCTTGAAGACGTACGGGAGGACGGAAGTCCGAGGGGGACATTCGGCGGCAAGCCGCCGAAAACGAACGGGCGGCACACGCCGCCGGGCAAATTTTACACGACGGCGGCGATGACCGGACGGCTACCGTCGCTGACACGAGGTCCAACCACTCCCACCGATCCGGCTATTCCCCCCGGCCGGTCCCGGTTGCCCGCCCCGGTCTGTTCCGGCGATTCCCCCCGGCCAGTTTCGTGAATCCCTGGCGTACCATCCGTCACACAAGTAATCATGTGTGGCAGCACCGCTCGGGCGTGAGGTCGTAGGGGAAGACGCACCTCGCTCTCCGGGAGGTCACCGTGCCAACGCGTGGCGTCGTATACGTCCACTCGACCCCGCTCGCCGTGTGCCAACACGTCGAGTGGGCGATCGCGCGCGTCCTGACCGCGCCGGTCAACCTGCACTGGACGGCCCAACCGGTCGATCCGGGCGCCCGACGGGCGCAGTGCGGGTGGTCCGGCCGGCCTGGGACCGGCGCGGAGCTGGCGGCTGCCCTGAGACAGTGGCCGATGATCCGGTTCGAGGTCACCGAGGAGCCGAGTCCCGGCGTCGACGGGGAGCGGTTCATGTACGTGCCCGGCCGGGGCCTCTTCCGGGCCACCGCCGGGGCGGCCGGAGACATCCAGCTCGGTGAGGACCGGCTCCGTACCCTCATGGAGTCCGCCCGGGCGCCCGAGGCGCTGGCCCACGCCCTCGACAAGGCCATGGGCACCGCCTGGGACGCCGAGCTGGAGCCCTACCGCTACGCCGGGGACGGTGCGCCGGTGACCCTGCTCACCCGGGTCGGCTGAGCGCGTCGCTCCGCTGGTCGGAGCCGGTGCGGCCCCGGCCGCCGGGGCATGGTCGAGTTGCCCGGCTAGTCCCGGACTGATGGGATGGCGGGCGTGTCGAATCCCCTCCGGCGGGTCTCGGTCGCACTCACCGTGCTCGCCATGTCGCTCCTGTCCGGCTGTGCCGACACCGCCGAGCGGACGGCGGGTCCCGACCCGTCCGCGTCCCCGTCGGCCACCGCCACCCCGGCCCCGCCGGACCCGGCGGCCCGGGCGGCGCAGCTGGTCGGCACCCTCAGCGACGAGGACCTGGTCGGCCAGGTCCTGATGCCGTACGCCTTCGGCAACTCGGCCACCGAGGTCTCCGAGGGTTCGGCGGCGGGCAACCGGAAACTGGCCGGCGTGCGGACCCCGGCCGAGATGATCGCCAAGTACCGGCTCGGTGGGCTCATCCTGGTCGGCTTCAGCGCCGACGATCCCACCGGCGGCAACCAGCCGACCACGAACGTCGACAGCCCCGCGCAGGTCCGGAAGCTGACCGGCGGTCTGCAGGCCGCGGCCGGGAAGCTGCCGGCCGGGACCGCGCCGATGCTGATCGGCATCGACCAGGAGTTCGGGGTGGTCACCCGGATCTCCGACGGGGTCACCAACCTGCCCAGCGCGATGGCCCTCGGCGCGGCCGGCCAGCCGCCGCTGACCGAGGCGGCCTGGCGGGCGGCCGGCACCGAACTCGCCGCGCTCGGCGTGAACGTCGACTTCGCGCCGAGCGCCGACGTGCTGACCGCGAACAGCACCGTGATCGGCTCCCGGTCGTACGGCTCGGATCCCCGGGCGGCGGGGGAGCAGGTCGGCGGCGCGGTCCGCGGCCTACAGGGCGCGGGCGTCGCGGCCACCCTCAAACACTTCCCCGGGCACGGCCAGACCGCCGCCGACTCGCACGAGGGGCTGCCGGTGGTGACCCAGGACCGCGGCGAACTGGAGGCCAGGTCGCTGCCGCCGTTCGCCGCCGGCATCGACGCCGGGGCGTGGCTGGTGATGACCGGCCACCTCGACGTACGGGCGATCGACCCCGGGGTACCGGCCACCTTCTCCCGCAAGCTCCTCACCGACGTGCTCCGGCACCAGCTCGGCTTCACCGGCGTGCTGGTGACCGACGCGATGAACATGGCCGCGATCAGCCGGCGACCCACCGCCGAGAACGCCGTGCGGGCCCTGAACGCCGGCAACGACCTGCTGCTCATGCCGCCCAACGTGACCGAGGCGTACGACGGCCTGCTGGCCGCCCTGCGCGCCGGGAAACTGCCGCGGCCCCGCCTGCTGGAGGCGGTGACCCGGGTACTGACGCTGAGGTTCCGCCTCGCCGACCGGCAGGCGCCGGAGCTGGCCACGCTGAACAGCCCCGAGCACCGCGCCGCCGCCCAGCGGGTGGCCGCCGCCTCGGTGACCATGCTGCGCGGCTCCTGCTCGGCGGCACCGGTGAAGGGACCGGTCACGGTGAGCGCCTCCGGCGGGCGCGACCGCACCCGGAAACTGCTGGCCGAGGCGCTGACCTCGGCCGGGGTCCGGGTGGTCCCCTCCGGCGGGACCGTGGTGCACCTGGTCGGCTACGGCGACGGCACCGGCGACCTGCGGGGCGACGCGGCGGTGACGGTCGGGATGGACACCCCGGACCTGCTCGGCCGGGCGAAGTCCAAGGTGCTGCTCGCGACGTACTCCTCGACGGCGGCGTCCATGTCGGCCCTGGCCGAGGTGCTTGCCGGCCGGGCCCGGCCGACCGGCCGCTCCCCGGTACCGGTACCCGGACTGCCCCGCTCGGCCTGCGCCGCCGGCTGACCGGTGCCGGTCCACCCGGCTCGCCGCGTACGCGCGTCGGCGCAGCTCAGCAGCGTGTCGCCGGCCGGTGCGGAGCCGATGGCGGTGCCGGCGCTGGTGACCTCGGTCACCGGGCCGGCTGGTAGCGTTCGGCTGTCCGACAGGCCGACCGAACGGGGGGTGCACGCGCTGTGACGCGCCGGGAGCCGACCCTGTCGGTCGTCGTGCCGATCTTCAACGAGGAGAGCGTGCTGCCCCTGCTCGTGCAGCGGCTGCGCGCCGTGCTCGACGGGCTCGGCGAGCCGTACGAGGTGGTCGCCGTCGACGACGGCAGCACCGACGCCACCCCGGCGGTGCTGGCCGGTGCCCGGCGCAGCTGGCCGCAGTTGCGGATCATCCGGCTGCGGCGCAACAGCGGCCACCAGGCGGCGCTCACCGCCGGGCTGTTCCGGGCCCGCGGCGACTACGTCGCCAGCATCGACGCCGACCTCCAGGACCCGCCGGAGGTCCTGGTCGAGATGCTGCTTCGAGCCCGCGCCGACGACCTGGACATCGTGTACGGGGTACGCAGCGACCGGTCCAGCGACTCGGTGTTCAAGCGCTCCACCGCCGGCCTCTACTACCGGTTGGTGCGCCGCCTCGTCGGCACCGGCGTGCCCGCCCAGGCGGGGGACTTCCGGCTGCTCAGCCGGGCCACCGTGGAGGCGCTGCGCGAGCTGCCCGAGCGACGCCCCGTGCTCCGGCTGGTGGTGCCGTGGCTCGGCTTCCCCAGCGCCGAGGTGCCGTACGTGCGCCAGCAGCGGGCCGCCGGCAGCACCAAGTACTCCCTCTCCCGGATGCTCCGGCTCGCCACCGACAGCATCACCAGCTTCTCGGCCGCGCCGCTGCGGGTGGCGACCTGGCTCGGGGCCGGCGGCATGGTGCTCTGCCTCGCGATGCTGGTCTTCGCGGTCGTGGCCTACCTGCGCGACTCCACCGTCGCCGGCTGGGCCTCGCTCTACGTCGCGGTGCTCTTCCTCGGCGCCGTACAACTGCTCTGCCTCGGCCTGCTCGGCGAGTACATCGGGCGGATCTACGTCGCCGTGCAGGGCCGGCCCAGCTACCACATCGGCTCCGACACCGGTGAGTCGCCGGACGCCCCGGTGCCGGCCGGTGCCGGCGACCCGCGCGACGGCGCGGAGAGCCGGGAGGGCCCGCCCGCCCCGGTGCCGGCCGCCGCCGCACCCGGCGACGGCCGGCTGGTCCGTGCCGGTTCCGGCAAGCCCGGCGCGCGCGCCGGCAGCGGCGCGAGGACACCCAGGTGACGGCTGCCGCTCCCGCGGTGGCCGAGAAGTCCGTACCGGCGCCGCCGGGCCCCGCCGCCGCGCTGCGCCGCTGGCTGCCGCTCGCCGCCGCGCTCGGGTACGTCGCCGTGGTGCTGCTCGCCGCGGACACCGCCCCGGCCGACCTCGCCCGCTACGCCGGATACCTGCTGCTGGCGCTGATCCTGCCGGGGGCCCTGGTCTACCGGTCGCTGCGCCGCCGGCCGCACACCCTGGTCGAGGACCTGGCCATGGGCGCCGCCGTCGGGCTGGTGCTGGAGCTGCCCGCCTGGGCCGTCTTCGCCGCCCTCGGGCTCGCCGAGTGGCTCTGGCTCTGGCCCGCCGCGATCGTCGCGCTCTTCGCGGCCGTACCCGGGCTGCGGCGGCACTGGCTGGTCCGGTACCCGGAGCGGGCGCCGGTCGGCTGGTCCTGGTCGGTGGCGGGCGTGGTCGGGTTCTTCACCACGTACCTCTCGGCGACCTTCCTGGAGCGCAACCCGGTGCTGCCCACCTCGGAGGGCACCCGGCAGTACCTCGACCTTGCCTACCAGCTCTCCCTGGCCGGCGAGGCGAAGCACCAGTTCCCGATCCACCTGCCGCAGGTGGCGCAGGAGCCGCTGGACTACCACTGGTTCGGGTACGTGCACATGGCCGCCACCAGCCTGATCGGCGGCATCGAGCTGCCGGTGGTGGCGCTGCGGCTGACCGTCCCCGCGCTCTGTGCCGCGGCGATCGTGCTCACCGCGGTCCTCGGCTGGCGGGTCAGCGGCCGGCCCTACGTCGGGGCGATCGCCGCCGCGCTCTTCTTCGTGATCGGCGAGACCAACTTCACCGACCCGGTGACCATGCCGTTCGGCACCCAGACGTCCTTCGTGATCTGGCACGGCATGTCGATGATCTACAGCTGGGTGCTGCTGATCGCGCTGGTCGCGGTGCTGGCCGACGTGGTCGACCGGCGTACCGACCGGCCGGTCGCGCCGATCGGCCGGGGTGCGGCGGTGCTGGCGCCGCTGCTCATGCTCGCCTCCAGCGGGGCGAAGGCCAGCTCCCTGCCCGTGGTCGGGGTGGCGCTGGCGTTCACCGCGGTCGCCCTGCTGGTCAGCACCCGACGCATCCCGTGGGCGGTGGTCGCCGCCGGCCTCGGTACCGCCGCCGCGCAGCTCTTCGCCACCGCCGTGCTCTACCGGTTCAAGGCGTACGGCATCGAGGTGAGCCCGCTCGGCACCCTGGAGGGCTACTGGACGCCGCCGCCGGACCAGTCTGGCTGGACACAGCCGCTGGTGGTGGCCGCCGTGCTCGCCGCCTTCCTGGTCAACATGCAGCTGCGGGCGGCCGGTGTGGTGGCGCTGCTCCGGCTGCGCCGGGGACGACTCGAACCCCTCCAGTGGTTCCTGCTCGGCGGCGCGCTGGCCGGGCCCGGCCTATACCTGCTGCTGTTGCAGTCCGGCGGCGCCAACCAGTACTTCACCCGGGCCGGGTTCACCTTTGCGGTGGTCCTCTCGGCCTGGGGCTACGTGCTGGTCGCCGACCGGGCCCGGTTGACCCGGCGGGAGCGGGCCGCCCTCGGCGCGTTCGCCGCCACTCTCGCCGTCCTGCTGGTCGCCGTCCAGTTCCGGTACGCCGCACCGGCCCCGGCCGGTACCCCGCTCGACTGGCTGGCACCGCTGCTCTGGTGGGCCGGTGGGCTCGCCCTGCTCACGGTGCTCGCCGCCGGTGCGTGGCGGCCCCTGACCCAGGGGATCCCCGCGCTGCGCCGCCGGGGCGGGGTGCTGCTGCTCACCGCCCTGCTGGTGGTCGGGGCGCCCGGGCTGCTGATGGACATGCGCAAGTCCGAGCGGGTCCCGAACGGTGGCGCGTACACCAACGTGCCGCTGCCGAAGTCCCGGGTCGACGCGGCCCGCTGGACCCGGGAGCACAGTTCGCCGGCCGACGTGCTGGCGACCAACGTGCACTGCCTGGCGGTGGTGAACGGCTGGTGCGACGCGCGCTCGTTCTGGCTGAGCGCGTACGCCGAACGCCGGGTGCTGGTCGAGGGCTGGGGCTTCGCGCCCCGGGTCGCCGCCATCGGGGCGTACACCCCGTTCTGGGACCAGGACCTGCTGCGCCGCAACGACGCCGCGTTCACCGCCCCGACCGCCGACGGGCTCCGCGAGCTGCGGGACCGGCACGCCGTACGGTGGCTGGTGGTGGACCGGTCGGTGGGGCGGGAGTCCCCGGAGCTGGGCCGGCTGGCCCGGTTGCGCTTCGACAACGGCCGGATGGCGGTCTACCAGCTCGGCTGACCGGGGTCCGCCGACGCGGTCAGTTCCCGCCCACCCGAGCGCCGTCGGTGAACCGGGCGTGCGTCGCCGCGAAGGCGTCGATCATCGCGGCCTCCAGCTGGAACAGTTCCGGGTCGGTCCAGGCGCCACCCTCCGTCCGCAGCGCGGACACCGTCAGCATCCAGCACAGGTTGCCGTCCCAGACGTTGAGGGAGTAGAGGGCCCCCTTCGCCAGGCCGGGCTTCGGGGGCTCCAGGTCGACGGAGAGTTGCTGGATGAAGGCGTGGTCACCGAGGGCCGGCACCTCGCTGGGGCCGGGAACGTTCTTCCCCGCCTGGCTCAGGCTGGACCGGTGGGTCTCGGCCGCGCTGGACGGGTTGTGGAAGGCCCAGACGTGGAACGAGGCCAGCAGTCCGGTCTGCGGCTCGACGTGCTCGCGGTCCAGACCGCAGCTCAGGCTGAAGCTCTCCGGACCCGCGCTCCGGCCGTCGTCGGGCTTCACACGCTGTCTCTCGAACATCACGCCGAGGCGCCTGAGGTCGACCCTGTCGCAGAGCGCATGCGGCAACCGGCTGACGTGGTACTTCCGCACCGCGGGCGGCATCGGGGGTACCGGAATCGGCCCGGACCCCCCGGTGGTCGGCCCGGCCGCCGTGCCGGCCGGGCCAGGCCGCCCGGGGGTGTCGGCCGGGTCGCGGTTGACCAGCCAGTAGCCGGCCGTGCCGGCGCAGAGCGCGAGGAGCAGGGCGGCCCCGGCCGCGCCGGCGGCGAGCCGTCCACGCGGCCGGCGGGACGGTGTGCCGGCCGGCGCGGGCAGCGGCCCCGGTGCCGACGGCGTGCCGGAGCCCGCCGGCACCGGCGGGTGGGCGGAGGCCCCGGACGGCGGCGCCGGGGTCGGCAACAGGTCGAGGGCGCCCTCGGCCACCACCAGTTCCGGTTGTTCGGTGACGATCGGCGCCACACCGAGCGCGCGGTGCAGCAGGGTGGCGACCAGCGGCATCCGGCTCGACCCACCGACCAGGAAAACCCCACCGAGTTCGGTCGGGCCGAGCTTCGCCCGGGCCAGGATCGAACTGGTCAGCGCGACGGTCGGTGCCAGCACCGGCGCGGCGAGCGCCTCAAGCCGTTCCCGGCCGAGCGGTACCTCGCGGCCGAGGGCGGGAACCGCGACGACCGTCCCGCTGGCCCGGGAGAGCATCTCCTTGGCGGTCCGGACCTCCTCCCACAGGTGCCGACGGCTCGCCTCGTCGGTCCAGAGCCGGCCGCAGGAGGCCGCCAGGTCGGTCACCACCGCGGCGTCGACGTCCAGGCCGCCGACGTCGTCCAGCCCTTCCGAAGCGACCACCTCGAAGCCCTCGGCCCGACCGCGCAGCAGCGTGACGTCGCAGGTGCCGGCGCCGAGGTCGTAGACGAGAAGACAGCCACCGGACGGTAGTTGGTCGGTCCGGGTCCGGCCGAAGTACGTGGCGGCGGCGACCGGCTCGGCGACCAGGTGCGGGCGGCCCATCCCGGCCTGCCCGGCGGCCTCGGTGAGCAGGGTCCGGCGGGCGGTGCCCCAGGCGGCGGGATGGGTCAGCACGACCTCGGGGGCGGCGCCCCCGGTCACCCGGTACGCCTCGGCCGCCACCCGCCCCAGCACGGCGGCGACCAGGTCGCGCACCGCGATCTCGCGGTCCCCCAGCAGCACCGTGTGCTCGTCGACCCGCCGTTTCGGGTTCGGCTCCAGGCGTTCGGGGTTCGCGCGGCCGAGGTGGGCCGCGTCGCGGCCGGTGTGCAGCTGGCCGTCCAGACCGAGCAGGACCGCCGAGGAGAGCAGCGGCGAACCGTCGAAGAGCAGTGGACGGACCCGGCCGTCCGGCCAGCGCAGCATCGCGACGGTACTGGACGTGCCGAAATCCACAGCGAGCCGGAGTCCGGTTGGCGCGGTCATGATCCGCGATGCTAGCCGGCCGACGGAGACCACCGGGCGGCCGAGCGGGGTACGGGCCCCCGGTTGGCCGGAAGCTGCCGACCGGGCCCCCGAGCCGCGCGGCGGCTCAGGCGGTCTCCGGGAACCACCGGTCCAGCAGGTCGTTGCGGAACTTGCCGGTCGGGTCGGCCCGGCACATCAGCGCGGTGAAGTCGGCGTGCCGTTCGTAGCTGTCACGCAGCGCCCCGGCGGAGACGCCGAACAGCTTCCCCCAGTGCGGCCGGGCCCCGAACGGCGCGAGCCGCTCCTCGATCGCGGCCAGCACCGGCAGCACCGCCGAGGTGTCCGCGACCCAGGTGAAGTGCAGCGCCGCGCTGTCCCGCCGGTACGCCGGGCTGAGCCAGAGTCCGTCGGCGGCGATCGTCCGGATCTCCGAGATCTGGAGTACGGCGGCGATCCGGTCCCGGATGTCGTCCAGCGCGGCCAGCGCCTCGACGAGGTCCCGCCGGGGCACGAAGTACTCCGTCTGCAACTCCTCGCCGCTGCTCGGGGTGAACTCCAGCCGGAAGTGCGGCAGCCGGGCGTGCCAGGGCCCGGGGACACCGAGCTGTTCGGTGCAGTGCACCGGCGACATCCCCGGTACGGGATGCCGGGGCGAGTTGGCCAGCCGGGCGTCGAGCCAGCGGGGTTCGGCCCGCCAGCCGTCGACGGCGTCGGTCCGGCGCTTCACCCAGACCTGGTTGATCCGCGGCCCGGCCCAGTCGGTGAAGAGGCTGACGCTGTAGCCGGCACCGAGGATCTCCGCGTGGTCGGTGTCGAGACGGTGCCACGGCAGGTCGTCGTAGACGTACTGGCTGATCTCGAAGGTCGGCTCCAGGTCCAGGGTCACCCGGGTGGCGATGCCGAGCGCGCCGAGCCCGACCACGCTGCCGAGGAACTCCTCGCCGTCGGCGTCCCGGGTCAGGGTCCGCAGTTCACCGTCGGCACCGACCAGCTCCAGCGCGGAGACGGCGGTGGCCAGGTTGCCGTTGCGCTCGCCGGAGCCGTGGGTGGCGGTGGCGCAGGCGCCGGCGACCGAGATGTGCGGCAGGGAACCGAGGTTGTGCAGCGCGTACCCGGCCTCGTGCAGGCGGGCGACGAGTTCCCCGTACCGCATTCCGGCCGCGACCGTGACCGTGGCGCGGTCGGTGTCGATCTCCAGCAGCGGCGGCAGGGCGGTCACCGCGACCAGGTCGCCGGCGGTGTCGGCGATCGGGTTGAACGAGTGGCCGGTGCCGAGCGCGTGTACCCGGTCGCTGCCGGCGACCAGCGCCCGCAGCTCCGGCACCGAGCGGGGGTGGTGCAGCCGGGCGGCGCCGAAGGCGACGTTGCCGGCCCAGTTGGTCGGCCGTTCGGACATGAGCAACCTTTACGAGGGGTGGGGTCCGCCCGGGGCGGTCGGTTCAGGCGGGGTGACTGGCCAGCACCGGGTCGCGCATCCGCATCAGCCAGAAGCTGGACGGGACGCGGGTGGCGTCGTCGATGATCTCGCCGTCGACGTCGGCGAAGGACTCCCGGGCGAGCGCGACGAAGCCCTCCGGGGTCCGGACGTGCTCGCCGCGGTCGTTCTCCGACATCCACCGGGAGATCCGGCCCTGCCGGGGCTCGAAGCAGGTGTCCACCGCGATCACCCGGCCGCCGGGGGCGAGCGCCCGGCCGGCGACCTTGAGCAGGTGCCGGGAGTCGGCGTCGGAGAGATGATGCAGCAGCCCGAGCAGGAGTACGGCGTCAGCCGGCGGGATCTGCCCGAGGTGCTCCTCGCCGAAGACCTCGCAGCGGAACTCGGCCCGGTCACCCCAGCGCTTGCGGGCGTGCGCGATGTAGCGGGCCGAGGTGTCGAAGCCGAAGTAGCTGACCCGGGGCAGCCGCTCGAAGTAGTAGGCCGGGCCGCAGCCGACGTCGATCACGGTGTCCCCGTCGGAGAGCGCCAACTCGTCCAGGCAGCGGTACCGCAGCCGGTCGGCGCCCAGGCCGCGCTGCAGCGCGACGTAGAGCGAAACGTGCCCGAGCAGTCCCTTGACCGCTGACAGCATCTCCGTCACTCCTCCTCGTCCCGGACCGGGTCGGATGAATCGCGGGTCCTGGAGACCGTACCGGTCGGGGTCGACCCGGCGCCGGTCGGTCAGTGCCGTTCCGGCCGGTGCGCGCGCAGCATCAGGGAGACGCCGGGCAGCGACTTCACCGGCAGGTAGCGCTCGGCCGTGATCACCGCGCGCAGCCCGAGATTCACCAGGGCGGGCAGGTCGTCCAGGTCGCTGCCGGTGGAGCGGCGTCGCCGCCAGGCGGCGACCGGGCGCAGCAGCACGTTCCAGCTCCACACCTCGTCGACCACCAGGCCGGCCTTCTCGACGACCTCGGTCAGCGTCCGCCGGTCGTAGCGCCGGACGTGGCCGACGGCCACGTCGTGCGCCGACCACAACCGCATGTCGCAGGGTACGGCGATCAGCGCGGTACCGCCGGGCCGCAGGGTGCGCCGGATCTCGGCCGCGGCCAGGTGGTCCTCGTCGACGTGTTCCAGGATGTCGAAGGCGACCACCAGATCGAGGCTGGCCGAGTCCAGCGGCAGGTGCCGGGCGTCGGCCCGGATGGTGGCCAGCCCGCGCTCGACGGCGATCGTGGCGCCGTCCGCGCTGTATTCCAGGGCGACCGGCCGCCAACCGTGCGCCCGGAGCACCCGGGTGTTGCCGCCACCGGCCGCGCCGATGTCCAGCGCAGGCCCGGGGGACCGGCCAGCGGCCGCCAGCCGGCGCAGCGCCCGGGCCAGCAGAGCGCGCCGCTCGCGGTACCACCAGTGGGTGTCCTCGAGCGTGGCGAGCTTGTGGATCTCGGTCGCTTCCACGCGTGCTCCTCGCAGTCCGGGCGGCCCCCACCCTAGCGGTCGGACCGGATCGGATCGGGGAGAGGGCGGGGACGCCCGGCGGGTCCCGGCCACGACGGACCGTGCCGGCGCAACGACCTCGGCCACCGGGGCTACAGGTCGGGGCGGGGCAGGGCGACGCTGGTGCTCGACTCCGACGGGTGCCGCGGATGGGTCGCGAAGATGATCCTGTGCTGGTCGCGGGCGCGGCCACCGGCGGCGATGATGAGGTCGTACTGGTACCGGGCCGCCACCGCCTGGACGCCGAACTCCCGCAGCGGATGGCTGGTCACCTGTGCCCGCAGCACCAGGTGCTCACCGGGCCGGAGGGTGCGTTGCAGGCCCCGGATCTGGCTCTCCAGCGTCTGCTGGCGACCCCGGTTGAAGCTCCGCCCGGCGTACATGACGCCGGCCGCCACCTCGGACCCGAACTGCCGGGGCCACAGGTGGGCCCGGTCGCACGCCAGCCCGGCGAGCGCGGCGACCTGGGCGGCGGCCGGCAGCGTGTTCTCCAGACCGTACCGGCGGGGAAGGTGGCGCAGGATCTCGCCGTAGATCGTGACGATCTGCCGGTCGAACCGGTCGTACTCGACGACCACCTTCTCGACGCCGGGACCGTGGATCCGGGTGTCCGGGCGCAGTGTCGCCGGATAGCTGAACTCGGTGTTGCCGACCATCACGCTCTGCGGGCGTGCCGCCGTGTGGAGCACGCGCGGCGCCGCGTCACCGGGGAGGCTCACCGGGGTCTCCCGGGCCCCGGGCGCGTCGAGTGGGGCCGTCCGCTCCGGCGGCGCCGTCCGGGGAAGCACCGGACGGGGATCGCCGAGCGGGTGCCCACCGGGCTGCCCGGGGGCGTCCAGCGGACGAACGGTCGCCGGTCCGCTCGCGGTCGGGCCGCTCGACCCCGCGGTGAGGAGGTCGGCGGCGTAGGCCACCGCGGCGGCTCCCGCGACGCCGAGGGCGGCGACGGCCAGTGCCTCCGCGAGACCCGGGACCAGTGCGGTGGCGGCCGCCTCGGCGGCGAGGGTACCGGCCGCCCCGGCGAGTACCTCGGCGGTAGTGGCCGCCCCCGCGACCCCGGCGGCGGTCTCCGCCACGATGGCTCCGGCGGCGGTCTCCGCCACCACGGCGCCGGCGGCGGCCTCGGTGGCACCGGCCAGGGCGGTACCCGCCACGCTGGCCTCGGCGGCGGCGGCGCCCTCGACCGTCGCGGCGGTCAGCGTGGCTCCACCGAAGAGTTGGAGCGGCGGGACACCGGGCAGCGGCGGTGCGACCGGTCGGACATGCATGCCTGGAGCGTCCACGGCCGTCGCGGCGGCCACCGGGGGAACGAGGTCCGGAGGGTAGGGGACCGGGGCGGGGGTCGCGGCGTCCCGCGCGGCGGGCTGCCCCTGCCGGGCCGGCGCCGGCACGTCACCGGAGACCGTGTCCGGCCGCCGGGGGACCGAACGGTCGGGCCCGGCGTAGGGGTCACCCGTGGGTACCCGGCGGTGCTGCTCGGCCGCCGCGAGCCTGTCGGGCCGGCGTTCGGGCGTCCTGGCGTCAGGCCCCGGTGGCCGGTCTCCCGGCGTCCCGCCGTCGGGGCGGTGGGGCCGGCGCTCGGGCGTCGGGCCGTCGGTTCTCTGGGGCCGGCGCTCGGGCGTCCCGCCGTCGGGCCGGTGGCCGCCGCCGTCGGGGTGCCGGGGGTGCCGGGGATCCCGGTCGGGCCGGGGCGTGGGCCGGCGCTCGCCGTCCGGCCCACGCTGGGGGCCGAACCGGGGCGGTCGGTGCTGCTGGTGCGGTTGACGCGGAGCGTCCGTGTGGGTGACCGGGTCCTCGAAGCGCCGCTGTTCCCGAGCGCTGCGGTCGGGAGGGGGCATCTCAGCTCCTCGCCTCTTCCTGGGTTACCGCGTAGTCCCGCAGCAACATGGCGGTCTCCGTGGCCGCGACATGTGGCGGCACCTCCGGGTCGGTGTGGAACGACTGCTGGACCGCGCACATCGCGGCGCGGTCGGCGAGCCTCTTCACCTCGGGCAGGTCGAGGCCGCGCGGGCTGACGGCGCAACGGTCGACGGCCGCGTACGCGAGCGACCAGTAGCTCTGCTCGCGCTCCTGAAGGCTGCCCGCCCCGGCGACCCGGCTCCACGCGTCACGGTGACGGGCCGAGATGATCTCCTCCCGAACCGGTTCGTGGAAGTGGCAGCTCCCGTCCGGACAGATCACCCGACAGGCGGGGAAGGGATCGAACCGCCGCACGGCCAACGGAGACAGGACCGCCCCCAGGCCGGCCAGCGCGGCGTCGCCGGCGTCCGCCTCGTCGCCGGCCGCTCCCCGGACGGCGTCGTCGTGCCGCGTGCCGGGCCGCGCGTCCGCCACGGCGTCGAGCGCGCGGACCGCCGCGACCAGCCCGTCGGCAACCGCGGTCGTGTCGGAGTGGGTCCAGCCCGCGGCCCGGCCGCGCCGCGTGGCCCAGTCGAGGCAGAGCCGCAACAGCGTGCAGCGCCGGGTCCGGGCCCGGGTGCGCGCGTCGCGGGGCAGATGCATGCCGAGGATCACCAGCAGGTCCGGGTACGCGCGGCGGCCC
The DNA here is from genome assembly GCF_050936375.1 of Plantactinospora sp. CA-290183. Classification (NCBI taxonomy): domain Bacteria; kingdom Bacillati; phylum Actinomycetota; class Actinomycetes; order Micromonosporales; family Micromonosporaceae; genus Plantactinospora; species Plantactinospora sp. CA-290183. Next base: position 250,959 of record NZ_JBNJMX010000006.1, on the reverse strand, counting down.
GCCCCCGGATCCACGGCGGCGGACTGGGCGAACAGCGCGAACGCGGCCGCCACGGGAGCCAGCCCGGCCATCCTGACGGCGATGTCACAGGTGGAGTCGCCGCGCACGCACCGGTCTTCGCACCGGTGCGCCGGCGGCGGGATCCCGAGCCGACGCAGGTGCGCCCGCAGACCCGCCGCGTCGAGCGGTCGGGGGCTCGGACCGGCCGGGATCCGGACCTGCACCGGGGCGTCGTCGCCCCGGCTGAAGACCGCCGCGACGCCCCGGTCGAACGTGGCGAGCGAGCGGATCTGCGCCTCGCTCATCGCGGTCGCCTGGCCCAGGGCGGTGCGGTCGTCCGCCGCGACGAGCCGGTGCACGATCTTCAGCTCGGTGTTCTTGACGACCTCGGGCGCCAGCTTGGCGGGAATCTGGTCGGCGACGACGATCGCCTGACCGTACGAGCGCAGCTCCGCGAGGATGTTGGTGAACGCGGCCACCGCCTTGGCGCGGGCGCCACCCACTCCGGCGTCGGGGCGCGCCTGCGGGGCGTCGGCGGCGAGCAGGCGGTGGGCCTCCTCCACCACCAGCACGTGACGCAGCCCGTCGTACGCGCCGGCCAGCCAGCGGTACTGCCAGAGGCGGATCATCACCAGGCCCATCACGAACGCCTGGTCGTCCTCGTCGCCGAGCCGCTCCAGTTCGACGACCACCGGACGCTCGAAGAGATCGGCCATCCCGGTCGAGCGCGGGACGTCGAGCATCCGGCCCTTGCCACCGGTGCGGAGGCCGTCGAGGCGGGCCAGCAGGGCGGCGCGCATGTTGGAGACCACCTCGCCGCTGTAACCCAGACCGTCGATGATCGAGTCGACCTTGCCGCGCAGGTCGGACAGGGTCGGAAAGGCGTCGGCGGGTACGGCGGCGCTGCCGTGGACGTCCAGCCCGTGCTCGGCGTACAGCTCGTGCAGCGCCCGGTCGAGCAGTTGCGGCAGCGGACTCCAGAGGGCGAAGGCGGCGGTGAACAGCGACCGCAGCATGTCCAGGTGGACGCCCAGGGGCACCCCCTCGGGCACCTCCAGCGGGTTCAGGCGCGGCGGGTTCACCGTCTCGTCGCCGCAGGTGTACACCGTCAGCCCGGGCACCTCGTGCAGCAGCGCCCGGTACTCGGCCTTCGCCGGCTCCACCACCAGGAACGGCAGCCCGGCGGCGCTCACCTGGCGCAGCAGGTGCCGCATGGTGTGTGACTTGCCGGCACCGGTCACCCCGGTCACGAAGGCGTGCCGGGTCAGGTCGTCGAGCGCGACGGCGTACGGCTCCGGGGTGTCGACGGCGCCGTAGCGGATGTCGCCGATCCACAGCGGGTGCCGCTCCGGCGGCACCACCGCACGGGCGACGTCGAAGCGCGCCGCCTGCTCCACCGAGAAACCCGGGTGCTCCTGGCTGGGGAAGTGCAGGTAGGCCGAGAGCTGGCGGGAGTTCAGCAGCGTCTGCCACTCGTAGGGCCGGCGGTAGACGCCGGGACCGGCGGGTGGCTCGGCCTCCGGCAGTGCGAACGTCTGCGCCCACGCCCCGGCGTCGCGCGCGTTGTACACCCGCACCGGCTCCGCCGGGTCCGCCTCGGCGGCGAAGGTGCCCCGGAAGACGGACTTGAGCGCGGCGTACGACCCGGCGGCACCGGAGAGGTACACCGCCGTCCGCCAGGCACCGACCGCGAGTCCGGCGGCGAGCTGCCGCGCGTACGTGGTCAACAGCCGGGTGTAGTGCTCCGCCTCCGGCAACGGCAGCCCGGTGGCCCGCGCGATCGACGCGACGTCGCGGGCCTCGGCGAGTACGCCCTCCCGCACCGCGGCCAGCCGCCGCTCGTCGACCGGAACCGCCAGTACCAGCACCTGGAACGGCTGGCCCGTCATCGCCCGCAGGATCCGGTCCCACGGTGCGGCGGCGTCACCCGGGCCCGGTGGGGCGGGGGCCGGCACGCCGAGGACCAGACCGTGTTCGCGGTCCACCGCCGTGTCCCGCCACCCGCCGCCGCCCGGCCCGCAACCGACGTGCGGGTAGGCGCCGTGCAGCGCGGAGCGGACGGTGCCGCGCAGCCGTGGATCGGCCGGGTCCGTGCCACCCGGTGGGCAGAGCCCGATCTCGAACGCGGCGCGACGGCCGTCGCTGCTGACCCGGAAGGCCAGTGCCATGCGGTGCACGACGAGCCCGGTGAGCAGCTGCGCGGTCGGCGGGGGCGGCAGCGGCGGCCGGGCCTCGTCGGGCCCCGCCGCGCGCTCGCCGGTATCCGCTGCCGGGCCGCGCGGGGAAAGGGCGTGTTTCTCCTCGACGCCCACGCCCAGCACCCGGATCAACGCCGGCGTCGCCAACCGGAGCACGGCGGTGCCGGTCCCGCCCGGTGGGCCGGAGCGCTGGAAGTACGCCATGCGGTCGAGCAGCCGCGACGCGGGCATCAGCGGCTCCCGATGGAGACGAGGAGATGAACCCTGCTCTTTCCCCGGTCCGGCGTGAACGGGCTGCCGGCGGGCGGGTCCGTGGCGATGACGTCGCCGAAGCGCACCTTGCCGTCCCGCTTGTGCACCACCCGGTAGTCGAGTGGCGCGAATCCCGCCCGTTCCAGCGCGGCCATCGCCTCGGGCGGCGTCATCCCCGCCACGTCCGGCACCCGCAGGGTCTGCTGCGGTCCCCGTCCGGGGATGTCGACCTCACGGTACGCGTCGACGAACCGGACGAAACCGATGGCGACCAGCACGAAGACCGTGACCAGGAACAGGGTGACGACGGTGCCGAACGCCCAGCGCAGGTACCGCGCGGGGCGGCGGATCCCGGCGGTCAGCACGGCGTCCCGCAGGTTGAGTTGCACGACGCGTCGGGCCCGCAGAATGCCGTCGGCGCAGTGGCGGCCGTACACCCGGACCGGTGCGCCGTCGACCGGGAGCGGGCCGTTGAGCGCCTCCCCGCGCAGCTCCACCGCGGTCCGCCCGATCGGCCGTCCGGCGTCGTCCCGGGTCTCCAGCTCGAAGGCGAAGACCTGTAGGGAGAGGCGCGCCTGGGTCATCTCGGTGCGGATCCGCGCGTTGCTCACATACCCGGTCAGCCCGCGACCGCGCCGCCCGCCGCCGGTCCGGCCCGCGCCGGCGGCGGCCACCCGGTCCGACCCGGCCGGTGGCCCGGCCGGGGTGCGGTGCCCGCCGACCGGTGCGACCTCGTCTCCGGCGTCGAAACCGACCCGTCCCTGCATCGGTGCCACCACCCGTCCCTCGTCGCTGGTGGCTCCACTATGGGCGGCGCGCCCGGTGCGTCACATGAGTAGTGGGCACTCATCCTCGGCGCCGGCCGCCGGGCGGGACACGCGGAAACCCGCTCCTGTCCCCGCCCGGGCGCCTGGTGCCGGCGGGAAGGAGGCTGGGCGGGCGGATCGGGCCACGGAAACGGGACGGCCCCCTCCGGTCGGCGCGGACCGCGCCGACCGGAGGGGGCCGTGACCGTGCGTTACAGCGGGATGTTGCCGTGTGCGCCCCGGGCGGCCGGGGCGGCGGCCAGCGCCTCGGCGATCCGGCGGCGGGTCTCGGCCGGCTCGATCACGTCGTCGACAACGCCGATCTCCAGCGCCCGGTTGACCCCGCCGGCGACCCGGGTCTGCTCCTCGACGAGCCGCTCCCGCAGCGCGTCGCGCTCCTCGTACGGAACGGCGGCGAGCTTCTTGCGGTGCAGGATCTGCACCGCGGCCGAGGCACCCATCACGGCGATCTCCGCGTTCGGCCAGGCGAAGACGGCCGTGGCGCCGAGTGAGCGCGAGTTCATCGCGATGTACGCCCCGCCGTACGCCTTGCGGGTCACCAGGGTCACCCGGGGCACCACCGCCTCGGCGAAGGCGTGCAGGAGCTTGGCACCGCGCCGGACCACGCCGTCCCACTCCTGGCCCAGGCCGGGCAGGTAGCCGGGCACGTCGACCAGCACGATCAGCGGTACGCCGAGCGCGTCGCACATCCGCACGAACCGGGCGGCCTTCTCGGCGCTGGACGCGTCGAGGCAGCCACCGAGCCGCATCGGGTTGTTGGCGATCACTCCCACCGTGCGGCCGGCGAACCGGCCCAGCGTGGTGACCACGTTCGGCGCCCACTTGGCGTGCAACTCCACCCCGGGGGCGTCCAGCAGTGCCTTGACCACCGGCTTCACGTCGTACGCCCGGTTGGTCTCGGCCGGCATCCGCGCGGCCAGGTCGTGCCCGTCCTCGACCTCGCCGCTGACGTCGGCCGGGGTGAGCCGGCCCTGCCGGCCGAGGAGTTCGGCGAGCCGCCGGGCCTCGGCGATCGCCGAGGCCTCGTCGGGGGTGGTCACGTGCACCACTCCGGATCGCCGGCCGTGCGGCTCGGGGCCGCCGAGGCGCTCCATGTCGACCTGCTCGCCGGTCACGCTCCGGACCACCTCGGGGCCGGTCACGAAGATCCGGCCGGCCCCGCTCATGATCACGATGTCGGTCAGCGCCGGCCCGTAGGCCGCGCCGCCGGCCGCCGGCCCGAGCACGACCGAGATCTGCGGTACCCGGCCGGAGGCCCGGACCATCGCCGCGAACACCTGCCCGACCGCGTCGAGCGAGACGGCCCCCTCGGCCAGCCGCGCGCCGCCGCAGTGCCAGAGCCCCAGCACCGGTACCCGGTCCCGCAGGGCGGTGTCGATCGCGTCGACGATGTGCTGGCAGCCCTGGGCGCCCATCGCACCGCCCATGATCGTGGCATCGGTGACGTACGCGATCGCCGGCGTGCCGTCGACCTCGCCCCGGGCCCACAGCACGCCGGAGTCGTCGCGGGGCATCAGCAACCGCAGCGAGCCGGCGTCGAACAGGGCGCGGAGCCGGACCTCGGGATCCCGGTGGTCCACGGTGGAGCGGTCGGCGTTGACGGACGTGGTCGTCACGAGAGCCTCCAAATCAGGTGCCGGACCGGTTGGCCCGACCGGGGCGCACCGTTCGTCTCAGACACGTTCGTCTCAGGCACGCGCGAAGACGAGAACCGCGTTGTGTCCACCAAATCCGAATCCGTTGTTCAGCGCCGCCGGTACCTCCATCTGCCGGGCCTTGTGAGCCGCCACGTCGAGGTCCAGGGCGTCGTCGGGGTCGTCGAGGTTGATCGTCGGGGGGACCATCCCGTCCCGGATGGCCAGGATGGTGGCGATCGACTCCAGCGCACCGGCGGCACCCAGCAGGTGGCCGGTCATCGACTTGGTCGCGGTCACCACGGGGTGGGTGCCGAGCGCCTTGCGCAGCGCCACGATCTCCGCGATGTCACCGACCGGGGTCGAGGTGGCGTGGGCGTTGACGTGCACGATGTCCGACCGGGCGATGTCCGCGTCGGCGATGGCCATGTTGATCGCCCGGATCACCCCGCGGCCCTCCGGATGCGGCTGCACGATGTCGTACCCGTCGGAGGTGAGCGCGGCGCCGGCGAGCCGGGCGTAGACCCGCGCTCCCCGGGCGGCGGCGTGGTCGGCCCGCTCCAGGACCACCGCGCCCGCGCCCTCGCCGAGGACGAACCCGTCACGGCCCTTGTCCCACGGCCGCGAGGCGTGCTCGGGGTCGTCGTTGCGGGTCGACATCGCCCGCATCGAGGCGAAGCCGGCGATCGGCAGCGGGTGGATGACCGCCTCGGTCCCGCCGGCCAGCACCACGTCGGCGCGGCCGGAGCGGATCAGGTCGAGGCCGAGCGCGATCGCCTCCGCCCCGGTGGCGCAGGCGCTGGCCACCGAGTGCACCCCGGCCTGCGCGCCCAGCTCCAGCCCCACCCAGGCGGCCGGCCCGTTCGGCATCAGCATCGGCACCGTGTGCGGGGAGACCCGCCGCGGGCCGGACGCCTCCAGGATGTCGTCCTGGGCGAGCAGGGTCTGCGCGCCACCGATGCCGGAGCCGACGCTCACCGCGATCCGTTCCGGATCGGGTGGGGAGTCGGCCAGGCCGGCGTCGGCCCACGCCTCCTGCGCGGCGATCAGCGCGATGGCCTCGGACCGGTCGAGCCGCCGCAGCTTGACCCGGTCCAGCTTCTCGGTGGGTTCCACGGCGAGTTCGGCCGCGATCCGTACGGGCAGCTGTGCGGCCCAGTCCTGGGTGAGCGGGCCCACCCCGGACCGACCGGCCAGCATGGCTTCCCAGGTCGACGCGACGTCCCCGCCGAGCGGGGTCGTCGCGCCGAGCCCGGTGACGACGACGTCAGGACGACTCATGGTCAGGACTGCGCCTCGATGTAGGCGACCGCGTCGCCGACGGTCTTGAGGTTCTGTACGTCGTTGTCCGGGATCTTGACCCCGAACTTCTCCTCGGCGGCGACGACGACCTCGACCATGGAGAGCGAGTCGACGTCGAGGTCGTCGGTGAACGACTTCTCCTCGGCCACGTCGTCCGGGCTCACCCCGGCGACCTCTTCCAGGATCTCTGCGAGGCCGGCGGTGATCTCGTCACGGGTCATTGCGGTTGGTTCCTCTCGTGGTTGGGTTTCCGCCGGTGGCGGAGGCATCCGCCACCGGTGGGCTTTCGGTCGGTGCCGCGGCGGCGGGCCGCCCCGGTCGACCGGGCGTGCAGCGCGGACGACGGACCGGTCAGGGGCAGCGCACGACCTGGCCGGCGTAGGTGAGCCCACCGCCGAAGCCGAAGAGCAGCACCGGCGCGCCGGACGGCACCTCGCGCCGTTCGACCAGCTTGGACAGGGCCAGCGGCACGCTCGCCGCCGAGGTGTTGCCGGACTCGACGATGTCCCGGGCGATGATCGCCTGGGGCATGCCGAGACGCTTGGCGATGCCCTCGATGATCCGCAGGTTGGCCTGGTGCGGCACGAACGCCGCGATCTCCTCCGGCGCGACGCCGGCCCGTTCACACGCCTGCAGGGCGAGCGGGGCCAGCGCGGTGGTGGCCCAGCGGAAGACCGACTGCCCCTCCTGCTGGATGTACGGGCGCCAGCCCTCGATCCGGACGCTGTCGCTGCGCTCCGGCGCCGAACCCCAGACCACCGGCCCGATGCCGCTGGACTCGCCCTCGGGGGTGGCCGAGACCACCGCCGCACCGGCGCCGTCGCCGAAGAGGATGCAGGTCGACCGGTCGGTCCAGTCGGTGAAGTCGGAGAGCTTCTCCGCGCCGATCACGATGGCGTTGCGGGCGGCGCCGGCCCGCAGGGCGTGGTCGACGGTGCCCAGCGCGTACGAGAAGCCGGAGCAGGCCGTGTTGACGTCGAACGCCCCGGGGGCGTTGATGCCGAGCTTGGCGGCGACCCGGCAGGCGGTGTTCGGGCTGCGGTCGATCGCGGAACAGGTGGCCACCACGACGAGGTCGATGTCGGTGGCGTCCAGGCCCGAGTTGGCCAGTGCCTTGTCGGCCGCGGCGGCGGCCATGTCGGCGACCGTCTCGGTGTCGGCGATGCGGCGGGTGACGATGCCCACCCGGTCGCGGATCCACTCGTCGTTGGTGTCGACGAGCTGCGCCAGGTCGTCGTTGGTGAGCACCCGGGAGGGCTGGTAGTGCCCGAGGGCGACCATCCTGCTCATCGGGTCACCGCCGGGCGGTGGGCGCGGCTGATCCGCTGACCGGTCATGAGAGCTGTCCTCCGATGCGGGCGAGGGGCTGGCCCGGGGCGACCGGGTCGTCGTGGTGGGCGAGCCATTCGGTGAGTACGCCCGAACCGTGCGCCGTCACGTCGACGGCGCCCCGCCGGGTGATGACCTGTCCGATGACCTGACCGGAGTCGATGGTGTCGCCCTCGCCCAGGTCGGCGGCCGGGGCGAAGGTGCCGGCGGCGGCCGCCACCACGACCCGGAACTGCATGGTCGGCTCGTGGCCGGACGGGGCGCCGTGCCGGGCGATCAGGTCCCGGGCCGCGGCCAGGTCGTCGGGGGTGTTCAGGGTGACGATCTCGGGGAGGCCGGTGCCCTTCAGCTCCCGCTTGACCAGGCCGGCGAGGGTGCCCGCCGGCGGCAGTTCGATCACCGCGGTCACGCCGAGGTCGGCCAGGCCCCGCATGCACAGGTCCCAGCGGACCGGTGCGGTCACCTGGCGGACCAGGCGTCGCAGCATCTCCCGGCCGTGGTTGACCGCGGCACCGTCCAGGTTGGACAGCAGGATCCGGGTCGGCTCGGCGGTGGTGATCCCGGCCGCCACGGCGTTCAGCGCCGCCTCGGCGGGGGCCATGTAGGGGGTGTGGAAGGCGCCGGCGACCTGGAGGGTCCGGACCCGGGCCCCGCCGGGTGGGTCGGCGGCCAGCTTCGCGAGCCGGTCGACGGCCCCGGCCGCGACGAGCTGGCCGGCGCCGTTGTGGTTGGCCAGGTACAGCTCGTGCGCCTCGACCGCGGCGAGCAGTTCGGCGGCCTCGCCGCCGAGCAGGGCCGCCATGCCGGTCGGTTCGAGGGCGCAGGCGGCGGCCATCTCCCGGCCGCGTACGCCGGCCAGCGTGACCGCGGCCTCCGGGCTCAGTACCCCGGCCAGGGCGGTGGCCGCGAGTTCGCCGACGCTGTGCCCGACGGTGACGCCCACGTCGTACATGGGGAGCTGTTCGGCGGCGAGCAGGGCGGCGGCGACCAGCAGCGGCTGGGTCCGGGCGGTGTCCCTGATCTCGTCCGAGTCGCCCTCGGTGCCCAGCCGGACGAGGTCGACGCCGGCCAGCGCGGACCACCAGCGCAGTCGAGCCTCGGCGCCGGGCAGGTCGAGCCAGGGAGTGAGGAAGCCGGGTTTCTGCGAACCCTGGCCGGGAGAGAGTACGGCGAGCACGTTTACGACTCTCCTGGATCACGCGTCCGGTTGCGGGTGCCGTGTTGCACCAAACCACACTACGGACTTTGTAGGGTCCCTACAAAAATCCATGGTGATCACGGACTTTCCGGGGCCTCTGTCCTGAACGCCCGTTAATGGGGGTGTGTCGGTACGACCGGGGCAGATGGGTCAAGCCGACCGATCATCAGCCCCATCCTCAGCGCGAACGCGTCCCGGGCGGTGAGGGGGGAGAAGCCGGTGACGTCGGCGATCCGGCGCAGCCGGTACCGGACGGTGTTCGGGTGTACGAACAGGGCCCGGGCGGCACTCTCCAGCACCCCGCCGGCCGCGAAGAACGCGTCCAGGGTCTCCAGCAGTTCACCGCCGGCCCGGACCAGGGCGGCGTAGACGTCCTGCCGGAGACTGCGCCGGGCCTCCGGGTCGCCGGCCAGCGCCCGCTCCGGCAGCAGGTCGGTCGCGGCCACCGGGCGGGGCGCCGCGGGCCACGCCGGAGCCGCCCGGAAACCCGCCAGGGCCGCCCGCGCCGAGTCGGTCGCGGAATCCAGGCTCGGCACCGCCGGCCCCACCACCACCGGCCCGACGCCGAAGCCGGCGAGCAGCTTCTCGGTGGCGGCGAGCGGGTTGGGGGCGCCGCCGAGCACCACCACGAGCCGGTCCCCGTGTACGCCGCCGATCATCTCCAGCCCGATCCGCCGGGCGACCCGGTAGATCGTGTGCAGTACCGCGGCCACCTCGCCGCCCGGGGAGCGGCCCACCGCCACCGCCACCGGGGGAGCGTCCGTCCAGCCCAGCGCCGCCGCCCGACTGGCCAGCACGTCCGGCGAGTCACCGCGCAGCAGCGCGTCGACCAGCAGCGCCTGCAACCGGGCATCCCAGGAGCCGCGCGACTCGGCCGCCCGCGCGTACACCCGGGCCGCCGCGAACGCGATCTCCCGGGAGAACTTGAGCACCGCCTCGCGCAGCAGCCGCTCCTCGCCCGGCGCGGCCAGATGCGGCACCTGCTCCTCGACCACGTCGATGGTCACCTTGATCAGGGCCACGGTCTGCTGGAGGCTGATCGACCGGGCCAGCGCCCGGGGGGCCGCCGCGAAGACCTCGTCGGAGACCTCCTGGGTGTCCGCCACCGCCCCACCGGCCCGGTCGGCGCCGTTGGGACGGGACCCCAACCACTCGACCAGGGAGCGCACGCCGGCCTGGGCCACCAGCATGACCCAGGACCGCTGGTCGGCCGGAAGCTCCCGGAACCAGGGCAGCGCCTCCTCCATCCGGGCCACGCTGGCCGTGGCGAGCCCGCCCGCGGCGCGTTCGATCCGGCGCAGCGTGGCGGCCAGCTCACCCTCGCCCGCCTCGGTCACCATCCGCCCAGCCTGCCACGCCGGCTACCGGGCGTTCCCATCTGGGCGTGTCATCATGCTCCGATGATCGCCCGCCCACCGCTGGCCGTACCGCTGCTCGCCCTGGCCGCCTTCCTGGTCCTGCTCGCGTTGACCCTCGGCGGCTGGGCGCCGCTGGACCGCTTCGACGCCGCCGCCAGCGACGGCTTCCGGGAACACGGTACGGCGAATCCCCGGCTGGTCTCCGTGCTGCGGGTGGCCACCGACGTGGCCGCCACGGTGCCGTTCGTGGCCGCCGGACTGCTGGTCGGCCTGGCCCTGGCCGCCCGGTCGCGGCGCCGCGCCGCCGCGTTCTGCGTCGCGGTGACCGTCGTGGTGCCGGTGCTCTGGGGGCTGATGCACGCCCTGGTGCACCACCCCCGACCGGTGGACGGGTTCGTGGTGGTGCACAGCAACGGCTTCCCGAGCGGGCACACCAGCAACGCGGCGGCGGCCGCGCTGGTCGCCGTACTCCTGCTCTGGCCGCGGCTGGCGGGCCCGGCCCGGCCGGTCGCCGTGGCCCTGGCGGCCCTCTTCGCGCTCTTCGTCGCGCTGACCCGGGTGGCCCTGCTGGCGCACTGGCCCACCGACGTGCTGGGTGGCTGGCTGCTGGCGCTCGCGGTGGTACCGCTGCTCGCGCGGATCGTGGACCCGCCGGGCCGCGCCGTCGGGTCCCGCCCGCAGGCCCGCCCGGACCGGGCGGCCCGGTAGCCCGCGGTGCCGCCGGCCGTCGCCAGCCCTGATCGGCCGGTCACGGCGCCGGCAGGTTCAGCTCCTGGGCGAGGATGGCGGCCTGCACCCGGCTGCGCAGGCCGAGCTTGCCGAGGATCCGGCTGACATGGGTCTTCGTGGTGCTCTCCGCCATCGCCAGCCGGTCGGCGATCTGCTGGTTGGACAGGCCGAGGCCGAGGCAGGCCAGCACGTCGCGCTCGCGCGGGGTCAACTCCGCCAGGGCCGCCCGGGTGGCCGGCGCGGTCCCCGGAGCGGTGGCGGCGAAGGCCCGGATCAGCCGCCGGGTGACGGCCGGCGCGATGATCCCCTCGCCCCGGGCCACGGTCCGGACCGCGTCCACCAGCCCCTCGGCGTCGGTGTCCTTCAGCAGGAAGCCGGCCGCGCCGGCGCGCAGCGCACCGAAGACGTACTCGTCGAGGTCGAAGGTGGTCAGCACGAGCACGTCGGCCAGGCCGTCCGTGACGATCTCCCGGGTCGCGGAGATCCCGTCCAGCCGGGGCATCCGGACGTCGAGCACCGCCACGTCCGGCCGGAGGGTACGGCACAGTGCCACGGCCTCCTCGCCGTCGGCGGCCTGACCGACGACGGCCAGCCCCGGTGTGGCGGCCAGGATCAGCACCAGACCGGCCCGGACCGCCTCCTGGTCGTCGGCGATCAGCACCCGGATCGCCGGGGCGTTCCCGGCGTCCCGTTCCCGCTGCGTCATCGTCGCGGGGCGGTAATGATCGCGAGCGCGTCGTCGGCGACGGGTTCGACGCCGTCCCGGGGGCCGGGGGCGGCCGCCTCCACCATGCCGGACCGCGCCGGGGTCTCCTCGGTGGGCAGCTCGACCCGGACCCGCCACCGGGTGCCGTACCGGCCGGCGTGGAAGCGCCCGCCGAGCAGGACCGTCCGCTCCCGCATGCCGACCAGGCCGGCTGCCGCCCCGGGCAGTCCGGCCGCGGTGCCGGGCCCGGACCGGGCCCCGGGGGCGTCCTCCACCGGGTTCTCGACGGTCAGGCCGACCGAGCGCGGCTGGTAGTCGACCACGAGGTCGGCCTGCCCGGAACCGTGCTTGAGCGCGTTGGTCAGCGACTCCTGGACGATCCGGTAGGCGGCGAGGTCCACCGCGACCGGCAGCGCCCGGGGTGGGCCGACCGTCTCGGACCGCACCGACAGGCCGGCGTTGCGCGCCTGGTCGACCAGGCGGTCCGCCTCGGCCAGCCGGGCCCGGACGATCCCGTCCGCCGCCACCCCGAGCGGGCCCGTCCCGGCGTCACCCGTCCCGGCCGGTGGGGACCGGCCGTCGGCGGGCTCCCGGAGCAGCCCGATCATCTGCCGCATCTCGGCGAGGCCCTGCACGCTGTTCTCCCGGATCACCCGCAGCGCCTGGTCCAGCTGGCTCCGGTCCAGGTTCGGCACCGACAGCGCGGCGGTGGCGTGGATCGCCACCGCGCTCATGTGGTTGGCGATCACGTCGTGCAGCTCGCGGGCCATCCGGCTGCGTTCCGCGGCCACCGCCTGGCGCTGGTCCAGCTCGGCCAGCCGGGCGGTCTGCTCGGCCCGGGCCCGCTCGGCGACGGCCTGGTCGCGGTACTGCCGCAGGCTGATCCCGCCGACCACCGGCAGTACGCCGATCAGCATCGCCGGCACGGCCAGGGCGACCCCCTGCCAGGACCACGGGGCGAGGAACGCCACCCCGACCAGCGCGGAGAGGACGGTGACCGCCAGGGTGATCCAGAGCAGCCGCCGCCACAGCCGGGGAGGCCCGTACACGCAGGAGTCGAAGAGCACCTGGGTGTAGACCAGGGTGGTGGCCAGCGTCGAACCGCAGGCCAGGTCGAGGAGGAAGGCGACGGTGCCCAGCACCAGGGCTCGGCGGGTCGCCACCCGGCGCAACGCGACCGCCACGCAGGTCAGCGCGAGGGTGCCGTGCAGGGCCCAGGATGGCTGGGGCAGCAGGGCCGGGTTGAGCTGGCGGTAGGTGCCGAACGTCAGCATCAGCAGCCCGCCGGCGAAGGAGGCACCGGCCAGCGCGAGATCGCGGGCCAGGGTGCCCCGGCCCAGGTTCCACCACGGCGTCACGCTCCGATCACACCACATCAGCCGGCCGCTGGCCTCGGCCGCACAGTCGAGCCGATCCGGGGCGGGATCCGTCGAAGGATGTACCCGCCACCCCTTTTTCGCCCCCGTCGACCGGGCCCGACCAGGCGGCGGACCGGCTCGGGCGAAGGGCGCTGCCCACGGCGCCGTCGAGTCTGTCGTTCCGGGCCAGTACGGTGACATGGTCCGCGACGCGGTTTCTCGTCCGGCCGGCGGCCCCGCAGCGGGGGCGGCGGCCAGCAGACGGCGCCCGCGCCGTTGCACGATGACCCGGCCGGCGGCGAGCGTGAGGAGGCCTCGATGGCGCAGGACGCCGAACCAGGCTGCGCCGACGGTGAGCCGGACTCCCTGCTGGGTGATCACGCGCTGCGCCATCCGCCCGCCGGCCCGCCGGGTCGGCTCCGCTGGGTCTGCGGCACCGCGGCCGGCTCGGACCGGGTGGCCGGCGGGTCCGAGCGGGGCGTCGCCGGGCCGGACGGGACGGCGGCGGGTACGGGGCGGGTCCCGGCCGGCCCGGAGGCCGAGGCGGAACCGGGGCGTGCCCCGAGCGGTGGGGCGGACGGACCACACCGCGCCGAGAGCCGGGCAGCCGGTACCGAACGGGCAGCCGGTGTCCCCCGACCGCGCACGGGGGAGCAGGGCGCCGACGCCCCGGAGCAGGCAACCGCCGCGGCCGGTGCGGCGGACCGGCCCGCGACCGCCGCTCAGCAGGACGCCGCCGAGACACCGGCGGGATCGCAGTCCCGCCCCTCGTCGGGCTGCCGTACCGATCGGCCGGGCTGGGCGGGTGCCCACCGGCACGGCGCGGTACGCCCCACCCGGCGGGTCGTGCGACGCGACCGGCCACCGCGCCGGTGGTGCTGACCGGGCCGAGCGGGGTCAGCCGGACGGCAGCCGTGGTGCGGAATTTGGTGGCCCGCAGCGGCTCGCGGCGGGACCGTTCAGCGGGTGCGGCGCCGTACGAGCAGCGCGATGCCGGCCAGCCCGACCGTGATGGAGAGCAGTACCGCGCCGTTGAGCAGCATCAGCCGGCGCAGCTCGCCGAGCAGTCGGTCGACGTCCTCGCCGCTGCCGAGCGTCTCGTCCGGGATGACCCGCTCCCCGCCGCCGACACCACCATGGACGGTGCTGGCCTGCTCGGGCAGCGGGGCGCCGGCCGCCCGCAGGGTCTCGGCCATGGTGAGCCGGCCGAAGAACCACGCGGCGCTGGTCTTGCGCCCGCCGGGCTGCTTCGCCGGCCGGAAGGCCCGGGGGCCGCCCTTGGCCAGCGGATAGAGATCGTAGGACTGCTTGGCGGCGTCACCGACGTGCACCACGACCGTGTATTTCGGGCCCAGGTCGGCGGCCTTCGGCGCCGTGGTGTGCCCGCTGCCCTGCAACCAGCTGACCTGGTCGAGCACGGCGGCGAAGAGTTCGGGGTCCGCGTCGAGCCGTACCGCCCGCGGGGCGGCCAGGTCGGTGCCGGTGAGCGTGATCAATGTGGGTCTCGGTTTGGCCGCCGGCTTCGCGTGCGCGACCGTGCTCCCGCCCAGCCAGCTGCCCGCCGCGACCAGCAGCGTGACGATGCCGACGAATCGGCGGCTCACCCTTCCGGCCATCGCTGACCTCCTCGCCCCGTATCGATGAGTGGCCAATGATGCAGGTCACGCGCTGGTTGGTCGGTGAGGTGCACGGCGGTGGTCGCTATCGCATCGCCGCGCTCACTACAGAGACTCCGCAGAACGCCGCTCGGTTGCACCTGGACGAGCGGTATTTGGAACCATGGGCGATCAGGGATCGACTAATCGACGAGCCACTGATCAGCTGGCCGAATCGTAGCGGGACGGAGACGGGTATGGGGCGTTGGGTCCAACATGTTGCGAAACTGGTGCTGATCGCTTTCGTGGCGGTGTCCTGCGCGCTCCTGCCGGCCGGTCCGGCCGCCGCGCACAACTCGTTGACCGGCAGCGATCCGCGTAAGGGGGCCCGGCTGGCGCAGGCTCCGGCCCAGGTCCGGCTGACCTTTCTGTCCCGCTTGGACCCGGCGACGACCCGGGTCACGGTGACCGGCCCGGACAACGTCGCCGCGACGTCGGGACGCCCGAGGTTCGCCGGATCCCGGGTCACCGTGCCGGTGCGGCCGGGCGCGGCCGGGCTCTACATCGTCCGGTACCAGGTCGCCTCCGGTGACGGGCACCCGATCGAGGGGGAGGTCCGGTTCACGGTCACCGTGGGAGTGACGCCGAGCCCGTCCGTACCGGCCGGCGCCGCGCCGACCACGCCACCCGCCTCGCCACCCGGGGTGCCGTCGAACTCGGCGGCCCCGGTGGCGACCGCCAGCGACGACGGTGGAGCGCCGTGGTGGCCCTGGGCCCTCGGCGGCGTGCTGGTCATCGCCGCGCTGGCCGGTGGACTGCTGCTCCGCCGCCGGGCCGCCGGGCGACCCTGACCGCCGGCGGGAGGCGGAGGCCGGCCGCCGGTCGAGCTGAGGCCGGCCGCCGGTCGAGCGGCAGGCTGGCCGGCGGTCAGCCGTGGTGACCGTCGGGTCGGCCCGTGGCGGACCGGAGCCGGGTCGTGAAGGGCCGGGACCTCGCGGATCGGCTCAGGGAAGCCGGATCCGCGCCGCGCGCAGCCGGGCCAGGGTCCGGTCCCGGCCGAGCACCGCCATCGACTCGAACAGCGGCAGCCCCACGCCTCGTCCGGTCACCGCGACCCGGACCGGCGCCTGCGCCTTGCCGAGCTTGAGCCCCCGGCGCGCGCCGACCTCCTCCAGTGCCGCCTTGAGCGGCTCCGGCTCCCAGGCGGGCAGCGCCTCGAAGGCGGCGACCGCCTCGTCGAGCAGTTCGGCGGCGCCCTCCTTCATCGCCTTGGCCCAGGCGGCCTCGTCGATCAGCGGGGACTCCAGGAAGAGGAAATCGACGTTGGAAACGATCTCGCTGAGTACCGCGATCCGGGTCTGGGCGAGCGGGGCGACCGCGGCGAACGCGGCCGGGTCGAACTCCGCCGGCTGCCAGGGCGGCGGGGCGATCGTCTCCGTGCCGGTCAGCCACGGCTGGCAGGCGGCCACGAACTCCTCGACGGGGAGCGCGCGGATGTACTCGCCGTTGAACGCCCGCAACTTCTTCTCGTCGAAGAACGCCGGCGAGGGGTTCACCTCGGCGAGCCGGAACTCCGACTCGATCACCGACCAGGGCACGATCTCCCGGTCGCCCGAGGGGGCCCAACCGAGCAGCATGAGGTAGTTGCGCATCGCGGCGGCCAGATAGCCCTCGTCGCGGTACGCCTCCAGGGCGACCTTGTCGCGCCGCTTCGACAGCTTCTGCCGCTTCTCGTTGACCACCACCGGTACGTGCGCCCAAATCGGCGGCTTCACGCCGAGCGCGTCCCAGAGCAGCTGCTGCTTGGGCGTGTTGGGCAGGTGCTCCTCGGCGCGGATGACGTGGGTGATGCCCATGCTGAGGTCGTCCACGACGTTGGCCAGCAGGAAGACCGGGGAGCCGTCGCCCCGGGCGATCACGAAGTCCTCGATGAGCCTGTTCTCGAACGTCGGCTCGCCCCGGATCAGGTCGACGACCACGGTCTCGCCCTCGTCCGGGGTGCGGAAGCGCAGCGCGCGCCCCTCGCCCGGTCCGAGGTCGCGGTCCCGGCAGAAGCCGTCGTAGCCCTGGTACTGCGAGCCGGTGCGGGCCTGGACCGCCTCCCGGGTGCAGTCGCAGTAGTACGCCCGTCCCTGGCTGTGCAGCCGGGCGGCGGCGCTGCGGTGCTCACCGGCGTTCGCGGACTGGAAGTACGGCCCCTCGTACGTGCCGCGCTCGATGCCGATCCAGTCGAGGGCGGAGAGGATGCCCTCGATCCACTCGGGGCGGTTGCGAGCCGCGTCGGTGTCCTCGATCCGCAGCACGAAGACCCCGCCCTGCTGTTTGGCGTAGATCCAGTTCTGCAGTGCCGACCGGGCGCCGCCGACGTGGAACATACCAGTCGGGGAAGGGGCAAAGCGTACGCGTACCGTCACGGAGTCAAGCCTACGCACGCCCATCGCCCCCCTCGCCACCAGGTTTCCCCTCCCTGATCCCGGTGATCAGGGAGCGGTTCCCGCGTGTCGCCGGCGCGTCGCGGTGTCCACTCCCTGATCACGCTGATCTTGCGGGCGCGCACGCTGATCTTGCGCGCGCGGCCGGCTCCGGCGGCAGTACCGGCGGGAACTTCACCGGGGTAGTTCATCCGGCGTGTCGCTGGGTAGTCGTCCGCTTCTGTCCGGAATTGTGAATAAGCTGCGAATGGTCACGGGTTGTCCGCAATGGAGGCGACTGAAGGATGATGCTCATCGAACGCAGCACTCGGGTGGCAGCGCCGATCGAGGCGGTGTGGGACCTGGTTCAGCGGGCCGAACACCTGCCGGGCTGGCTGGCCGGGGTACGACAGGCGGAGGTGCTCTCCGGGGAGGGCATCGGGCGGCGGCAGCGGGTGCACGCGGCCGGTCGCGCGCTGGACGCCGAGGTCATCGCCTATCAGGAGCCGACGCTGATCGCCTGGCGGGAACGGGCCGAGGGGGCCGGGGCGCGGGCCGAGGCGCGTACCGAGGTCTACGTCGAACTGGCCCCGGAAGAGGACGGCACCTCGGTACGGCTGATCATGGTGCGCTGGCCCGCCGGGCCGGTCAGCGGGGCGCTGCTGCGCTGGGGGATGCGCCGGGTCGGCGCGGACCTGGAAGGGTCGCTGGCCCGCCTGACCGGTCTGGCCACGGTCGGCTGACCGCCCCGCCCGCCTCCCGGCCGGGCTGGCTGCCGCACGCGCCTCCGCTGACCGCGGCCCGCCAGCAGTGACCCGGATTCCCGGACGGTGCGGCCCCGACCGCGAGGGGTGCGGTCGGGGCCGGAGTTGCCGGAGGCCGGCGGTCAGCGTTGCGCGGTGCCGGTCAGGAGTCCCCGCCGGTCTCGCCCACCGGGGCCGCCGCGATGTCGTCGATCGCGTACTTCTTCGCCGCCTCGGTCGGCACCGACGCCGGGACCACCCCGCGCAGCGCCAGCTGGCGCAGCGTCGCCACGGTCACCGACTCCGCGTCGACGTGGAAGTGCCGGCGCAGGGCGTGCCGGGTGTCCGACAGGCCGAAGCCGTCGGTGCCCAGCGAGGTGTAGTCGCCCGGCACCCAGCGGGAGATCAGGTCCGGCACCGCCCGCATCCAGTCGCTGACCGCCACCACCGGGCCGTCGCCATCGGCCAGCTTGCGCTGGATGTACGGCACCCGCTGCTCGTCGCCGGGGTGCAGCAGGTTGTACTCCTCGCACTCCACCGCGTCCCGGCGCAGCTCCGTCCAGGAGGTCACCGACCAGACGTCGGCGGCCACCCCCCAGTCCTGGGCCAGCAGGTTCTGTGCCTTGAGTGCCCACTGCATGCCGGTCCCGGAGGCCAGCAGCTTGGCCCGGGGCGCCCCGTCACCGTCCGAACCCGAGATCGAGGGCGCCGGGGCGTACCGGTAGATGCCCTTGAGCAGCCCCTCCACGTCCACCTCGGCCGGTTCGGCGGGCTGCAGGATCGGCTCGTTGTAGACGGTCAGGTAGTAGTAGATGTTCTCCGGCCGCTCGCCGTACATCCGGTGCAGGCCGTGTTCGAAGATGTGTGCCATCTCGAACGCGAACGCCGGGTCGTACGCCACCACGGCCGGGTTGGTCGCGGCGATCAGGTGCGAGTGCCCGTCCTCGTGCTGCAGGCCCTCACCGTTGAGCGTGGTCCGCCCGGCGGTGGCGCCGAGCACGAAGCCCCGGGCCATCTGGTCGGCCGCCGCCCAGAACGCGTCACCGGTGCGCTGGAAGCCGAACATCGAGTAGAAGATGTACAGCGGGATCATCGGCTCGCCGTGCGTGGCGTACGCCGAGCCGGCCGCCGTGAACGAGGCGACCGAGCCGGCCTCGTTGATCCCCTCGTGCAGGATCTGCCCGCTGGTGGACTCCTTGTACGACAGGAACAGCTCCCGGTCGACCGAGGTGTACTTCTGGCCGTGCGGCGAGTAGATCTTCTGGGTCGGGAAGAGCGAGTCCATCCCGAAGGTGCGCGCCTCGTCCGGGATGATCGGCACGAACCGCTTGCCGAACTCCCGGTCCTTCATCACGTCCTTGAGCAGCCGGACGAACGCCATGGTGGTGGCGATCTTCTGCTTGCCGGAGCCCCGCTTGACATCGGCGAAGCGTTCCGGGCCGGGCACCGGCAGCGGGGTCCAGGCGGTCCGCCGCGACGGCAGGTAGCCGCCGAGCTGCTGCCGCCGCTCCCGCAGGTACTCCACCTCTTCGGAGGACTCGCCCGGGTGGTAGTAGGGCGGCAGGTAGGGGTCGTTCTCCAGGGCCGAGTCGGGGATGTCCAGGTAGAGGCGGTCGCGGAAGGTCTTCAGGTCCTCCAGCGTCAGCTTCTTCATCTGGTGTGTGGCGTTGCGGCCCTCGAAGTGCGAGCCGAGCGTCCAGCCCTTGATCGTCTTGGCCAGGATGACCGTCGGCTGGCCGGTGTGCTCGGTGGCAGCCTTGTAGGCCGCGTAGAGCTTCCGGTAGTCGTGCCCGCCGCGCTTCAGGTTCCAGATCTCGTCGTCGCTGAGCCCCTCGACCATCTTGCGGGTCCGCGGGTCGCGGCCGAAGAAGTGCTCCCGGACGTACGCCCCGGACTCCGCCTTGTAGGTCTGGTAGTCGCCGTCCGCCGTGGTGTTCATCAGGTTGACCAGCGCGCCGTCGGTGTCCGCGGCGAGCAGCGGGTCCCACTCCCGGCCCCAGACCACCTTGATCACGTTCCAGCCGGCACCCCGGAAGAACGCCTCCAGCTCCTGCATCACCTTGCCGTTGCCCCGGACCGGGCCGTCCAGCCGCTGCAGGTTGCAGTTGATCACGAAGGTGAGGTTGTCCAGCTCCTCGCGGGCCGCCACGCCGATCGCGCCCAGCGACTCCACCTCGTCCATCTCACCGTCGCCGAGGAACGCCCATACGTGCTGGTCCGAGGTGTCCTTGATGCCCCGGTGGTGCAGGTAGCGGTTGAACCGGGCCTGGTAGATCGCGTTGATCCCACCGAGGCCCATCGAGACCGTCGGGAACTCCCAGAAGTCCGGCATCAGCCGGGGGTGCGGGTACGACGGCAGCCCGCCGCCCGGGTGCGAGAGCTCCTGCCGGAAGCCGTCGAGCTGGTGCTCGGTCAGCCGGCCCTCCAGGAAGGCCCGCGCGTACATTCCGGGGGAGCCGTGGCCCTGGTAGAAGATCTGGTCGCCGCCGCCCGGGTGGTTCTTGCCCCGGAAGAAGTGGTTGAAGCCGACCTCGTAGAGCGACGCGGAGCTGGCGTAGGTGGAGATGTGGCCGCCGACCCCGATCTCCGGCCGCTGGGCCCGGTGCACGAGCAGCGCGGCGTTCCACCGGATGTACGCCCGGATCCGCCGCTCGATGTGCTCGTCACCCGGGAACCACGGTTCGCGCTCCGGGGGGATGGTGTTGATGTAGTCGGTGGTGGTCAGGGGCGGCACCCCGACCTGGCGTTCCCTGGCCCGCTCCAGCAGGCGCAGCATGACGTACCGTGCGCGTTTGGCGCCGCGTTCGTCGATGACACCGTCGAGTGACTCGACCCATTCGCTGGTTTCTTCAGGGTCGATGTCCGGAAGCTGGCTCGGCAGGCCGTCGCTGATCACCGGGCGCTTGCGTTCCGTGGCCACAGGCGTTCCCTAGGTTGTGTGTGGGATAGGTCTCTAGCGCCATCCTGCCCCCTGATGCCATGGTCCGTCACCTCTAGGGCGGGCAGAGGCGACGCGTGACACAGGTACCAG
Source organism: Plantactinospora sp. CA-290183 (assembly GCF_050936375.1). Taxonomy (NCBI): domain Bacteria; kingdom Bacillati; phylum Actinomycetota; class Actinomycetes; order Micromonosporales; family Micromonosporaceae; genus Plantactinospora; species Plantactinospora sp. CA-290183. The sequence continues at coordinate 230,288 of NZ_JBNJMX010000006.1, read as the reverse complement.
GGGGTAACTTTCCGGCAACACGGCGTTTCCGCCCCAGTCCCTTCTCCGCACGGCCATCCGGGCCGGAACCGGACGGCGTGTTCCGCGGCCCTCCGGGCCGGCTGCGCGGCGCCGGGCCGCTGCGGCAGACTGGGCCCATGCAGAGCGAGGTGATCACGGTCCGTACCGGCTCCCGACCGGTGGTCCGGGACATCACCCGGGAGGCGGCGGAGTTCCTGGCCGGCAAGGGCGACGGGCTGCTGCACGTCTTCGTGCCGCACGCGACCGCCGGCCTGGCGATCATCGAGACCGGCGCCGGCTCCGACGACGACCTGCTGACCGCCCTGGACGAACTGCTGCCGACCGACGACCGCTGGCGGCACCGGCACGGGTCGCCGGGTCACGGGCGGGACCACGTGCTCCCCGCCTTCGTGGCCCCGTACGCGACGCTGCCGGTGCTGGACGGGCGGCTCGCCCTCGGCACCTGGCAGTCGATCTGCCTGGTGGACCCGAACGGCGACAACGCCACCCGGCAGGTCCGGTTCTCCTTCCTGCCCGGCTGACCGCGACGCCGCCCGGCTGACCGCGACGCCGCCCGGCTGACCGCGACGCCGCCCGGCGGACCGTGGCCCTGCCCGGCCGGCCGGGACCCTGCGCGGGATCGAGGACCGGGGCACCGGTCACGTAATCTCACGCGGTGATCTCATCCCGCGTTGACGCGCCCATCGTCTCCGTGACCGTCTATCCCGATCGGGCCCGGGTGACCCGCCGGACCCGGCTGAGCCTGCCGCCGGGGGAGCACCGGGTGCGGATCGGGTCCCTCCCGCTCGGCCTGCGGCGTGACTCGCTGCGCGTCGGCGGCCGCGGGCCGGCGGCCGTACTCGGGGTGGACGTCCTCACCGACGTCCAGCCGAGGACCACCGACACCACCGCCGCGGAGCTGGAGGAGCGGCGCTGGGGCCTGGCCGCGGAACTCAGCGAACTCGCCGACGCCGACGCGGTGGAGGCGCAGCGCGGCGAGTTCCTCACCCTGCTCAGCCAGCGGGCCGCCGGCACCTACGCCCGGTCGCTGGCCAGCGGCGACACCGCCCCGGGGGACATCGTCGGGTTCGCCGACTCGATGGCCGGGCAGGCCGCCGCGGGCCACGCCCGGCGGCGGGAGCTGAAGCGCCGCCGGGAGGACACGCAGGAGCGCCTCGCCGCCATCGAGCGGGAACTCGCCGCGCTGCCCGCCAAGCGGGAGCCCGACCGGCTCGCCGCCGAGGTGACGGTCCGGGTCGACGGCACCGACCCGAGCGACGACACCGACGCCGGTGCCGGCACGGGCCCGGCCGACGGCACCGGCGACCCGGCGGACGAGCAGGGCGGCGAGCCGGCCGGCGCCGAGGTTCAGCTCGAGCTGTCGTACGTGGTGGAGGGTGCCGGCTGGCACTCCTCGTACGACCTGCGGCTGGTCGACGAGACGCTGACGCTCACCTGGTTCGGGCTGGTCAGCCAGCGGACCGGCGAGGACTGGCCGGAGTGCGAGCTGCTGCTCTCCACGGCCCGCCCGGCGGTGGCCACCGGCCTGCCGGAGCTGGCGCCCTGGTATCTCGACGCCGCCGTCCCCTGGCCGCAGCAGGACGTCGGCTGGGGTAGTCAGCCGATGCCCGTCCCCGCCGGCATGCCGGCGGCCGGTGGCGCTCCGCAGCGGTCCTCGGAGGCCGACACGCGGCGCCGAGCCGCGCCGCTGGCACAGCCCACCGCCACCGTGGAGCAGGGAGTCATGGCGGCGACGTACCGGCCGGCCCGGGCCGTTGCGGTGCCCGCCGACGGCGGCGCGCACCGGGCCGTCGTCGCGGTGCTGGAACTGGCCACCACCCTCGACCACGTCACGGCCCCGGTCCTGACGACCGAGGTCCACCTCCGGGCGACGGTGGTCAACAGCTCGGCGCACACCCTGCTGCCCGGTACCGCCTCGGTGTTCCACGGCGGCGACTTCGTCGGCGGCGCGCAGCTCCCGGCCTGGGCACCGGGTGAGCAGATCGAGCTGGCGCTCGGCCTGGACGAGCGGATCCGGGTCAAGCGGGAGCTGGTCCGGCGCGGGGACACCAGGGCGACGCTCGGCTCGACCCGGCGGCGGGAGCTGGAATACCGGACCACCGTCGCGAACCACACCCCCCGGCCGGCCCGGGTGACCGTGCTCGACCAGCTACCGGTCTCCCGGCACGAGGGCATCGCCGTCCGGGAACTGCGCCTGGACCCGCCGCCGACGCAGCGGGGCGACCTGGGTGAGCTGCGCTGGCGGCTGGAGCTGCCGCCGGGCGCGTCCGGGGAGATCCTGACCGGGCTGCGGGTGGAACTGGCCAAGGGAGTCGACCTGGCCGGCTGGCGGGAGTGACGGCGGTCCTGGCCGGCCCGGACCCCGATCCGGGCCGGCCAGGACCACCGGGTCGTCGCCGGCCCGGGGCCGGACGACCGATGGGACGCCGAGGCGTCAGGGCCGGGCGGTCTCCTGCTCCACGGTCTGCCGCGCCTGGTCCGTCCCGGCGCGGGCGGCCGTGCCGGCCGGGTCGACCGGCCGGTCGTACGTCTGGTGCAGCCCCGGCACCCGGTCGGCGATCACGAACGACGCCCGGGTGTGCACCGGGGCGCCCGGCGTGGTCACGTACGGCAGGACCTTGAAGTCCGCGGTGACCTCCCCGGGGGTGAACCGGGTCAGCACGTAGCCGCGCTGGTTGTTGTGGAACCGCAGGTGCGGGTTGTGCGGGAAGTACGGGTGGCTGCCCGTCACGGAGTCGGCGCCGTTGCCGCCGGAGGTGATGGACGAGCAGACCAGCTCGCTGCCGACGGTCGCCGAGGTCGGGTCGTCGTAGTTGAGCTTCAGGTCGTCGGCCCAGTGCGCGTGCACGTCCCCGGTGAGTACGACCGGGTTGCGGACCTTCGCCTGGACCCAGCCCCGGGTGATCCGGTCCCGGGAGGCGGCGTAGCCGTCCCAGCTGTCCATCGAGGTGAACTTCGCCGGGCCGGCGTCGGTGTCGCGCTGGCCGAAGAAGACCTGCTGGCCGAGGACGTCCCAGCGGGCGTCGGAGCGGCGGAAGCCGTCGAGCAGCCAGCGCTCCTGCTCGGCCCCGGTGATCGAACGGGCCGGGTCGAGCGCCGCGGCGCAGTCCTTCGTGCCGTCGCCGCAGGCCTGGTCGTCGCGGTACTGGCGGGTGTCGAGCATGTGGAAGGTGGCCAGCCGCCCCCAGCGGATTCGCCGGTAGAGCTGCATGTCGATGCCGCGCGGGATCGAGGTGCGGCGCAGCGGCATGTTCTCGTAGTACGCCTGGAAGGCCGCCGCCCGCCGGGCCAGGAAGTCCGGCTGCGGGATCTCCGGCTTCTCGTACACCTCGTCGGCCCAGTTGTTGTCCACCTCGTGGTCGTCGAAGACCACCAGCCAGGGGGCGACCTGGTGCGCGGCGCGCAGGTCCGGGTCCGACTTGTACTGCGCGTGCCGCTGCCGGTAGTTGGCCAGCGTCACGGTCTCCGGGCCCTCGTGGTCGCGCGGGTTGCCGCCCGGGATGGTGTAACTGTCCTTCGTGTACTCGTACTGGTAGTCGCCGAGGTGCAGGATCAGGTCCGGCTCCTCCTCGGCCAGCCGCCGGTAGGCGGTGAAGTAGCCGTGCTCGTACTGGGAGCAGGACGCGAAGGCCATGGTGAGCGCGCCGCCCAGTACCCAGGGCGCAGGGGTGGTGCGGGTCCGGCCGACCGGCGAGGTGTGCCGCTCGGCGTGGAACCGGTAGAAGTACTCGCGTCCGGGCAGCAGGCCGCCCAGTTCGACGTGCACGCTGTGTCCCGCCTCCGGGCGGGCCAGCGCGGTACCGCGGCGTACCACGTGCCGGAAGCGCTCGTCGGCGGCGATCTCCCACCGCACCGGCACGGCCCGGTCCGGCATGCCGCCCATGCCGTCCTCGGCGAGCGGCTCGGTGGCGAGCCGGGTCCAGAGCACGAAGCCGTCGTGGTCCGGGTCGCCGGAGGCGACGCCGAGCGTGAAGGGGTCGGTGGCCAACGGCCGGGCGGCGGCGGCCGCGGCGGGCAGGCCGGTGACCGCCCCGGCGGCGCCGACGGCCGCGCCGGTGGCCAGGAGGGTACGGCGGGATAGAGCCATCGAGATCTCCCAAGATCCAGTGGACGGGGTGGGAGCAGCGTGGCGGCCGCCGGTTCCCCGGACGGATCGGGCCGATAGCGACCCGCCGAACATCGAGTGAAGGAAACGGCCCGCCGCCGCGGCGCGACACCACGGAGCGGATCACGGACAGACAGTTGCGACAGATGCCCTGTTCCGACGTGTCTGAGTGGTCATCGGCCACCGGAGTCGGTAATGCTGTCCGACGTGACCACCCCTCAAGATCTCGACGAGCGGTTCCGGGAGGCGGTCGGCGCCATCGAGGTACCGGCGTCGGGCCGCCCGGTCGACGGGCCGGTCCGCGACGGCGGCACGCTCGACGGCGAGCGCGCCCTGGCGCTGTTCGACGCCCAACTGGTCAGCCGGCACCTCGACCTCGCGGCCCGCTGGCTGCGCAGCTTCGGCGAGGGGTACTACACGATCGGATCCTCCGGGCACGAGGGGAACGCCGCGGTGGCGCTGGCCGTGCGGGCGAGCGATCCCGCGCTGCTGCACTACCGGTCCGGCGCGTTCTACTGCGCCCGCGCCGCCCAGGCCGCCGCCTCGGCCGACGGTGACCCGGACACCGCCGACCGGCCCCGGGTCGGGGTCGTCGAACGGGTCGCCGAGGCGATGCGGGGCGCGGACGGCGACGGCGGCTCCGCCGACCGGTCCGCCTCCGACGGGGACGCGGACCGGGACGGGGACGCCGGGGAGTTCCCCAACCCGCTCACCCGGGCCGCCCGGGACGTCCTGCGCGGCGTCGTGGCCTCGGCCGACGAGCCGGTGGCGGGTGGCCGGCACAAGGTCTTCGGCAACCCGGAACTCGCGGTGGTCCCGACCACCTCCACCATCGCCTCACACCTGCCCCGGGCGGTGGGGGTCGGCTTCGCCATCGAACGGCTCCGCCGGCTCGGCACCGGTGCCGGCCGGGCCCCGCAGCCGGGCCGTCGCCCGGTCGGCGCCCCGACCCGCCAGTACGGCGACGCCGGCTCGCCCTGGCCGGCCGACGCGATCGTGGTCTGCTCGTTCGGCGACGCCTCGGTCAACCACGCCACCGCCGCCGCCGCGTTCAACACCGCCGGCTGGTGCGACCACGTCGGGCTGCGGATCCCGGTGCTCTTCGTCTGCGAGGACAACGGTCTCGGCATCAGCGTGAAGTCGCCGGACGGCTGGGTGGCCGGGGCGCTGCGGGCCCGGCCCGGCATCCGGTACTTCGCCGCCGACGGCTGCGACCTGGTCGAGACGTACGAGGTGGCCACCGAGGCGGCGGCCTGGGTACGCCGGCACCGGCGCCCGGCCGTGCTGCACCTGTCCACCGTGCGGTTGATGGGGCACGCCGGCGCGGACGCGGAGATCGGCTACCGGACCGTCGCCGAGATCGACCGGGACGTGGCCCGGGACCCGGTCGTGGCGACCGCCCGGCTGCTCGCCGAGGCCGGCCTGGCCACCCCGGACGAGCTGATCGCCCGGTACGACGAGGTCGGCTGGCAGGTGCGCAAGGTCGCCGAGGAGGTGCTGGGGGAGCCGAAGCTGACCAGCGCGGCGGACATCGTGGCGCCGCTCGCGCCGCGCCGTCCGGTCCGGGTCGCCCGGGCGGTGACCGAGGCGGCCGGGCGGTCGGCGGGGCCGGCGGTCGCGGCCCGGAACCTCGCCTTCGGTGGCCGCCCGCCCGAGTCCGAGGGGCCGCTGACGCTCGCCCAGACGATCAACGCCGCGCTCTCCGACGGCCTCTTCGAGTACCCGGGCATGACGGTCTTCGGTGAGGACGTGGCGGCCAAGGGCGGGGTCTACGGGGTCACCAAGGGGCTGCGGGAGCGGTTCGGCCAGTCCCGGGTCTTCGACACCCTGCTGGACGAGACCTCCGTGCTCGGCCTCGGCCTGGGCGCCGGGCTGAGCGGCATGCTGCCGGTGCCGGAGATCCAGTACCTGGCCTACCTGCACAACGCCGAGGACCAGTTGCGCGGCGAGGCGGCCACCATGCAGTTCTTCTCCCGGGGGGCCTACCGCAACCCGATGGTGGTCCGGATCGCCGGCCTGGCCTATCAGGAGGGCTTCGGGGGGCACTTCCACAACGACAACTCGCTGGCCGTGCTCCGGGACGTGCCGGGGCTGGTGGTGGCGGTGCCGGCGCGGGCCGAGGACGCGGCGCCGATGCTGCGTTCCTGCCTCGCCAGTGCGGCCGTGGACGGCAGCGTCTGCGTCTTCCTGGAGCCGATCGCGCTGTACCACACCCGGGACCTGCACGCCGAGGGCGACGGCGGGTGGCTGGCCCCGTACCACGGGCCGGGCGGTTGGAGCGCGAGTCACGTTCCGATCGGCCGGGGACGGGTGTACGGCGTCGGTTCGGCCGAGGACATCACCATCATCACGTTCGGTAACGGGGTACGGATGTCGTTGCGGGCCGCCGCGAAGCTGGCGGAGGAGGAGATCGGCACCCGGGTGCTCGACCTGCGCTGGCTCGCCCCGCTGCCGGTGGCGGACATCATCCGGGAGGCCTCGGCGACCGGCCGGGTGCTGGTCGTGGACGAGACGAGGCGCTCCGGCGGGGTCGGCGAGGGGGTGGTGGCCGCACTGGTCGACGCCGGTTTTGTCGGATCCGCTCGGAGAGTTGCCGCTATCGACACCTTCATCCCGTTGGGTCCGGCCGCCCGTCAGGTACTCGTCTCCGAAGAGGCCATTACCCAGGGTGCCCGAACGCTGCTGGCACGGTAAATTCCCTTCCACTCGGTGCGCCACTTGCGCCCGGCGGCACAACTGTGTGGACTTTGCGTCATCGGCGTCGACGGACGCCGCTGGCAGTTGAGATGAGGAGGCACGTGACAGTGAGCGCGACCGCTGGTCAGGCCGCCGACGGGGTACGGAGCCTGGCGGACCGGTTCGGCATCGAGCCGGGAATGGTCGTCATGGAGATGGGGTACGACGACGACGTCGACCAGGATCTCCGCGACGCCCTTACCGATCGCTGCGGGGAGCTGGTCGACGAGGACACGGACGAGGTCGTGGACGCGGTGCTGCTGTGGTACCGGGACGGCGACGGCGACCTGTTCGAGCTGCTCGTAGACGCCCTCGGCCCGCTCGCGGACAACGGCGTGGTGTGGTTGCTGACGCCGAAGGCGGGACGGGACGGGCACGTCGAACCGAGCGAGATCAGCGAGTCGGCACCCACCGCCGGGCTGCAGCAGACGTCGACGATCAACGCCGGCAAGGACTGGAGCGGGGGGCGGCTGGTCCTCCGCCGTGGTGTCAAGGGCAAGAAGTAGCGCGGGCCACGGCACGGGCGCCGCCCGCCGCGGGCGGTGCTCGTGGCAGGCTGTGCCTGTCGCGGCTGCGACGGCCCGGTTCCGGGCCGGCGCCGCCCGGTCGTCGGACGGTGAGATCTGCGGGAGGGTGCATGCCGATCGAGGTGGGTGCCGAGGCGCCGGACTTCGTGCTGAAGGACCAGAACAACCAGCAGGTGCGGCTCTCGGACTACCGGGGGCGCCGGGTGGTCCTGCTGGTCTTCTACCCGCTGGCCTTCACCGGCACCTGTCAGGGTGAGCTCCGCGAGGTGCAGGAGCGCCTCGACGAGTACGCCAACGACGACGTGCAGGTGCTGACCGTCAGCGTCGACTCCGCGTACGCCCACAAGGTGTGGGCCGACCGCGAGGGGTACGACTTCCCGATGCTGGCCGACTTCTGGCCGCACGGCGAGGTGGCCCGGTCCTACGGCGTCTTCAACGAGACGGCGGGCTTCGCCGACCGCGGCACGTTCGTGATCGACCGGTCCGGCGTCGTCCGCTACGCCGAGCTGAACCCGCCGGGCGAGGCGCGGGACCAGGAGAGCTGGCGCAAGGTGCTGGCCACCGTGACGGGCTGACCCGCTCCCCGCACGGCCCCGCCGTTCCCGGCGGAAGCGTCGCCTCGATCGACCGGATCCGCGACCGCGGGGTAAGCTGGCCGGCGCCGGTAGGCCGTACGGGCGTTCCGGGCGCGTAGCTCAGTGGGAGAGCACTCGCCTTACAAGCGAGGGGTCGCAGGTTCGAAACCTGCCGCGCCCACCACCACCGACCATCGACACCTCGAACGGTGGAAGGGAGGCCGGGTTCCTCGGAATCCGGCCTCCCTTTCGCGTTCCTGCCGGACAACCACCACCGACCGCCGCCCCGAGACGGAGGGCGTCCGTTCGACCCGTCCCGGGGGTGGTCCGGCGTCCCCCGCTCCGCGATCCGGAAAATGCCGCCCCCGCGCTCAACCTTTCGGCCCGCCCCCGGGTCTGTCCTGCGTCAACGAGCCTTGGCTGGCGAGGAGGAGCACGTGACCGAGGATGACGGGTTCCGCGAGTTCGTCGAGGTCCGCTACGGCGACCTGCTGCGGACCGCGTACCTGCTCACCGGGTCCCGCCACGCGGCGGAGGACCTGGTGCAGAACGCCCTGCTCCGGGCGATGCGCCGGTGGGCAGGGGTGCGGGAGCCGCTGGCGTACGTGCGCCGGATCATGGTCAACGAACGGCTGAGCCTCTGGCACCGGATCGGCTCCCGGGAGTTGCTGACCGGGATGGTCGGCGAGTGGAGTCGCCCGCGCGCCCCCGACGACCGGGACCTCGCCGAGGGCGTCGTGGTCCGCGACGAACTCCTCGGCGCCCTGGGCGGCCTGCCGGCGCGGATGCGCGCGGTGCTGGTGCTGCGCTACTGGGACGACCTTCCCGAGGCCGAGATCGCCGACACGTTGGGGTGCTCGGTCGGCACGGTCAAGAGTCAGGCGTCCCGAGGGCTGGCCCGGCTGCGGGCGGTACTGCCGCGCTCGGCGGATCCACCGCCGGACCCGCTTCCGCCCGCGACGCCGGTTTCCGCCGACGCCGTCGTGCCGCCACCCACCAGGACGTCCGGAAGGAGCCGATGATGGACAGCGAACTCAGGGAGGAACTCGCCCGGGTGGCCCGGCCGGTCGTGCCCTGGCCCGAGCCGTACCGCCGGTTGCTGGAGCGGGCCCGGCGGCGCCGGCGCCGCCGGGCGGGCGCCGGTGCCGCGGCCCTCGCGGTGGTCGTCGCGGCGGTCCCGCTGCTCGCCGGAGTACTGGACCGCCCGGGCGCCGACCCCGCCACCCCACCCGGGGCGTCGGAGTTCCAACCGGCCGCCCCGGTCAACGACCCGCTGGCCCGCCGGCTGCTCGACTCGCCGACCCGGGGCAACCTGGCCGGCGACCGGGCGCTGGTCGACCGGATCGCCCGGGGCTACCTCGCCGCCCGGACGGAGCTGCTGGTCGACCCCGCGCTCGACACCGTGCGGGTGCTGCTGGCCCACGACCTGCCCAACGGGCGGACGGTCGTGGTGGCCTTCCTCGACGACACCCACGCGCTGCTCCGGAAGGCGGTCGCCGCCCCCGGCGCCTCGGTGCCCGAACTGATCGACAGGACCAGTACCCCGCTGGATCCGGACCCGGCGCTCCCGTACGTCACCACCGGCATCAACATGTTGGGCGTCGTCGAGAACGCGACCGGACTCGCCCCGGCCGGCTGTCTGGCCGAGACCTCGGTCGACGGGAGGCTGACCGACGGCGGGACGGTGGTCCGTACCTGGCAGCTGGCCAGCCGGGACGGCCTGATCGTCCGGGGTCCCGAAGCCGTCCGCGAGCGGTGGCGGTTCAGCTGCGACGGGGTCGTCCTCTACACCGGTCCGGCAACCGGGATAGGGCGGGAGCTTCCTCGGCCGGACGCCTCGGCGGTGCCGGCGGACGTCCCGGCGGGCACCGATCCGACGATCGCGGCGAACGCCGGCCGCGAGCTGACCGAGACGCTCCAGGTCAACGGATTCGCCGCCACCCCGCCCCGGGTGGTGTGGGCCGGTCGGATACCCGGCACGGCCGACGACGCGCCACCGGCCGTGCTGGTCGCCGGGTGCTGGTCGACCGGCGGCTGCGCGGCCGTGCTCCAGGTGGGCGACGGGCGGATGGATCAATCCGACGTGTTCGTACCCTGGCAGACGGGGGTGGGCCGCCCCGACCTGGTGACAGCCCAGATCCCGAACGACGAGCGGCACATTCTCGTCGTCGCTTCCCGCTCGGCGACCCGGGCCGAACTGCGCGACACCGCAGGCCGGGTGCTCGCGAGCGGGACCCTGGACGGCGGCGTCGGCCGGCTGGCACGACCCGCCCGGGCGGTCGCGACGATCGCGGTGTACGGAGCCGCCGACCGGCCACTGACGACGATGCCGGCGGTCCTGGAACTCCGCTCGAGGCAGTTCGGTGAGCCGCTGGTCTGGAGTCGGTGACCGGATGCGTCGCCCCAACCCGATCTGCACGCCGGGTCGGGGCGACGTACCCTCGGCACGGCGGTCCCGGCGAGGCTTCGGCATTGGTTTTCTTTAAGTGTCGCCTAAGCTTCGCTATCTTCGGCCGTCCGAGATTGACGCATAACCGGCCGCACCCATAACGTGCTGAGCGAGATCATTCTGCCGCTTCCGGCGCCATTTTCTGTTGGAAGGTCGGCGCCAGTCTTGTGGGAGGTTGAGGACGTGGCCACGGCCCCATCTGCGATGAACGGGATGCGCCGGACCGGCATCGTGCTGGCCGGCCTGGTGGCCGGGCTGGCCATGCTGCCCGGGGTGGGCCTGGCGGCACCCGCCGGCCCGACACAGCTCGGCGCGGCCGACATGGCGCTGCTCAACGGCGTACGGCTGGCCGGGCTCTGGGAGATGCCGGCCGGGACGATGGCCGCGGAGAAGGGCACCACCGACCGGGTCCGGCAGGTCGGTACCGAGATCGCCGCACAGCACGACGAGCTGGACCAACTCGTCGTGGAGGCCGCCAACAAACTGGGCGTGCAGCTGCCCACCGAGCCGAACACCGCCCAGAAGGGCTGGCTCACCGAGATGCAGAACGCCTCCGGTGCGCGGTTCGACCGGATCTTCGTGGACCGGCTGCGCGCCGCGCACGGGGCGATCTTCCCGGTGATCGGAGCGGTCCGTTCCGGCACCCGGAACGAGACGGTGCGCAAGCTGGCCGAGCAGGCCAATGGCTTCGTCATGACCCACATGACACTGCTGGAGAGCACCGGGCTGGTGCGCTATGCCGAGCTGCCCCCGGTGGCGCTGCCCGCTCCGCAGGACGATTCCCTGGTCGCCGCCGCGCAGGCCAACGCGGAGTTCGGCACGGGGTTGAGCGCCACCGTCATCTGGACGGTACTGATCGGCGCGCTGGCGCTGGGCGGCCTGGCCACGATACGGGTGTTCAAGCGCTGACCACGGGTTCCGCTCAGACGGCGCCCCGGCCCCGCCCCCGGCACCGGTACCGCCAGGGCGACCCCGAACCGCTGACCGACTCCAACTCGTAGATCTCGGCCCGGCCGAGCCCGCCGTCGGTCACGTGGTGGTGGGTGAGCGGCGGGCGGCCGTGCACGTCGAGTTCGACGACCACGCTGTCGCCGTCGCCCGCGCCACCGACCAGCGGTACCTCGGTGCTGCCCTCCATGCGCCCATCCTGCCGCCGGCGGCTCGTCGGGCGCAGCCGATCCGCCAGGCACGCCGGCTCCCGCCGGCCGGTCGCGGCGGCGGGTGGCTCAGACCCGCCAGTCGTACCGGAGGTCGGCGATCCGCACCCCGATGCTGACCCGGGTCAGCACGGCCACCAGCACCGCCATCCGCTGCTCCGCCGGCACGTCCCCGGCGGCCCCCGGGTACGTCGACGCCACGTGGGCCCAGACCAGTTCCTCGGTCTGCTCCGCCGGAATCCACGGGCGGGGGCACCGCCGCCGGGGACAGCCGTAGTAGCGGCGCCCGCTGGACGAGAAGGACGGGATCAGGAGTTCGTCGCAGGGCCGGCAGGCGAGCAGGCCGCGCAGCAGGTAGCGGCCGGGCGTGGCCCGCTGCACGATCGGAAAGTCCATGGTCACCACCTCGGTCCACGACGCCGACACATCCACGCCTGTCGTCATCCTTCCCGTTGGTACGTACCGGAGCTCGTAACTGTTCGATTGGTGACTGGGAATCGGCACGAATTGGCGCGGGGCGGGGAACCGGCCGGGGCCGCGAGCCAGGCGGGCCCGGCGAGGGGGCGGTTTGTCCGCCGCTGACCTGGGAAATCCCGGACACCTCGGACAAGGGAGCGGATGACGATGACGACGACCAGCGGTGCCGGGCCGTCCGGCACCTCGTTCGGGTTGCGGATGATCGACCACGTCGGCATCTCCGTCTCCGACCTGGACCGCTCGGTCGCGTTCTACCAGGCGCTCACCGGGGTGGCACCCGCTGTCCGGAACGAGACGATCGAGGGACCCGGGTTCGCCCGCGGCGCCGGGTTGCCGACGACGAAGCTGCGGTACGCGACGTTCCAGCTGGAGAACCTGAACATCGACGTGATCGAGTTCCAGGAGCCGAGGGGCGAGCCGGTGCCGGCCACCGCCAACCGTCCCGGGTCGATCCACCTCTGCTTCGAGGTCGAGAACCTCGCCGACGTGCACGCCCGGATGCGCCGGGCCGGCATCGAGTTCCTCGGTGAGCCGTACCGGTTCAGCGACGAGGAGGTCTCGGCCAAGGACTCGGTGGGCACCGAGGTCGCGTACTTCAACGACCCGGACGGCAACAACCTGGAACTGATCGCGCCACGCGGAGGCTTCGTCCGACGCGGCTAGGTTCCGCCGGGATCCACCCGACACCTCCTGGCCGGTCGGCGGGAGGTGCTAGAAAGGGACCCGCCCGCCAACCACCCGCGCCGAGAGGGGACCCGTCCGTGCTGGTCGTACACGGGGTGTGGCGGCTCGGTGGCCGGCTCGCGCTGTGGGTGGAGGACTCCACCGCACCGGTCGGTCCGGCCCGGGGCCGCGGTCGGCCGCCGCGCGACGCCGCGCACCCCTTCGCGGTGGGCCACCCCGCGCTGACCGAGGCGCTCGGCGAGCTGGCGGCCAAGGCGACCACCGGGAGCGTCCCGCTCCTGCTGCCGACCCGGGCCGGTGCGCCGGTGGACTCGCCCGAACTGGTCCGGACCGAGCCGGCCGGGTCCGGTCGGGGCCGCCTCACCCTGGCCGGCTGGCGGGTGCCGGTCCTGGAGTACGAGGCCGACCTGGCGCTGCCGGTGCTGCTCGCCTTCGGCCCGGACGGCCCAGCGGGGCAACCGGGCGGTGCCGGGCCGACGCCCGGCGCCTCGCTGCGCCACCTCGGCCGGCTGGCCGAGTTCGCCACCGAGCTGGTACGCCGGGGCCGGGTGCTGCCGGGGCTGGGCGGGACGGGCGCCGCCGAGGCGGTGTGGCGACCGCTGCTCACCGGCCCGGACGCCGGTTGGGCCCGCGCCCTGACCATGGCGCTGCCGCCGGCCGCCCGGGCCGGTCTTCCGGAGCGCCCCGTCGACGGCGGTTCCCCCGGCGGGGACCCGGCCACGGCGATCGTGGCCGACGCCCTGGACACGCTGACCGACGCCGCTGCCCGGGGCGCGCTGGAGGGCGTACGGCTGATCGAGACCGCCCGTGCCGGCGGCGTGGACGCCGGCGTGCGGGCCTGGCTGCGCGCGCTGACCGGCCGCGAGCGCAGTTTCAGCGCCCCGCCGGAGGCGCTGGCGGTGCTGGACGCGGAGTTGCGGGCGTGGCAGCGGGACGCCGCCGGAAGCGCGGTCCGGGCCTGTTTCCGGCTGGTGGAGCCGCCCGCGCCGACCGAGATCGAACTCCTCGCCGACGCGACCGCCGCCGTGGCGGGACCGGCCGGGCCGGTGCAGCCGGGGGCTCCGGCCGGACCGGCCCGGGACGACCGGTGGCGGGTCGAGTTCGCGTTGCAGGCGGTGGACGAGCCGAGCCTCATCGTCGGGGCGGACCGGATCTGGACGGCCGGCAGCGCCCTGCGGGCCCTCGCCCGGCACCTGGCCGAGCCGCAGGAGACGCTCCTGACCGAGCTGGGCCGGGCCAGCCGGCTCTGGCCCGAGCTGGAGGACGCGCTGCGCACCGCCGCGCCGGAGGGGTTGACCCTGGACACCGAGGGCGCGCACCGGTTCCTCCGGGACGGCGCCCCGGTGCTGCACGCCGCCGGCTTCGGGGTGCTGCTGCCCTCCTGGTGGCAGCGTCCGGGCGCCCGGCTCGGCGCCCGGTTGCAGGCCCGGACCCGCACCGCGCCGGGCACGGTCGCCACCCGCAGCGCGCTCGGGATGGAGGCGCTGGTCGACTACCGGTGGGAGCTGGCGCTGGGCGACCAGCCGCTCTCCGGCGCCGAGCTGCGGGGGCTGGCCAAGCTGAAGACCCCGCTGGTGCGGCTGCGCGGCCAGTGGGTGGAGCTGGACCCGCGACGGCTGGCCGCCGGGCTCCGGCTGCTGCGTACCGGTGGCGAGCTGACCGTCGGCGACCTGCTCCGGCTCGGGCTCGCCGCGCAGGACGAGCAGGAGGCGCTGCCGGTGCTGGAGGTGAGCGCCGACGGCCCGCTCGGCGACCTGCTCGCCGGCCGCGCCGAACGGCACCTCGCGGAACGGGACCCGCCGGACGGCTTCCGGGGCGCGCTGCGGCCGTACCAGCGGCGAGGGCTGGCCTGGCTCGCCTTCCTCCAGTCGCTCGGCCTGGGCGGCGTCCTCGCCGACGACATGGGGCTGGGCAAGACGGTGGTGATGCTCGCCCTGCTCGCCGGGGACGCCCCGGACGCCGGCCCGACCCTGCTGGTCTGTCCGATGTCGCTGGTCGGCAACTGGCAGCGGGAGGCGGCCCGGTTCACGCCCGGGCTGCGGGTGCACGTGCACCACGGCGCGGAGCGCCCGCGCGGCGCGGAGTTCACCGCGGCGGTGCGGGCGGCGGACCTGGTGCTGACCACGTACTCGATCGCGGCCCGGGACGCGGTGGCGCTCGCCGAGGTCGACTGGCACCGCATCGTGGTGGACGAGGCACAGGCGATCAAGAACGCCGCCACCCGGCAGGCCGCCGCCGTCCGCTCGCTGCCCGCGCGGCACCGGGTCGCGGTCACCGGTACGCCGGTGGAGAACCGGCTGGCCGACCTCTGGTCCATCATGGAGTTCGCCAACCCGGGCCTGCTGGGCAACGCGCCGGCCTTCAAGAAGAGGTACGCCGAGCCGATCGAGCGGCACGGCGACGACGAGGCGGCGGCACGGCTGCGCCGGATCACCGGCCCGTTCGTGCTGCGTCGGGTGAAGACCGACTCCTCGATCATCACCGACCTGCCGGAGAAGCTGGAGATGGAGGTGCTCTGCAACCTCACCCGGGAGCAGGCGTCGCTCTACCAGGCGGTGGTGGACGACATGATGGCCCGGATCGAATCCAGCGAGGGGATCGAGCGGCGTGGGTTGGTGCTGGCCACCATGACCCGGCTCAAGCAGGTCTGCAACCACCCCGCCCAGGTGCTCCGGGACGGTTCGGCGCTGCCCGGCCGGTCCGGCAAGCTCGCCCGGCTGGAGGAGATCCTCGACGAGGTGCTCGCGGCCGGCGAGAAGGCCCTGATCTTCAGCCAGTACGCCGAGTTCGGCGGGATGCTCCGGGCGCACCTGGCGGCCCGGTTCGGCCGCGAGGTGCTCTTCCTGCACGGCGGCGTCGGCAAGGCCGAGCGGGACGAGCTGGTGGCGCGCTTCCAGGACGGCCGGTCCGGCCCGGACGACCGGCCCGACCCGACCTCCGGACCGGGCGGGCCGAGCCTGTTCATCCTCTCCCTGAAGGCCGGCGGCACCGGGCTGACCCTGACCGCCGCCAACCACGTGATCCACGTCGACCGGTGGTGGAATCCGGCGGTGGAGGACCAGGCCACCGACCGGGCGTTCCGGATCGGGCAGCGCCGGCCGGTGCAGGTCCGCAAGTTCGTCTGCGCGGGCACCGTGGAGGAGAAGGTCGCCGCGATGATCGCCGAGAAACGGGGACTGGCCGCGAAGATCGTCGGCAGTGGGGAGCAGTGGCTCACCGAGATGTCCACAACGGAGCTGCGCCGGCTCTTCGCCCTGGAGGCCGGGGCGGTGGTGGAATGAGCGGGCCGCAGCGCGGGGACGGGCCGGACGGCGCCGGTCGGCGCCCGCGGACCGGCGGGGGGAGGTTCGCCGAGTTCGGCCCGCCGCGCAAGGTCTCCGGCGGGCTGCGCGCCCGTAACGCCCGGGGGTCGATCGGCCAGTCCTGGTGGTCCCGCCGCTTCGTGGACGTGCTGGAGTCGTTCGCGCTCGGCACCCGGCTCACCCGTGGCCGCTCGTACGCCCGGACCGGGCAGGTGCTCTCGCTGGACGTGGCACCGGGCCTGGTCACCGCCGTGGTGCAGGGTTCCCGGTCCACGCCGTACCGGGTGTCGATCGGCCTGCCGCCGTTTCCCGAGCCGGTCTGGGCGCGGCTGGAGACGCTGCTGGCGACGCAGGCGCTGTTCAGCGCGCGGCTGCTCGCCGGGGACGTACCGCCGGAGCTGGAGCGGGTCTTCGCGGAGGCGGGTGCCCCGCTCTTCCCGGCCACGATCGGCGCGCTGGCGCTGCGGTGCGACTGTCCGGACTTCGCCGTGCCGTGCAAGCACCTGGCCGCCAGCTTCTACCTGCTGGCCGAGGCGTTCGACGCGGACCCGTTCCAGCTTCTGCACTGGCGGGGCCGGGACCGGACCCGGTTGCTGGCCCGGCTACGGGCGCTGCGTACCGGCGCGGGCGAGGGCGGCGACGGACACGGTGACGACGGAGACGGTGACGACGAGGGCCGCGCTGGCGAGGACCAGGGCCGCGCTGGCGAGGACGGCGCCGGCCGTCGGCGTCCGGCGGGGCGCCGCGGGCGTACCGCGGGGTCGACCCGGGTGGGCGCGGACCGTGCCGGGCGGGCGGAGCGCTTCGACGGCCCGCCACCGGTCGGTGCCGAGCTGGCCCTCGCCGACCTGCCGGACGAGCCGGTGGCGGACCAGGCGGAGCGGTTCTGGCTGCCCCCGGTGCCGCTGCCGTCCCGGGCGCCGACCCTGGCCACGGCACCGGAGCTGCTGCTGCGCCAGCTCGGGCCCCCCGGCGCGGCGATCGGCGGACCCGGTCTGACCGAGCGGCTCCGCCGGGCCTATGACCGGTTCGGTGCGGACCGGAGCTGACCGGCACGGTTCCGGCCGGCGCTGACCGGCACGGTTCCGGCCGGCGCTGACCGGCACGGTCCCGGCCGGGACCGTCGGGTGTCCCGGCCGCTCACCGGTGCCGGCGCGCCTGCCACATCAGCAGGGTCGCCGCCACCAGGACGGCCGGGGCCATCGCGGCGGCCACCCACCCCCCGAGGACGACCAGGGCCGGTACCGCGGCCCAGAGTACGAAGGTCATCACGAGTATCAGTCGTCCGCGGCGCAGTCGGGCCCGGTCGCCCAGCCGGGCGACGAACTCCGGATCGGTCGCGCGGAGGTGGTGCGTGATCTCGTCAAACCGGCGCTGATCCTCTTTGCTGAGCATGACGCTGGCCCTTTCCTCAGGCGTCAACCAGTCCGGCGCCGAGTACCCGGTCACGGTGGGCTCTCACGCTCCTCCTCCCGCTGGTCCGGGCCGGTTTTCAGCGGTGCCGGGCAGACGCGTCGTTCTCGCCCAGCCGGCCGCATAACCCGGCGGGCGGGCCGGCGACCGGTGCGGCGGACCGGTTCGGTGCGGCGCCCGGATTGCCCTCGGACGGTCGGGCCCGGCCCTACCGGCGGAGACGTGCGGAAACGGCTCAGCGCACGGGATCCGGCGGGGTTTGTGCCGGGCCGGTGCGGACCGGCGCCGGTGGGCGGGCTGAGAGGTCCGCGAGGTCCGCGGCCGGGCGGGGCGACCGCGCCGGGGTCGACGGACCGGCGCTAGCGGACCGGGCGATGGGTGCCGGCCGGGCGGGAGCCGGCGGGGCGGGCTCCGCCGGGCCGGGAGCCGGCCGGACGGGTGCCCGCCCAGCGGTAGCCCGGAGCCGGACCGCCGGTCGGTTCGATCGGGCCCGAAGCGGACACCACGTTCTCGCTGGACATCATCCACACCCCCGTCAGCGCCCGGGAACCGTGCGCTACCTGCCTTAACGACCGTACCGGCTGTCGGTCGTCGCCGGTGGCGGGGCGCGGTTTGTCATCCGGCCCGCCCCACCCGTCCGGCCGGTCGGGGACAGGCCGGACGGGTGGGACGGGCCGGCCTAGCTCCCGCGACGCTGGGCGGGCAGCCGGGCGGGGAAGAGCGGTGCGGGCAGCGCCGGGGAGACCGCGTCCAGCGCGTCCACCAGCAGCTCCTGGACCACGTACGAGTCGGGCAGCCGCCAGCGGGTCTCCTCCGGGGACACCGCCCAGCGCACCACGCCCTCGGGCAACCGGGTCGGTGGCGCGGGAATCCACGAGCCGAGGCCGTGGCGTACCACGTAGAGACAGCGCTCCAGCTCGGGCCGGAGCGAGTCGCCGGGGCGGACCAGGAACATCCACCGGCCACCCGGGCTGACCGCGACCGGCCCGCGCAGCGGATCCGGCCCGTGCGGGCTGTGCCGCGGCCGGACCACCTCCAGGGCGTACCGGCCCAGGTAGGCGGGGACCTCCAGCACGTCGAAGGCGCGGCCGGTGGCCAACAGGACCGAGTACGGCCGGATCTGCCACCAGGTGGCGACCCGGGCGGGGTCGGCGGTGGCGCTCTGTTCCCACTGTTCCAGTGCCGGATGGCAGCCGGTGGTCGGGCAGCCGGCCCGGCCACAGACGAACCGGTGCCGGGCGAGGCAGGCGCCGGGCGTCACATCCCAGCCGTGTCCGGCGTACCGGACCGCGACCCGGCGCAGGCGTACCCGGTCGAGTTGGCTGAGGCGGACCGAAGGCGGAAGAACTTTCCCCCACATCGTGTACGAACCCCCTAATTCAGCGATCGCCGTCAGTTCTGGGGGTTGATCCCCGTCACTGGCGCCATACGCGGTCGTTTGTCCGGGCAGACAGCCGCAAGTTGCATGGAAACCTACGAGCGGTCGTCCGCGGGCTGACGTACATGCTGTGCGACCAGCCCAGACGCGAGCGCACCACGCTTCTTCCGGCGCGGAGCCCACCGGCCGGCACGCCGACGACGCAGGAGGGAGGCACGGCCGTGGACGAGCTGCCGATCGGGCGCCGCGTAGCCTACTGGCGCGGTCGCCGCCGGATGTCCCAGCAGGTCTTCGCAGATCGACTCGGAAAGTCGAAGAGCTGGGTGGACAAGGTCGAGCGGGGCGTACGCCGGCTCGACAAGTTCTCGGTGCTCTACGAGATCGCCGACGTCCTGCAGCTCGACGCGCAGTTGCTGCTCGGCAAGTCGCCGGAGCGCCGGACCGACGGCCTCACCTGCATCGACGAGGTCGAGGTCGAGGAGATCCGCTCCGCGCTGGAGCGGTACGACTCGATGGCCTCGTTCTTCGCCGCCCCGAACCCGCCGTCCCTGACCGAGCTGGACAAGTCCGTCAACCACGCCTGGCTGACCTTCCAGTACGCCCGCTACGGGGTACTCACCCGGGCGTTGCCGAAGTTGTTGCGCGACGCGCAGGCGCTGGACAGCAGCTCCAGCGGCGACGACGCGCGCAGGGCCGCACACCTGCTGGGGCAGGTCTACCAGATCGCCTCCTCGGCGCTGCGCAAGCTGGGCGAGTACGAGCTGGCCTGGTTGGCCGCCGACCGTTCGATGGCGGTGTCCCAGCGCGCCGAGGACCCGTTGCTGGCCGGGGTGGCCGCCTACCGGGTCGGTCTGTCGCTGCTCGCGCTCGGCCGGGCCCGCCCCGCGCTGGAGGTCAACGTCAGCGTCGCCAACCGCCTGGCGCCGGGGGCCGGCAACGGCTCCGGCCCGGCGCAGCTCTCGGTCTACGGAATGCTGCTGTTGCAGGGCGCCATGGCCGCCGCCCGGATGGGTGACAACAACACCGTCCGGGACCTGGTCACCGGGGCCGAGGAGGCGGCGGTCGAGCTGGGCGAGGACCACAACCACTACTGGACGAGCTTCGGGCCGACCAACCTGGAACTGCACCGGGCGGCTGCCGCGGTCGAGCTGGGCGAGGGGCGGAACGCGGTGGACACCCACGAGCAGCGGATCATGGGCCGGGAGGGTTTCGCTGCCCTGCTGCCGGAGCGGCGCGCCCACCACATGCTCGACCTGGCGCGCGGCTTCGCGCAGATCGGGGACCTGGACCGGGCGGGCGAGGCGCTGGTCGACGGTGACCGGCTGGCCCCCTCCGAGATCCGCTGCCGGCCGATCGCCCACGAGGTGATGGCGAACGTGCTGCGTCGCACACGAGGTGCGCCGCCCGCGCAGATTGCGGAGTTGGCTGAGCACATGGGAGTAGGAATATGACCGCCGGGCCGGGCGGCCCCCGGTGACGGACCCGACCCGGCCCCGGGTCCTCTACGTACTCGCCTGCGGCTCGCCCGTGGCCCGTGACGTCGGTCGGCTGGTCGAGCACGCCCTCCGCGACGGCTGGGAGGTCTGCGTGGTGGCGACCCCGGACGGGACGAAGTTCGTCGACGTGCCCGCGCTGGTACGGCAGACCGGCCACCCGGTCCGGTCGACGTACAAGAATCCGGGCGAGCCCGACGTGCTGCCCGGGGCGGACGCGATGATCGTCGCGCCGGCCACGGTCAACACGATCAACAAGTGGGCGGCCGGCATCGCGGACACCCTCGTGCTCGGCCTACTGGTGGAGGGGCAGGGCAAGGGGCTGCCGATCGTGGCGATGCCGTTCACGAACGCCGCGATGGCCGCGCATCCGGCGTTCCGGCAGAACCTCGCCCGGCTTCGCGAGTGGGACGTCACGGTGCTCTTCGGTGACCACGTCATGCCGCTGCACGCACCCGGGACGGGCGACCGGCACCTGGACAGGTTTCCGTGGCGGATGGCGCTCGACGCGCTGCGCGCCCGGGTCTCGGTCGGCGGCCAGGTCAGTTGACCCACCGGCCGGTCCGGTCCGGGTCGACCCGTCCGCCGGGGTCCTGAGGTGAGCCGCCGGCCGGGTCCCGGATCGGCGCGCCGGGGGCGGACCGCGCGGCCGTGATCGAGCCGGCGCCCCTGCCGGTCGGCCCGCGCCGGTAAGCTGGGCCGCCGTGAGTGCAACCGGATCCCGGACGGTCAGCGTGGCCGACGTCGTGGCGTGGCTGGAGCGACGCTATCCGCCGGCCTGGGCCGAGGGATGGGACCGGGTGGGCCTGGTGCTGGGCGAGCCGGCCGCGCCGGTACGCCGGGTCGCCTGCGTGGTGGACGTGGTGCCGGAGACGGTCGCCGAGGCGGTCGAGCAGGGCGCCGACCTGATCGTGGCGCACCACCCGCTGCTGCTGCGCGGGGTCTCGTCGGTGGCCGCGACCACGTACAAGGGCCGGATCGTGCACACGTTGATCAAAAATGACGTGGCCCTGTACGTCGCGCACACCAACGCCGACGTGGCCGCCCCGGGAGTCTCCGACGCGCTGGCCGCCCGGCTGGGCCTGACCGGGCTGCGCCCGCTGCGCCCGGCCGCCCCGGGCAGCCCCGCCGAGGGTGGTGGCCGGGGCGTGGGGCGGTTCGGCCGGCTGCCGCGTCCGATGACGCTGGCGGAGCTGACCGCGTACGCGGCCCGGGTGCTGCCGCCCACCGCCTGGGGCGTACGCGCCGCCGGCGACCCCGGCCGGATCGTCGAGACGATGGCGGTGAGCGGCGGCGCGGGCGACGGATACCTCGACGACGCCGTCCGGGCCGGCGTCGACGCCTTCCTCACCGCCGACCTGCGCCACCATCCGGCCAGCGAGCACCTGGCCGGGGGCGGACCGGCCCTGCTGGACGCCGCGCACTGGGCGACGGAGCGGCCCTGGCTGGACGAACTCGCCGCTAACCTGCACGACCAGCTGTCCGTCGAGACCGTGGTGTCGGATCTCGACACCGATCCGTGGACCGTGCACGCCGCATTCCCCGCGACCAAGGAGCCCCGCAGATGAAAGCTGACCCGCAGGACCAGCGCCGCCTGCTCGACGTGCAGGCGATCGACACCGGGCTCGCCCAGCTCGCCCACCGGCGCCGTACGCTGCCGGAGCACGCCGAGGTGGAGGCGCTGGCCCGTGAGCTGTCGGCGCTGGAGGACGAGCGGGTCCGGGCCCAGGTCGCGGTGGACGACCTCGATCGCGACATCGCCCGGCTGGAGCGGGATGTCGACCAGGTGCGGGTCCGCAAGGACCGGGACCAGGCGCGGCTGACCGTCGGCTCCGGTCCGGCCCGGGAACTGGAGGCGCTGCAACACGAGCTGGCGTCGCTCAACCGGCGGCAGGGCGAGCTGGAGGACGCCGAGCTGGAGCTGATGGAGCAGCGGGAGACGGCGCAGGGCGTACTCGACGGGATCGAGGAGCGACTGGCCACGGCCCGGGAGCGTCGGGAGGACGCCGAGCGGCGCCGGGAGCAGGCGCTGGCGGAGATCACCAAGGAGGAGGAGTTCAAGGCCGCCGGGCGTCAGCCGCTGGTGCGGGACCTCCCCGCCGACCTGGTGACCCTCTACGACCGGATCCGGGAGACGTCGGGCGGCCTCGGCGCGGCGCTGGTGGCGGGTGGGCGCTGCGGCGGCTGCCGGCTGGAGTTGTACGGGGCCGACCGCGGCCGGATCAAGGCCGCCGCCCCGGACGAGGTGGTGCGCTGCGAGGAGTGCCGGCGGATCATGGTCCGTACCGCCGAGTCGGGGCTGTGACCGCGGCTGCCGCCGGCGGTGCGCGCGCGACCCGTCGGGTGGTCGTGGAGGCGGACGGTGGCGCCCGGGGCAATCCCGGCCCGGCCGGTTACGGCGCCGTGGTCCGGGACGCCGACAGTGGCGAGGTGCTGGCCGAGCGCTCCGAGTCGATCGGGGTCGCCACGAACAACGTCGCGGAGTACCGCGGCCTGATCGCCGGGCTGGAGGCGGCCGAGGAGGTCGGCGCGGGCAGCGTCGACGTCCGGATGGACTCCAAGCTCGTCGTCGAGCAGATGGCCGGCCGCTGGCAGATCAAGCACCCGGGGTTGCGGCCGCTGGCGGCGCAGGCGGCGGGCCTGGTCCGGCGGTTCGGCACGGTCACGTACACCTGGATCCCCCGGGAGCGCAACCGGCACGCGGACGCGCTGGCGAACGCCGCGATGGACCTGGCGGCCGGGAAGGCGCCCGCCACCGACCGGGTGGCGCGGGCCCACGAGGTCGCCGCCCAGGGGTCCACCGCGGGCAGCTCGTGGGAGCCGCGTCCGGCCTCGACGGCCACCCGGCTGCTGCTGGTCCGGCACGGGGAGACGGAACACACCGCGCTGCGGCGCTACTCCGGTCGCGGCGACGTGCCGCTGTCGGAGCGGGGCCGGGCGCAGGCACGGGCGACGGCGGCCCGGCTGGCCGGGCTCGCCCCGTCGGTCGCGGCCGTGGTCACTTCGCCGCTGTCCCGGTGTACGGCCACCGCGCGGTTGCTGGCCGAGGCGCTCGGCGACCCGCCGGTGGTGACCGAGGGGGACCTGGTGGAGTGCGACTTCGGTGAGTGGGAGGGGCGCACCTTCGCCGAGGTGCGCGAGCGGTGGCCCCGGGAGATGGACGCCTGGCTGGCCTCGCCGGAGGTCGCCCCGCCGGGTGGCGAGTCCTTCGTACAGGTCGGCACCCGGGTCAGCCGGGCGGTGGCGGGGCTGCTGGCGACGTATCCGGGGGAGACCGTGGTGGTGGTCTCGCACGTCTCCCCGTTGAAGATCGCGCTCCGCGACGCGCTCGCCGCCGGCGACGCCTTCCTGCACCGGCTCTACCTGGACCCGGCCGGTCTCTCCATCCTGGACAGCTGGCCGGACGGCGGGGTCGCGGTCCGGACGGTCAACGACACCGCGCACCTCGCCGCGCTCTGAGCGGAGCCGCTCACCCCTGGCTGAGGAAGGTCTGGACGGTCTTGACGAACCGGGCCGGGTCGTCGAGCCAGGGGAAGTGGCTCGCGCCGTCCTGCACCACGACCTCGGCGGCGGGCAGCAGCGCGGCGAGCGCGCGGGCGGCCTCCGGGGTGGGCGCCGGGTCCAGCTCGCCGGCCACGATCAGCACCGGTGCGTCGAGTGCGGCGAGTCCGGCCCGGACGGCCGCGACGTCCGGCGCCACCCCGGCGTAGAAGCCGGCGGCGGCCGCCCCGGACCACTCCCACTGTTCGGCCTCGCTGTGCGCGCGGCTCCGCTCGTCCCACCGGCCGTACCCGAACGGGGCGGCGGCCCAGCGCAGTGGGGCCACCTCCGCCGGGCCGGCGCCCCGGGCCGCCGCCTCCTGCCAGGCGTCCAGCGCGGCCTTCGCCTTCGGGTACCACCACTGGCCGGAGCGGGCCTCGATCGCCGCGGCGAAGCCGACCGGCTCCACGCCGGCGGCGCGCAGGCCGGGTGCGACCAGGACCAGCCGGGACAGCCGGCCGGGGAACCGGCTGGCGTAGAGCTGGGCCGGGTTCCCGGCGGCGGAGTGGGCGAGCAGGTCCATCCGGTCGAGCCCGAGATGGCGGCGCAGCGCCTCGACGTCGTCGACGATCCGGTCGTACCGGTACGTCGCCGGGTCCTGCGGGACCGCCGACTCGCCGGTGCCCCGCTGGTCTAGCAGGATCAGCGTCCGGTGCGCGCGCAGCCCGCCGAGGTCGCCGAGGTAGGCCGAGGCGCGGCCCGGGCCGCCCGGCAGGCAGACCAGCGGCGGGCCGGCGCCCACGACGTGGCAGGCCAGTTCCGTTCCGTCGTACGAGGGGAATCGCGGCACCCGGCCAGCATGGCAACCGGCCGACGGCCGATCAAGCGTCCATAGCCAAACTTCAATTTCTGTTACCGTGATCCGTCCGCTTGCGGGTGACTTGTGCCGCTCGAAGATCGCCATTCGGCGCAGGACGGTCGCCGCTGAGCGCAGCGCGACCGCGTCGGATTGGTGACGGCGGTCACGGTGCCCTACCCTCCTGCGGCACACACAGATCCCGGAACCACCGCCGCAGGGGAGTGCTGACATGAGCGAACCTGACCCGGGGACGGCGCCGATCACGGCGGTGTCCCGAGCAAAGGATCACAGTCCCTGGAACTGGCTGCTCTTCATCCCGATCGTGGTGCCACTGGTCACGGCGCTGTTCAACACCGACTCGCCACGGCTGTTCGGCTTCCCGGTCTTCTACTGGTTGCAACTGGCCTTCGTCCTGCTGGGCGTGGCCACCACGACGCTGGTCTACCAGATGACGAAGAAGCGGAGGTGACCCGCGGTGTGGCAGGACCATCTCACTGAGATCATCGTCTTCACGCTGCTCTTCCTGTTGGTCAGCGGAATGGGCTTCGTGGCCGCGCGGTGGCGCGCCCCGAAGGACATGGCCCACCTCGACGAGTGGGGCCTCGGCGGCCGCAGCTTCGGCGGCTGGATCACCTGGTTCCTGGTCGGCGGCGACCTCTACACCGCCTACACCTTCGTGGCCGTACCGGCGCTGGTGTTCGGGGCCGGGGCCGCCGGGTTCTTCGCCGTGCCGTACACGGTCATCATCTATCCGCTGGTGTTCCTGGTGCTGGTCCGGCTCTGGTCGGTGTCGCACCGGCACGGCTTCGTCACGCCGGCCGACTTCGTCCGCAAGCGGTTCGACTCGCCGGCCCTGGCGTTGATCATCGCGATCACCGGGATCGCCGCCACCATGCCGTACATCGCGCTGCAACTGGTGGGCATCGAGTCGGTACTCAAGGCGATGGGGGTCACCGGGGAGAGCACGCTGGCCCGGCACCTGCCGATCATCATCGCGTTCGCCATCCTGGCCGCGTACACCTACCAGTCCGGACTGCGGGCGCCGGCGCTGATCGCGTTCGTCAAGGACACGCTGATCTACATCGTGATCCTGGTGGCGGTCCTCTACCTGCCGTACAAGCTGGGGGGTTGGGGTGAGATCTTCGACGCCGCGGACGCCAAGTTCGACGCGAGCCCGGCACCCGGAGACGGCATCCTGCTCAACGCGAACAACCAGTTGCAGTACATCACCCTGGCGCTGGGCTCGGCGCTGGCGCTCTTCCTCTACCCGCACAGCCTGACCGGCGTCTTCGCCGCCCGGAGCCGGGACGTGATCAAGCGGAACATGTCCGCGCTGCCCGCCTACAGCCTGCTGCTGGGGCTGATCGCGCTGCTCGGCTACATGGCGATCGCGGCCGGGGTGACCCCACTGCCCGGCTCGACCCCGGGCACCGTGGACAACAACACGGTGGTACCGCTGCTGTTCGAGCAGCAGTTCCCGAGCTGGTTCGCCGGGGTGGCGTTCGCCGCGATCGGCATCGGCGCGCTGGTGCCGGCGGCCATCATGTCGATCGCCGCGGCGAACCTCTTCACCCGCAACATCTACAAGGAGTACCTGCGCAAGGACGCCTCGCCGGCCCAGGAGGCGAACGTCTCGAAGATCACCTCGCTGGTGGTGAAGGTCGGCGCGGTCGCCTGCATCGTCTTCCTCGACCCGCAGTTCTCCATCGACCTGCAGCTCATCGGTGGCGTGATCATCCTGCAGACGCTCCCGGCGGTCGCCCTCGGCCTCTACACCCGCTGGTTCCACCGGGGCGCTCTGATCGCCGGCTGGGCCGCCGGACTGGGCCTGGGCACCTGGATGCTCTACCAGATCCCCAACCCGGCCAGCAAGCGCGCCCACTTCGGCGGCTCGGCGTTCCCGCTGGAGAAGTTCGGCTTCGACACCCCGAAGACGATCTACGTCGGACTGGTCGCCGTCGCGGTCAACCTGCTGGTCGCCGTGCTCGTCACGCTGATCCTGCGGGCGGCCAAGGTGAGCGAGGGCGTCGACGGCACCGAGCAGGACGACTACTTCGCCGACGAGGGCGACCCCAGGGTGGTCCCGGTGATCCCCACCCCCCGCGACGCCCCCACCCCCGACCCCTCCGCAGAACCCGCCCCCAAGGTCTAACCCCCAAGATCCCCGTGATCAGGGACCTGTTCCCGCGTGTCGTCGGCGCGTCGGGCTCCGGGCTCCCTGATCACGGGGATCTTGCCGTTGTCACGCGCGCCCGCCGGACGGGCACCGTGGGGCGGCTCGGTCAGCCGTAGGCGCGGGCGAGCAGGAGTAGGCCGACCGTCCAACCGAAGATCACGATGACGGCCTTGAGGATCTCCGGCGGCAGCCGGCGGACCAGTCTGGCCCCGGCGTACCCGCCGAGAATGGTCGCCGGGGCCAGCACCGCCACGGCGACCCAGTTGACCGGGCCGAACACCGCGAACGCCACCGTGGTGGTCAGCCCGACCACGGCGGAGAGCAGATTCTTGATCGCGCTGATCCGGACCAGTGACTCGTCCAGCACCAGCCCCAGGCCGGCGACCAGCATGACGCCGAGCGCGGCCCCGAAATAGCCGCCGTAGACGGCGCCGAACACCACCATCAGCTGTACGGCGACAGTGCCGCGCCGTGCGCTGAGGTGGCGCGGATGCCCGACCAGCCGACGCAACTGGTCCTGGAAGCCGAGCAGGGCGGCCGCGCCGATCACCAGGAACGGCACCACCAGCTCGAAGGCGCGGGCCGGGGTGGAGAGCAGCAGCGCACAGCCGGCGGCGGTGCCCAGTACGGTGCTCGGCACCAGCCAGAGCAGCCGCCGCCGGTCCGGCAGATCCGCCCAACTGCCCGCCACACTGGCCAGGTAGCCCGGACAGACCGCGATCGAGTTCGTCACGTTCGCCGCCACCGGCGGCAGACCGACCGCGATCAGCGCGGGGAACGTGATCAGCGAGCCGCCACCGGCCACCGCGTTGGCGCTGCCCGCGGCGAGCCCGGCGGCGAGCAGCAGCAGCGCCTCGGGGATGTCCATCGGTGCCGAGGCTAGTGGCGGAGGGGCGGTCCGGCTCGTCGTAGGGGTGTGCTGTGGCTCGTGCCATGGCCGGCCGGCTTCTGCCGGTGCCGTTCTTTGGCCGTTGACCCCCGGTGGTGCGGGCCGCCGGGGTGGTGGTCCGCTTTTCCCGAACATCGGTACCATTGGTGCGCGACGGACGAGTCGACCGGGCGGTCGCGTCGGCGGGCCGCGTGCCCGCCGCCGAGGAACGTCCGGACTCCACAGGGCAGGGTGGTTGTTAACGGCAACCCGGGGCGACCCGCGGGAAAGTGCCACAGAAAACAGACCGCCGGATCGGGCATCCCGGGCATTACGCGCGGAACAGCCGATTCGGTAAGGGTGAAACGGTGGGGTAAGAGCCCACCAGCATCCCGGGTGACCGGGATGGCTCGGTAAACCCCACCCGGAGCAAGGCCAAGAGACGGCCGTCACCGGAAGGCGACGGCCTGCGCAGGCGTTCGAGGGCTGCCCGCCCGATGTCTGCGGGTAGGCCGCTGGAGCCTGCCGGCAACGGTAGGCCGAGATGGATGACCGCCGCCGGCCTCACCGGCAACGGTGCGTGCCGGGCACAAAATCCGGCGTACAGGTCGACTCGTCCGTCGCCTTACCGCTGAGCTGCGGATTCTCTGAGTCATTGATCTTGTGGTCACATCTGTGGTCACGGAGATCGACTACCGTCGTATGGGTAGTCGTCGCTCTGTGACCACGGGAGGTCGTCGTGGCGGTTGGTCGGGATCCCAAGGGCAAGACCTGGCACTTCGTCGTTGATCTACCGGCAGGCCCCGACGGGAGACGGCGGCAGATGCGGCGTCGCGGCTTCGCCAGCGAGCGGGTCGCCCGTGAGCGGCAGCAGGAAGCGCTCGCGCAGTTTGGCGGGGCCGAGCTGGCCGCGGACGGTACGGTGGCGGCCGAGTTGGACCGATGGTTGGATGAGCGTGAGCTGGACCTCTCGATCACCGGGCTGTCGACGTACCGGGACTTCATCCGGGAGTACATCAACCCGCACCTTGGCTCGCGCCAGGTCGCATCGCTAGACAAAAACGTTGTGCACGACTTCTACAAGACGTTGCTCCGAAGCGGGTCTCGTCGCGGTCGGCCACTGGCGGCCGGGACGGTGCGGACCGTGCACCGGATCCTGCATAAGGCGCTGCGGGACATCGGAGTCGAGATCGCTGGCGTGCGTCAGCCTCGGAAGCCGCACAGGTTCAGCAAGGGTCGCAAGGGCGTCTGGACAGCGGAGGAGACCGTCGCCTTCCTCGGGGCCGTACGGGAAGACCGCCCGTACGCCGTCTGGGTGTTGGCCGTGGTGTGCGGGATGCGCCGTGGTGAGCTGGCGGGCCTGCGCTGGTCCAAGGTCGACCTGCGCCGTGGGGTGAGCCGTGGGGTGATTTGTACAGACTGGCAGCGAACCACGGCCACCGGGCAAGGTGATAGGGGAGTGGTCGAGAAGGAGACCAAGGGCAGTAGCGCCCGGAATATCGCCATTGGCGAGTCGGTGATCGCGGTGCTGACCGAACACCGGCGACGGCAGGATGCGGAGAGGGCCCTGGCGGGCGAGATCTACCGGGACGAGGATCGGGTGTTCTGCCGGGAAGACGGACTCGGCTACCCGCCGGCATACTTCACGCGGCGGTTCGGCCGGGCGTGCGAGGGTGCTGGTGTCCCGGTGATCGCACTGCATGACGCCCGGCACACCTTGGCCACCGTCGGGGCGGATGCCGGGGTGCCGCAGCATGCGCGACAGGACCGGATGGGGCACTCGGATTCGCGCGTGACGGCGGAGATCTACACGCACGTGCTGCCGCCGGCACAGCGGAAGGCGGCTGAGGTCATGGAGCGGGTACTACTGCCCGAGGGTCGATCGTCGGAACCGCAGACCTGAAGCAATGGTGGTCCAGGTCGGTCTTCGTAAGCCGTGCGTCGGGGTTCGAGTCCCTGGTGGCGCGCCACCAGGTTTTGCCGCCGGTACTTCCCGAAGGCCATCGACCTCGTCGGCTGACCGCGCAAAATCCTCAGTTTGGAGCGGCACGCCGGACGGGCTCATTCAGCTCCTCACACCAGCCTGCTGACGGGCCATCCGCTCATGGCGATGTGTGGATGGTTGATCGCGCCGGCTGTCGGACGTAGTGGCGATCGAGGGGTCAGCAGGTTGTGGCGGTGAGGTGTTGCAGGGCGGTGTGGGCGGGTGGCCCCCAGGTGGGCTTGCCGCCTGGGCGGCCGTGGGTGCCGGCGTCGCCGATGAGAATGCCGCTGAGGGCGCGTGCCATCGCCCAGCCGCGGGCGCGGCGCATGGTGGCGGTGTCCGGGGTGGGTTGGTAGGCCGCGTAGACGTGGTCGGTGGTGGTGGCGGGGAGCAGGAGCCACCCGGCGGCGAGGTCGTATGCCGGGTCGCCCGCGCAGAGGTCGCCGAAGTCGATCACGCCGCAGAGGGTGCCGTCGGCGGTGAGGACGTTGGCTGGGTGCAGGTCGGCGTGCAGCCATAGCGCCGGTCCCGTCCATTGAGGCGCGGTGACCGCGTCGTGCCAGACGGTGCGGACGGCGTCCGGGTCGTTGATCAGCCCTCGCTCGGTGGCTGAGGAGAGCCGTGCGTTGAATCCCTTGGTGTGGTCGGTCAGTGGCCCGCCACGGTCTCGGCCGGTGGGCGCGCCGCTGGGGGCGGGTTGGTGAAGAGCCGTCAGGAAGGTGGCCAAGGATTCGGCCGCGTCCGCTGCGCGTGTGACAGGGGCGCGGTCGGCGGGTGTGCCCGGAACCCAGGTGGTGATGAGCCAGGGCCGAGGGAACCGTTCGGAGGGCTCGCCGAATCGCTGCGGGACGGGGACCGGCAGCGGAAGACGCGGGGCCAGCGTGGGCACCCAGGAATGCTCCTTGCGCAGCAGCGCGTCCGCGGACCCGGTCGCCCAGGGAAGCCGGACGGCTAGGTCGTCACCGAGCCGCCACAGTTGGTTGTCCCAGCCACGCGGCCCAGCCGAACCGGGCGATCGGCGAGGTCAGGGTGCTGGTCGCGTACCAGAGCCCGCACCAGCTCCGCGGTGATCTCGATCTCGACGTGGGCACGTGGAGCAAGGGTAGTCCCGCAACGCCCCTGTTCCCCCGGTAGACGATCGCCGTCAGCTACTGCTCACACCGGCTCGTATCGCGCTTCGTCTGGCCTGCCGCCCGCTCATGCTTCCGACAGGGGTGCTCCGCCCGCGCATGCCGGACCCGCATCCACTCATGCCGTGAGCCGAGCGCGGTGAAGTCGGTGGTGGGCGGCTTGCGGCGGGTCGACCGCGATTCGCATGGCGATTGTTGGCGTGGCGAGCGTGGTGAACAGAGGCGGGTACTGGTTGTCGAGTGGCTGGTTCAGTTCTGCCGTGGTGGCGGCCCGCAGTGGTGGGCGGTGGGAGGCGTTGGCGCCTGACAGGCCGGCGATCACGGTGTTGGTCATCAGTCGGGTGGTTCGGCGAACCATCCGGATGTTGGGCGAGGTGGGGGCGGCGGCTCTGCGGACTGCACGGCGGGTTGCGGGGGCCAGAGTTGTTGGGTGCGGTCGGCTGCGGCGCGAATGACCGCAGCGTGGAGGACGGTCCGGGATTCCGGCATGCCGAAGGCCGGCCAGGCGAGGACGAAGGTCACCGGCCCCTCGGGAGGTAGCGGGGACACCCAGTAGGTCTGGTGCACGCTCTGTTCGCCGCCGCCCCCGCCCTGCCCGACGAGTACCAACTGGCCGCCATCCGCCATCGCGGCCGGGCCCAGCATTCGCATGTTCTTCAGTGTGGACGCGCGGCGACCGTCGGAATACTCGATACCGAGCAGGAGGCGGTCCTCCAGGGGGATCTCGATGCCTGGGTGGGCGTGAGAGCTGATGAGCATGAACAGCCCGCCGCGGGCGCGGTTCGGTCGAGCCTGGCGCAGGCGGACGGCGAGCGTGAACTGGAAGCCGGTGGAGTACGCCTCGATCTGGGTGATCCCGACCGCCGCTTCGTCGGTCCGGCCGATCAGGGCCGTGAGCCCGACCCCGGCGGGGAACTCGTTCTCCGGCGGGGACATCCGCCGATGCCAGTGATGCATCTGCTCGGGCGTCGGCGGTTCATCGGCCGGCCCGGCCCGGTGACTGACCCACATGGCGCCATCCTCGCGCGCGAGCAAGCCCTGGCACCAGACTTGCCGGGCCCGGCCTGAACCCGACGACTGGGGCCACGGTAATCGCGTATCCGCTCACGCCGCGTTCCGCCCGTTACGTAACGTGGCGGCGGACGGTATATCGCCGGCGCCCGCAACTGCCGACGAGCGAATGACGGCCGGCCTCGCTCGCCGCTAGTCTGCCGACGGGCCGGCGCTGATTGAGATCGTGTCTGTCATCGATGCTGCCCGGGCGATGTTCGACCTGATGTAGACGTTCATGCCGCATCGATGCGGCAGCCAGGGGACGGCCGCAACCAGCAGTGGCGGCCCGCCGATTTTTTTCGGCGACATGAGCAATTGGGCGGGTTCGGCATCGCTCGATGAGTCGCCGCCGTCCCTCGACGCTCAACGGAGCGTTCGCGTGGGTCATCGAATCGCCTGGCCGACGCGGGATGCGATGAATCGCCGGAGCGGCAGGGCAATGAGCAGTGCGATCGCAACCAGCAGGCCGCTGACCCACACCGGGCCGAGGTCGCCGGCATTGGCCCCGAGGGTCGCTGCTGCAACGACGGGGCCGCCGGCAGCACCGATGTTGAGCGCCGCGGTCGCATACGACCCTCCCATGGTGGGGGCGCCCGCTGCCTCATAGAGCACCCTGGCGATCAGGGTGCTGCCCAACGCGAAGGAAAGCGTGCCCTGCGCGAACACGAGGAGCAGAAGCGCCACCGGCTGGCCAGCCAGGGTCGCCAACGCGACCCAGCCGAGCAGCAGCAACGGGCCACCGACTGCGATCACCATGCCGGGACGCTGATCGGAGAGCCGTCCCGCGAGGGTGACGCCGACGAAGGACCCAACACCAAAGAGCACCAGCACGACCGAGACCCACAGCTCGCCCAGGCCGGCGGTGTCAGTCACGATCGGTGCCAGGAAGGTGAATGTGGCGAAGGTGGCAGCGTTGACCAGGGCACCGAGCAGCATGACCAGGACCAGCCTGGGCATCGCGAGCTGGGCGATCTCGTCCCGAAGAGACGAGTCAGCCGGAGTGTCCCGAGGGATCTTTCCGACACGGGCCGGGATGCCCTTCACGACGCCGAAGGCAGCGGGAAGGCAGAGCAGTGCGATCGCCCAGAACGTTGCCCGCCAGCTAAACGCCGTGCCGAGCACCGCACCGCCGGGAACTCCAGCGATGGTGGCTACCGTCGTACCCGAGAGCAGCACCGCCAGCGCGCGCCCCTTCTGATCAGATGCGACGAGCGTGGCCGCCGTGCTCAGTGCCACAGCCAGGAAGCCCGCGTTGGCCCCGGCGGCGATCACCCGGGTAATAAGCAGAACCGCGAAACTCGTCGTGAGGGCGCCCACGACGTGGACCACGGCGAAAACCAGCACGAAGCCCAGCAGGCTGGCCCGGACAGGCCACCCGCGCGCAAGCGCCGCCATCAGCGGCGCGCCGACGACCATCCCGACAGCAAACGCCGAGGTCAGAAGCCCGGCGGCCCCGACCGACACGTCGAGGCTTGCGGCGATGTCCGGCACCAAGCCGGCAAGCATGAACTCCGAGGTGCCCATGGCGAAGACCGCCACGGCAAGCAGGTACAGCGGCAAAGGCATCAAGAACTCCGAGGTGAGAGAGAACGACGAGACGTCTCGTCACCGCGGCCAGCGCCCAAGGGTGCGCGCAAATGCCCACGCAGCGAAGGCTGCCGGGAAGCGGACTATGAACTCAGTGGTTCAGGGGGCTGACGGCGTGACCGAAAGCCCTCACCTTGGATGCCTCAGGGCTCGACATGCCACCAACACTACTCAAACCCACCGGTCACCACGCAACCGGATTCCGTCCGAGGCGCGTGTCGTCAACCTCGTGCCCCGCAACATCTAGTACGGCAGCCGCCCTTCGTGATCAGGGCTGAAGTTCGAGGTTGAGGCGGCGTGTGTAGTGGCATCGTCGGGCTCGGGCTTGATGCCGGCGTCGCCATTGTGACCAGCGCAGACGATGGGCGAGTTGGGTGATCGGGCGGATGATGCAGGCGTTGATCAGTCGTCGGGCCTCGTTGACCGTTAGCTTGATCAACCCAGTGCCGGCCGGATCGTCTTTGGCGGCGTCAGCGGCGCAGATCACCAAGACGGCGAGGGCGGCCAGGGCGAGGGTGGTGAACCGGGGCCAGGAGTCCCAGCGGCGGACTTGGTGCTGGTCCAGACCGACCTGGCCCTTCGCGGCCTGGAAGCTCTCCTCAACGGTCCATCGGATGCCCGCGACGCGGACGAGTTGAGCGAGGGTGGCCCGGCGCGGGGTCCAGCAGCGGTAGAAGGCCAGCTCAACGGTAGTGGTGTTGCGGCGGATCAGCAAGCTGTGGTGGCCGCCATCGTCGGGGTCGGCGTCGATGGTGACATCGTCGAGCCAAGCCCAGTCGTAGTAGCGGGGGCCCTTCGAGCCGACGCCGGCCGATCGGCGCTGCCCGGCCGAGTCGGGTAGGTCGTCGGCGATGCGGTCGGCGCGAACTCTGGTCTTGTCGCCGTCGAGCTGGACCAGGTGGCTGCGGGACACCGCGAGGACGTAGCCGAGGCGGTGTTCGCGCAGGTGAGCGCGGAACGCGGCGCTATTGCCGTAAGCCTCGTCCGCGGCGGCCCAGCCCGCCGGCACGCCGGCGTCGACCGCGGCGGTGATCATGTCGGCGGCCAGCTCCGACTTGGTAGCGAATTCGATCTCGTCAGGCACGCCAGCAGCTGCGCACCGCTGACGGTCCTCGGTCCACGACGCCGGTAGATACACTCGCCGGTCGATCAGCGTGTGCCCGCCCGAGCCGGCGTAGCCCAGGAACACTCCGACCTGGCTGTTCTCGATCCGCCCGGCGGTGCCCGTGTATTGCCGCTGGACCCCGACCGTGTGGGTGCCCTTCTTCAGGTCGCCGGTCTCGTCGACCACCAGGACTGCCTCCGGGGCACCGAACCGGTCGGTGATCAGCTGCCGCAGGTCGTCGCGGACGGCGTCGGCGTCCCACACCGCCCGGTACAGCAGCCGCTGCATCGCGTCCGGCCGGGTGTGACCGGCCCGCTCCGCCAACTGCCAACACGTCTTGATCTCAAGATCAGCCAGAAACCCGGTCACGAACTCCGCCGCTGCGCGACGCGGCTCCACCCGCCCGAACCGGCCTGCGAAGCACCCCAGCACGCCGGCCAGCACCCGATCCCACCCGACGACGGCTACGCTGTGGCACGCGGCCACCGCAAGATCTGATGTCGTGTCCACAACGCACAGACGATCACGCGGTGGCCGTCTCGCGTCCACCCCACCCGAGCAGCAAGATCCCAAACGGCGGCTGCCGTACTGGCCTGGCAGGGCGGAGCGTCGCCGACGCCCAGCGCGAGCCAACACCCAGACCGGGCAGCCACTACTGCCCCGGCACGCGGCACGCGTCGTTGCTCCTCGCCCTGATGACGCCGTTCCAGGTCTCGGCGGCGGCGGAGGACCAGACGGCGCACGACGGCGACGTCGCCGTCAGGGTCAGGCCGTGCGCACGAATCGTCCGTACCCGGGTGACCTCCCCGCGCGCCGAGCCGCCGACCGGTCCGGCTGCCGAGCAGCCTGCCAGCGGGCGTCCGTCACCGCCCCGAGGGCGGCCATCCGGGCCAGCACGTCGGGTACTCGTCGCGGACGATGTGTTCGCAAGTGACAGTTCCCATCTGAGTGGCGCCCGGCCGGCGACCGATGAGAGTGCGGTCTGGGTGTATCAGTCGAAGAGGGTGGTGTGGTCGTTGGCTGCTGCTCGTAGCGCGTCGATGGTGGCGGTGACTGCTGGTCGTTTTCTGCTGGTGTGGCGGATGGCGATGTAGATGGTGCGGTGATGGGGGGTTGGCAGGTTTCGGGTCACGAGGTTGTGGTGGCGGTCTGTCAGCGCCATGCGTGGAGTGACCGCGATGCCGAGTCCTTGGGCGACGAGGTTGACGATGGTGTGGAGTCCTTGGAACTCCCAGGTGATGGTCGGGCGGGAGTGCAGGGTGTTGAACAGGTCGTCGAGAGCGCGGCGGGATGGTTCGTCGGGGGGTGCGGCGATCCATGGTTGGTGGGTGAGCGCCGCGAGGTCGACCGGGTCGTGATCGGCGGCGAGTGGGTGCTGCTGTGGGACGACGAGGACGAGTGGGTCATGGAGGAGTTCGATGAACTGCACTGATGCGGGTCGGTGGGTCGATTCCCCGAACCAGTCGTCGACGAGGGCCAGGTCGATCTCGCCTGTGTGCAGGCGGTCGAGGCCGTGGTCGGTGTTGGCCTGTCGTATGACGGCGTGGAGTTCGGGATAGCGGCGTAGGCGTTGGACGGCGGGTGCGGTGAGGGCCAGCGCGGCGGTGGGGAAAGTCGAGATCGCGATCTGCCCGCTGGGGGTGTCGGCCGTGGCGGCGAGGTCGGCTTCGGCGGCCTCGGCTTGGGCCAGGATTCGGGCGGCGTGTTCGGCCAGTCGTCGTCCGGCATCGGTGAGTTGGGCGCTGCGTGCGGTGCGGTCGAGCAGCGCGCGACCGCACTGGCGTTCGAGTGCGGCGAGTTGCTGTGAGACGGCGGACGGGCTGTAGCCGAGTGCGGCGGCGGTGGCGGCGATGGTCCTGCGACGGCTGAACTCGTGCAGCAGTCGCAGCCGGCGCAGGTCAAGCATCAGAGAATCTTATGCTTGAGCTTCGGAGACCCGTGCTTGACCTGACGCTTGTGCCGCTTGATCGTTGCAATGAGCCCGAACTGGGTTTCAGCGACGACGAGTGACGGGAGTGGATCTTGGTTGTGTCAGCTACCCTGGCCGCCGACGAGGCGGTACGCCGCAGGCAGGCCGAGGGACTCAGCACCCTGCCGTTGGCGTTCGGCCAGGCTGGTCTGCCGGTGCACCCACGGTTACGCCAGGCCATCACGGATGCCGCCGACCGCAACGGCTACGGTTCCGTCGCGGGGTCGGCGGAGCTGCGGGACGCGGCGGCCGGTTACTGGCGGCGGCGAGGGTTGGACACCAGTCCTGCTCAGGTCCTGACCGGTCCTGGGAGCAAGGCTCTGCTCTACACCGTGCTGCAGGCCGTTGGTGGCGATGTCGTTATCCCACAGCCCAGTTGGGTCAGCTACGCGGCACAGATCACGCTGTTGGGCAAGCAGCCTCTGCGGGTGCCGACACTGCCCCGCCAAGGTGGTGTACCCGACCCTGACCGGCTGCTGGATGCCGTACGGCGCGCACGCCATATCGGCCGCGACGTCCGTGCCGTGGTGCTCACCGTGCCGGACAACCCGACCGGCACCCTCGCTTCCGCCGCCACTGTTGAACGTGTGGCCGCCATCGCGCGTCAACTGGACCTGGTGGTCGTCTCCGACGAGATATACCGCGACCTGGTGTACGACGGGTCGTCCCGCAGCCCGGCGGAGTTCGCCCCCGAACGGGTGGTCATTACCAGCGGCCTGAGCAAGAGTCTCGCTCTCGGTGGCTGGCGCATCGGGGTCGCCCGGCTGCCCGCTGGCGACATCGGCGACCGGCTACGCGAACGGATGCTCTCGGCCGCCAGTGAAATCTGGTCGAGCGTCGCCCAGCCCGTGCAGTTCGCCGCGGCGCTGGCGTTCGATGAACCGGACGACCTAACGGAATACATAGCCCGCGCACGGCACCTCTACCAGAGGATCACCATGGCCGTGGCCGACGCGTTCACCACCGTGGGTGCCGCCGTCCCGTCGCCGCAGGCCGCGTTCTACCTCTATCCAGACCTCACCCCCCAGCGAGAACGGATCGCCGCCATCCACCACATCCACACCGGTAGCGACCTGGCCGACGTACTGTTCGACCGGTACGGCATCGCCACGCTCCCGGGCCGCACCTTCGGCGAATCGACAGACCCACTGACCCTACGGATCTGCACCGGCATGCTCACCGGCAACGACCCGCAGCAGCGCGCACAGGCCCTGCGATCCACCG
This sequence comes from Plantactinospora sp. CA-290183, assembly GCF_050936375.1. Taxonomy (NCBI): domain Bacteria; kingdom Bacillati; phylum Actinomycetota; class Actinomycetes; order Micromonosporales; family Micromonosporaceae; genus Plantactinospora; species Plantactinospora sp. CA-290183. Next base: position 192,536 of record NZ_JBNJMX010000006.1, on the reverse strand, counting down.
ACCCGCTCGCTCTGCCGTGGATCGCCGATGCTCTCGGCCGGCTCCGACTCGCACTGTCGGAACTCACCCGATGACTCACCCAACCATCACCGAGCAGCAGCTCGGCGACATCCCGTGGCTGATCCTGCGCGGCGAGCGACTTGCCGTCTTCCAGGCACTCGGCGCGCACGCCCGACACGGCATACAGGCCACCGTCGAGCAAATGCCCGACCTGGTCGACCTACGGCGCAGAACCACCGCACCGACCGTCGCGCAGACACTCGCCGCCGTCAGCGTGGCCAGCCAGCACCACTACCCACGAGTTTGGGCGGAACTGACCGCCCTCGCCGAAGGCGCGCAGGTTCCGTTCGACGACCTGCTCCTGCTCAACCTTCGAGGCGATCTCGGCACCGACGACGGCACCGGCTGTACCGACCTCGCCTACAGCACCCCCACACGAGCCGTGATCGCCCACAACGAAGACGGCATCGCCTGGCTGGACGGCCGCTGTACCCTGCTCACCCTGGACATCAACGGCGACCCGCCCATCACCACCTGGTGGCTACCAGGCTTCATCCCAGCCAACACCTTCGTCCTCACCGGCAACGGTCTGGCCTGGGGGATAGACCACCTCACGGTCCCACACCCCGCCCACGCGCCCGGCCGCCACTTCGTCGCCAGAGCCCTCCAGCGGGAGCCAACCCCCGCCCACGTCGCCGAACGCCTGACCACGACACCCAGCGCCGGCGGCTTCGCCTACACCATCGGACGGCTCGGCCACCCCGACGTCACCGTGATCGAGGCCGCCGCCGGGCACGCCTGGACCACACGGGTAAAGCCCCCACAACCATTTCACTGGCACACCAACCACGCCCTGCACCTCCCCACCGGCATCACCAGCTCCTACCCCAACAGTGAAGACCGGGCCCGATTCCTCAAACACCTGACCATCCCCGACCACCCCCAGACACCCTGGTTCCTCAACATCCTGACCGGAGCGCCCCTGCCCGACGGCGTACGCCGAGACGGCGCCGACGACACCAGCGTCACGCTGCTCACCATCGCCGTCGATCTCCTCGACCAACAGGCCACCCTGATCCGGCGCAACGGCAAACGCCTGTCACTACCCACACCCGACCTCATCACCGGCATCGCCGACCGCGTCAGAACCGAATGAACCCCCACCGGTAGCCCGTCCTCACCACCGGCGGTCGCTCCTGTATGCCGGACTGCGATGCGCGGTCGGCTCAACCAGTGGGCCGTCCAGTCGGGAAGTCAGCCGCTGCTCTGCGCGGTCGCCGCGGTCTGCGGCGGGGCGCTCGCCGATGCTCACCCGCAGGCGGTGCTGACCCGGCTGAACAACCTGGCGGGGCGAGGGATCGATGCCGTTACCGACGGAGTCGTGGCGGCCCTGCGATCGCTCTGGGAACGGCCGTTGCACCGGCAGGCGGCGCTGCGCCGGGTCATCGACTGGACCGCCGGGCAAGACCCTCGGCGCGACGCGGGCCTGCGTGCTCTGGCGGCGATCTCCGAAACCCCGGACCGGGCCGGGTTCCTCCTCGCCGAGCTGGCCGGCGACGCGGAACTGCAGACCGGACTGGTACACGCCTTCACGCTCCTGTTCACCGGCGAAGGGCCGCAGGGCGAATTCCGCGGAGCGCTCTTCCGCTGGCTGGACGCGGCGGCCGGCGAACCCGCGTATGAGGATCTGGTCACCGACCTGATGGTCCTCGCCGGCGGGACCGGCCAGGGCGCCAGCAGCCGCTTCGCCCGCATGTCCGACCTGCTGTACGACTGGCGGCCGTTAGCTCGCGACGCGGAGGCGCCGGCCGCCCGCGACATGCGTGACCGACTCAACGAGCGGCTGCACCGCGCGAACCCGCTGGTCGTCGCATGAGCGAGAACTGGCGCGACCGTCTGTCGGGCTTGTGGGCGAGACCCGAGGACCCCGCACAACCAATCACTTTCCGAGCCGAACTGCGCAGCTGCCATCCGAACGTCGCGTTCGCCGCAACCTTCCACTTCTGGTGGCAGGACAATGACCAGGCCGCCTTTTGGAGGGCACGGCATAACATCACGGAGCGGGCCGACCAGGTCACCGTCCGATATTCCGTCACGCAGGCCGGCAACGCCGAGAACGAGATCAACACCCGCATCGCCAACGGCGTCCGCGTTCAGTTGGCGGTCAGCCCGCAAGCCCGCGCCGCCGCGGAAGCCATCCTGGAGATCAACCGGCAGACCGCCCTCGAACGCCTGAAGCAGCAGGCCGAACTGGAGCGGATCCGGTACCTGCGGGAGAGCATCTACTCCCATCCCGACGTCGCCCGCAGCTACTGGCTCTACCACCACCCTGACCGGCCGGAAGAGCTACTCACCATCGATCGCCGAGAAGCTCGGTGATGTCGGCGAGTCCCGGTTCCTGGTGATCGCCAGGCTGATTGGTGACTTTCTTGGACGGCTCGAAGACGGCGATCGCCGATATCTGCTCGGGCAGTTGGGGCAGTTCTTCTCCTCCTATGACCGGCCCGACCTGGCGGAACGGCTGGAAGCCTCATGAGGGAACTGGAACGTGCCTCACTGCAACAGACGAACGAGATGATCCGCTTCGCCGACGTGAAGGCGGCCGCCGTCTTGGCCGCTGCCGGGGTCCTGGTCGGGCAACTGCCGTCGGCTCACGGCTTCTGGGGCAAAGGCGTCCTGCTCGTCGCCGGCGTCTGCGTCGTGCTCAGCGCGGTATTGGCGCTCTACACACTGACGCCGTAGCGGCGGGTGACGACCGCGTGGTCGCTGCACTACTACGACAATGTCGCCCGTCGGTACGGCGACGACCGGGAAGCCTTCGTCGACGCCTGGGTGGAGGCGGCGGGTGACCACGACGCGTTCGAGCGGGCGGTCGCCGGGCAGATCTGGGCAGCTAACATCGTGGCGTACCGCAAGTTCACCCGGATCACCTGGTCCATCCGCTCCCTGGCGGTCGGCGTCACGGCCCTCGCGGCCATGGCCCTCACCTGATGCTCCTCCTGATCCTGACGATCGCCTTCGCCGCCGTGACCCTGATCAGCTTCTTCGGCGGCGAGCGGACCGCGAACCGTACGATCTGGGTCGTCGTAGGCGCCGTCCTCCTGGCGGGCCTGCTCCTCGTCGTCGGCACACAGGTCGGCTGACAATCGTCCCGGCGGTAGAACCGCATGCAGTAGGTTGACGAACAAGCCCCTGCACCGCTGGGGCGCGGGTCGGGGTGCCGACGAGCCCGACGATGTGGGGCTCATGACTTGCCAGGGCCCTACGCGCATCATGCTCCGTGAGGCTTGGCAGCCGGCGACAGATGGCCTGAGCATGTCGATGCTGGGCATCGAGCTTTCCGCGCCAATCGTTACCTATTGCCGCCGTGCTCGTTGCAGGACCTCCTCCTCAGAGAGCGCTTCGCGGTGATGGCTGAGGCAGATGGGTACTTCGATTTTGCTGAACGAGGTGCCCTCGGTGGCGCCGAAGAAGACACCAGGCTTGAGTCGGGAGATGTTGTCGAGGGTGTTACCCCGGGCAGCGGCCATCTGATCTGCGGCGGCCTGCTGCACCGGTGCGGTCAATTTTCCGATGAACTGGCTGCTGGTGTTGCCGGGGACGCTGTTGTGTAGGCCTTTCGGCGTCTGCGTGGCGAGCAGCATGCCCAGGCCATACTTGCGGACCTGCGCGATCAAAGTGCGAGTGGTCTCGCTGCTCGGCACCTGGCCGATGACCGGGACGAAGATCTGGGCTTCGTCCAGGACGAAGAGGCCGCCGAGCGGACGATCGCGGACCGGGTTTGCCTTGAAGTAGGCGAACAGGGCCTCCTCCAGCCGATTTACGAAGCTGGGTCGCTGCGGAATCGGGAGACCGATCAGGTTGACCACCGAGATACGGGCCGCCTTCCCGGGTGACGGCGTGAGCAGATTCGTGGGATCAGCATTGGTGCCGGTCTCGTCGAGCAGCGGGTCGGTGTCCCTGGCCGCGTCCAACGTGGCCGCCATGTTCTTGGCTAGCCGGCTCCGGTCCGGACTGTCGGCTACGCCGTCGGGCGGCTCGTTCAAGACGTCCAGAAGATTGTCGAGCGTTTGACCGCCGTTCTTCGCGCAGTATTCGAGCGCCCTGGTCAGCACCGAGAGCTGCTGGGTCGTGCGCTGAGTACGGCCGGTCGCCCCGGCCGGCCCGGCGAGCGAAAGGATCGTCGTTCTGATCAGGCGACGGAACTCGTCCGGATTGTCTAGCGTCGGTCCGAAGTCGGGCAGGGGGTGGAAGGTGAGTGGACGGCCGCTGTGGAGGCCCGGCGTCCAGACGACGACTTCGGTTTCGGAGAAGTAACGTCGGGCATCGCGTTCCTGCGCCTCGCCCCATCCCTTCGGTGGTGTGGGCCAAGGGTCGCCGAGCGTGGCGAGATCGTCGTTTGGGTCCACCACGATGACGGAGACACCGCGCAGGGCGCACTGCTCGACAAGATGCCGGACCAGGACGGTTTTGCCGGATCCGGTGCTGCCGATGACGATTGCGTGCTTTCGCAGCGTTGCGAGCGGGATCGTGAACGGGCGACGGCCACGTTGCGTCTCCCCGACGAGGATCGCGACGTGGTCTGCTGGGGCTGGTCCCACGGAGTTGTCGCGGTCGCCGGAGTTCTCGCGCACATCGGCCAGGATGATCCTGAAGATCTCCAAGCTGCTGGCCGGCTTCTGCCCGCGCAGCCATTGGTGCAGCCCTTGGGGCCGGCGTTCGAACATGATCCGTAGCGCGGCGAGTGTACGAAGATCGGACGCGGTCACTACGAGCGCCTCGCCGCCTCGCCGCTCGAAATCGGCCTTCAACTCCTCGGTCACCCGGCCGCGCGGGAATCCGCTGTTGCGCAGGACGAAGAGGCGGCGGCTCGGTAGCCCTTGGCCCAGCCCAGCGGCGGTTATGGCTCGTTTCAGCTGGGTTTGAAAACTTGTGTGGTGGGTCGCGGCGATGGCCCGGAATGACCAGTGGACCTCCTGCTCGGTTTCTTCGTCGATCGTCAGGCGGAGCCTCGCATGCAGCTCCGCCGACGTGCCGAAGTCCTCCTCGACGGTGAACCGATGTGGACTGCCGCCCATTTCCAGTACCAGGCTGCGCAGCCCGGCGGACAGCAGCTTCGGCATAGCGTCGTTCTGGACCCGCTCCAGTAAGGGTTGGCCGTCTGCGGCGGCCCGGAGCTGTTCGAAGTCGGCGTTGAGATCGGCAGTGTCGTCCGGAACGGGGGGCGGGGGCGGTGGGGCGGATCCGGCCAGAGCGGTCATCTCGGTCGCGCGTCGGCTCTCGATGCAGCCCTGGACATGGTCGTTGACGCGGATCAGCAGTTGCCGCGCGGTGTAGCGATTCGGTACCTGGCCGAGTGCCGTTTTCGTGATTGGCCAGGTGGGATAGCGCGGGGTGAAGCTCCGCGAGGCGTATCCAGGCGCGAATCTGCTGCTCACGATCGCGGCTGCAGTCTCGGAATCGGGGATCGCGCCGAGTTCGGGCAGCAGCTCGAATCGGTCCCGGGAGGAGAGCAGTGTGGATCGCGCGATCATGTCCCAGGTGTCCGTCTGGCAGGCGATGACGATGAGCGTCCGGCGGCTCTCGTCGCGCAGTTCCATCAGGGTGGTGGCGATGTCGTCGCGCATCCGGCGCGCGGTCGAGGACTCTCGAACTCCGGTCCGGGAGCCCAGTGCGACCGTAGACTCATGGGCGAGCGGGTCGAGCTGATCGAAGGCGAAGACGATGGGACCGGCCAGCGCGATTAGGTGGGTGAGGTCGCGTAGGACCAACTGCCACGCGCGGGGCCCGCCGATGCCCCACTCCGCGCGCTGCGCGTCGTGGGCCTCCGGCCGGATGAGATAGCTGTGCCCGATCTGGACGGCTGGGCCGGTCGAGGCGAGCAGGACGAGGGCGCGGGCGGTGTCTGAGGCAGGGATGCCGACCTCGGGATCCAGCGAGCGTAGCCCGGCCAGGAACTCCTCCAGCCGTTCCCGGGTCAGGTCGTCGCGACCGCTGATTGCGGCACGGGTCGCCGGATCCAGGCCGGCGGAGTCGGCGATGGCCGTCAGCAGGCGGGAGAGTTGACTCGCCCCGCCGATCGACCGGCGGAGCAGCCCGCTGCAGGTGTCACCGACCGCGCTTTCCCAGGCCGACGTACCGGCGACCGGTTTCAGCAGGAAGAAGTAGCCGTTCTTGGCTTGGACCTGTTCCCGGACCCAGCTGAGCAGATGGGTCTTGCCGGAACCTCGCTCGCCCAAGACGACCGCGGTGACCGGCCGGCGTCCGCGCGTGAGCCCGTCGATCGACTTGCTGAGCCGGCGGGTCACCTCCGGGTGCAGGCTGTCGACGTGGTAGCCGGGGAGATTCCATATCTCGTCCCTGGTCGGCGCCCATTCCGAGGTGTCCAGCGCCTCTAGGGCCTCGAGTTCGGCGCTCATGCCAATTCGATCTTCAGCAGGTGACGTGGCTCGCTGCCGATCAGGACGGCCGCCTGTTCGTCCTCGGTGGTGAGCTTCCGCTGGTCCAGTTCAGCCTTCAGATGAACGTCCGGTTGCTCGACCATGCGGTCCAGCTCCGCGGAGAGGTCCACGTCGTCGTCCAGCCATTCACACACGTCGGCTAGGCGGACGTACTGGCCCTTGCGCCGGACGGTCAGCTCGTCGTAGACGGACCTAATCCAGGACTCCGCGTCGGGCTTGAACAGGTCCTCGAGCTCCTGGTCCGTACGGATCAGGTAGGTGCGCAGTCCATTCAGGATCGCGTAGAGCGGCCCGGCCGGGAACTTCGTATCCGCGGGCCGACCAGCTGACATCGCCGTCAAGCACCAGTCACGGCCCGCCTTCGTGATGGCATGCACGGTGGTCGAGCGTCGTTTGGTGCTCTGCAGATAGCCCTTGAGGCGGCGCTTGTTGCCCGCGTCGATCTCGAGCCCGGCGATGTCGCGAAGCTCGCGGTTGGTCGCCGGGCGGGCAATGGCGAGCAGCGCGAAGAGCGTCATCTGATCCCGGTTTGTCATTTCCTCGGCGGTCACGTCCAGCCTCCTGAGCGGTCTAGGGGGGTCAGTCGATGAGGTCAAAGCTGCGCTCGGGCACTAGCTCGACCCGGCCGGTGGAGCTGGACAGCTCGCCGGAGACGCGGACGGCGAGCTGACGGTGGTGTGCCGCGATCGCCCGCTCGTAGGCTGCCTGATCGGGCAGGCGAACCCAGATCTTGCGCCGACGAACCAGCCCGCTGCCGGTGCGGAACTCGCCGCGTACGCTGATGCGCCACTGTTCATCGCGGGTGGCGCCGTGGTGCAGCGTCTCGATCCGGCCGGTGATGGCCGCTGTCCCGGAGGCATCGAGGTTGCGGAGCCGGTTGGCCGCCTCGCGGAGCAGTACGCCCGCGCCCGCCGGGAAACGGTGGCTACTTGTGCCCGATTCGGTGGGCACAGCGCGGCCCCAGCGGAAACCGATTTCGAACGGCGCCTCGTGATCGGTACCGCTCAGGTCGCTGAGGGCTATGCAGAGATTCGAGGAGAGACCGGCCGTCACGATCTCGTCCTCGAAAGCCGACACCCGGCTCGTCGAGACGGCCTCCCCGGCCGCGGCGATCGCCTCGTAGATCTGCCCGGTGACGGTGCGGCCGGTGACGCCCCCCGCCAGCGCGGCGCGAGCGGACAGGCGTACTTCGAGCACATAGCTACCGGCGCGGGTCGGTCCCATCTCGGCGCTGTGGAGCAGGTCCGCCACCACGTTGGGCGGACGGCCGGCGAACGCGAAGTGCGGGCCCTGGACCACGGTGCGGGTGGCGATCGCCAAAACATCACGTACCCCTTGAACGGCCCGGTAGCCTTCGGTGACCGACGTGTAGCCCGGGTCCCGGTCGGCGGGAAAGGTCCGAAAGAGCTGGGTATCCACGTCCGGCCGGGCGATCTCCGCCGCGATTTCCAGAACCGGACGATCCTCAACCATGGCGAGGCAACGCAGAACCTCGTTGATGCGGGCCCGGGCGTCGCCGAAGCCGTCGTGGGCGGGAACCAGGACCTCGTAGTCGTCCGGATGGTTCCACACCCCGGCGCCGTGCCAGTCGTGCGGTGCGCGCAGCCACCCGGTCTGCGCCAAGTAGGAGGCGATGTCGTTGACGCGCAACGCGCGGTTGTCATGCCGAGTCACCACGCGGTCCGGGACTCGGTCAGTCTGCGCAGCTCGTGAGCAGTCAGAACGTTGGCCGTCGGCACCATGACCGGCCGACTGCGTTGACGGTTGGGCTCCGCGATCGGCACCTCGGACCGAAGCGAGACGTAATAGCCGAGGTGCCGCAGCAGGACGCCCTCGGAGCGGAAGGCTGCGTACTCGAGCGGGTCCGGCGGCACACAGATGAGGAACAGGTAACGCGGCACACTGAAGTTCGGTCCGGCGAGCTTGTTGAACTGCCACTCGTTCAGACCGCGGTAGTGCAGACGGCCGGACGACTCGGTCGGCCTTGACCAGGTCTTCACCTGTGCCTCAATCATGGGTGACTGGACGTGGCCGTACCTACCCGTCGCACGGAACCCCAGATCGACGCCGTCCGAGTCGTTGTCCTGGGTGAGCACCACCAATCCGGCCGCCGAGGCGAGCACCCGAACGTAATCCTCGCCGAACTTCCCCTGATGCTGTTTCGCGTCCAGCATCGACCCCTCCGCAGGTGACCCCTCAACAAGCGGTAGTCGGAAGCTTACGAGTGGTACTGATCGCTGTCAGTATCCGAAAATTGCACGCAAAGTGGCCGTCTGGCCTCTGGCGTCTTGGTGGGGAGCCTGCTAGCGGATCTCGACGCATCCTCGGCGCTTCCGCGAGGCGAGGGCCAGATGAGGGCCGGCGCGCGCTGCAGGCGCTCTCACCCGGCCCCAAGGTCTCTGGTCGACGCGACGACCCACCGCATGCGGCAGTTGACGTGCGTTGTGGAAGTCGCCGCGCCACTGCAACGCCGTACCTTGCAGGCCAGACGGTAGGTGGTACCGGCTCTCGTACGGTCGCCCGCCACGACGACCCGGCCCGGAGGCGGGGCCAAGTTCTCGGAATACCAGTGGGCGGATCGGACGGAGTGCACCGACCATGGCCCAGGACTGGTGCCGGCGGGGCTCGAGCCACGACCACAGCCGCTCGTTCGCCACCGCCTCGCGCGGGTCGCGGCGGCGGTCTCCATTCCCGCAGCGTCCCGATGTCCCGCAACTCACGCTACGGCGCCGACGCCACCCAGTGGTCGGACAGCAGGAACACCTGGACCCCGTCCCTCCGGCCAGATCTCTAGGCGCCATCGGCAGCCCTCCCGCTCGTACGGGATGATCCACACGAGCACCCGGCGGGGTAACCGCTCCGGAGCAGACCAGCTGCGACAGGCAGTGCACATCGTGTTCCAGGGCCTCACGGCGGTGGCGGCAGTGGCCGCGCTGGTGCTCACCGCCCGATCGCTGGACTACACCGCCGATGCGACCAACGCCAACCGGGCCCAGCACGACAAGTAGGAGGGTTCGCGTCACGCTCCTGGCCTCACTCCGTCAGCAGCAGTGGCCGGAACAGGCCAGCCGATCGGCTCCGATGGATGTTCCGCGGAGCCCGGGATAGGCTGCTGCGGCCAATGGATCTCCCCGGACGGACACGTCCGCAAGGGGTCGGGCGGCTCTGTGGAGGAATCCATGCCCGCGTTCCGCATGCTGGGCCCGTTGGAGATCCGTGATGCCGGCGGCCAGCCGGCGACGCTGGCCCGCCGCAAGCAGCGGGTACTGCTCGCCCTGCTCCTGCTGCGGGCGAACACGGTCGTCCGGACCGACGAGATCCTTGACGCCCTCTGGGGTGAGCGGCCGCCGGCATCCGCCCGGGCGAACCTGCACTCCTACGTCTCCGACCTCCGCCGGACACTGGCCCGGGTGGCGCCAGCCGAGCGCCCGCGGCCGGATTCGGTGGCCAAGGGCTACCGCCTGGAGCTGTCGCCGGGCGAGTGCGACGCCGCGATCTTCGAGAGTCTGGCCGCCGAGGGCAGCCGCGCCCTTGCCGCGGGGCGGCCCGCGGTCGCGGCGGAACGGCTGGCCCGGGCGCTCGGCCTCTGGCGGGGGAGGGTGCTGGAAGGGCTGGACGGCTACGGGTGGCTGGGCCCCTGCACCGCCCGGCTGGAGGAGGCCCGGCTGACGGCGCTGGAGGACCATGTCGAGGCGCGCCTGGCGCTGGGACAACACCTCGACCTGACACTGGAGCTGACCAGCGCGACCGCCCGCCACCCCCTGCGCGAACGGCTGTGGGGCCAGTTGATGGTGGCCCTGCACCGGACCGGCCGCCGGCCGGAGGCGTTGCGGGTGTACGAGCGGTTGTGCCTGCTGCTGGAGGCGGAACTCGGGGTCCGGCCCGGCGAGACGGTCCGGCGGATCCACCGGGACATCCGCTCGGACGCCTCCGCCGCGTCGTGTTCCCCGCCTGGCGCGGCGGCCTGTTCCGCCGTCGGCTACCCGGCACCGGCCGGGGCGGGGACCGGTGGCCCCCTCCGTGTCCCCGCACCGGCGCCGCCCGCCGCCGGCGTCGCGGACCCGGCCCGGTCCACCGGCGCGGTACGACCCGCCGGCGGCGAGCACGGCGCGGCCGCGCCGGACGGTCGGCCGGTACCCGCGCAGTTGCCGGCCGATCCCAGCATGTTCACCGGCCGGCACGCGGAGCTGGCCGCGCTCTCGGCCGTACTGACCGGACCGACCGAGCAGACCCGCACCGCCGTCGTCTCCGCCTGCGGCGGCGTGGGCAAGACCTGGCTCGCGGTGCACTGGGCACACCGGCATCGCGAACTCTTCCCCGACGGTCAGCTCTTCGTGGACCTCCGCGGGTTCGACCCGTCCGGCCGGCCGACGGCGCCGGAGGCGGCGCTGCTGGGCTTCCTGGACGCGCTCGGGGTGGCACCGGGGGCGGCGCCCGCCGACGCGGACGCCCAGGTCGGCCTCTACCGGAGCCTGCTGGCCGGGCGGCGGATCCTGGTGGTCATGGACAACGCCCGCAACGCGGAGCAGGTCGTACCCCTGCTGCCCGGCTCGGCCGGCTGCGCCACCATCGTCACCAGCAGGGACCGGCTGACCACGCTGGTCAGCCGGCACGGCGCACACCCGGTGCCGCTGGACGTCCTGACCGAGGCGGACGCCCGGCAGTTGTTGAGCCGACGGCTGGGTACGGAACGGATGGCCGCCTCGCCGGACGCGGTGGCCCAGGTGACGGCCGCCTGCGGCGGACTGCCCCTGGCCCTGGGCATCGCCGCCGCCCGGGTGGCGGTCCAGTCCAGACAAGCCTTCCCGGTCATCGCCGGGCAGCTACGGGACGCCGCCACCCGGCTCGACGCGCTCGACGAGGAACACCCGGAGGGCGGGCTACGCGCCGTGCTCTCGTGGTCGCACGCCGCCCTGGACCCGGCGGCCGCGCGCGTGTTCACCCTGCTGGGCCTGAACCCGGGACCGGACATCAGCACGCCGGCGGCGGTCGCGCTGACCGGTCTACCGCATGCCCAGGTGGCGGCCGTCCTGCGGATCCTGGACCGGCAGTCACTGCTCGTCCAGCAGACGGCCGGCCGCTGGCGCCCGCACGACCTGATCCGGCTCTACGCGGCGGAACGGGCCGTGCGCGATCTCCCCGACGCCGAGCGGACGGCGGCGGTGGACCGGCTGGTCGGCTTCTACCTGGGGACCGCGCACCGCGCCGACGGCCGGCTCGAACCGGGTCGGGAACCGGTCGCGCTGGATGACTGCGCCGCCGGTGTCGACCCACTCCCGCTGGCGGACGAGGCGGCCGTCATCCGGTGGTACGAGGCGGAGGACCGCTGCCTGCTCGCCGTGCAGCAGATCGCCGCCGAGCACGGGCGGCACCGCGCGGCCTGGCAACTGGCCTGGCTCACCGACGTCTTCTACCGGCGGCGGGGTCGCTCCGCCGACCGGCTCGCCATCTGGCAGCTCGCCCTGGCCGCCGCCCGGCAGGCCGGCGACCCGACGGCTCAGGCCCTGACGGGCCGGTTCCTGGGCTGTGTGCTCGCCACGGCGGGCCAGCACGCCCCGGCCGTCGAGCACCTGCACCAGGCCCTCACGTTGGCCGAGCGCGGCGGCGACCTACGTGCGCGGGCGGACACGCACCGGGCCATCTCGTGGGCGCACGGCCTCGTCGGCGAGGATCGGCCCGCTTTCGAGCACGCCGTGGTCGCGCTGCGGCTCTACCGGTCGCTGGACGGCCGCGCGCTGGCCCACGCGCTCAACGGCGTCGGCTGGTACGCCGCCCGGCTCGGCCGGCACGAGCAGGCGAGCGGACACCTGCAGGCCGCGCTGCGGCTGGCCCGCAGCCGCGACGACCGCGGCACCGAGGCGAACGCCCTGGACAGCCTCGGCTACCTGGCTCACCGCACCGGCCGGCACCACCTCGCCCTCTGCTACTACCAGCAGGCCATCGCCCTGGCCCGGGACCTCGGTTACCGCGTCGTCGAGGCCGACACCCTGGCACACCTCGGCGACACGTATGCCGCCCTCGGTGACCTGGACCGGGCGGACGCCCACTGGCGGGAGGCGCTGCGCCAGTACCGGGCCCAGCACCGCACCGCCGAGGCGGACCGCCTCCGCCGGCAAATCGGCGGGACCGACCGGGGCGGCGCGACCGGCCCCCCCGGTCGGGATCACCGGGCGGACCCGGCCGCCGAGTGAGCCGTCGCGGCGGCCTGCTCCGAGGCCCCGCCGGCGGAGGGCTCGGCCAGCGACGGCGCAGAGAGATCCAGCAGGGACGGCACCCGGTCCGGCGCGGCCAGCCGGAGCAGCCCGTAGCCGATGCCGGCCAGACCGGTCATCAGACCAGGGGTCTCCACCCCGCCCGGCACCCCGCACATCCAGCCGTGCCGGCGCCGACCGTCGAGTATGCCGCCGGCGAGCCGGTAGAGGCGGGACCCGAGGTCCGGATCGCTCAGGGTGCGGGTGGCGGCGAGGAGCAGTTCCAGGTTGCCCAGCGATCCGTGGCACAGGGAATGGTTCAGCGTCAGGCCCTCGCGCAGGGTGGTGGCGAGAGCCGCCGCCAGGTCGGAGCGGACTCCCGGATCTGCGGAGCAGCGCAGCGCGTGCAGCCGGGTGAGCCCGATCCCGGGCGCGCCGTGACACCAGGCGGTCATGAAGACCGGCTCGCCGTCCGGATGTTGCGCGGCGAACGTCGGATCCAGCTCCCGCAGGTCGGGCCAGTTCTGGCGGGGCCCGTCGAGCAGGCCCCGCTCGTACGCCATCGCGTCCTCGGCGGCGTCGAGGTACCGGGGCCGGCCGGTCACCTCGTAGGCCCAGAGCAGCGCCCGGGCGACGCCGGAGGCGCCGTGCGAGAACCCGGCGAGCGGCTCCGGTCCCAGTGCCGGATCGGGCCAGGCCCTGCCGGCCGGGGTCGGCACGGAAAGCGCGACGAGCAGGTCCGCGCAGCGGCCGATCTCGTCGGCCAGCACCTCGTCGCCGGTCGCCCGGTGCAGGCCGAGTAGGACGCAGAGGAACCCGGCGGCTCCGGAGATGATGTCGAACCCGCTCGCCGGTCCCAGCCCGCGGGCGATTCGCAGCGCCGTGTCCCGCGCCGAGGCCAGCAGGTCGGGCCGGTCCCAGAGCACGCCCAGGTGGGTGAGCAGGTAGACCACCCCGCCCATCTGCTCGAAGGCGCCGACCGCGCTGCCGCCGGTCTCGTCCAGCCGGTCCAGGGCCCGGTCGCGCTCGGTCAGCAGGCCACCCAGCCCTTCCTCGACCACCTCGGCGTACCCGCGGTCGGGCAGCAGGACGTCGAGATAGGCGAAGAACAGCAGCACGCCGGGAAGGCCGGTGTAGAGATCCCCGGCCAGCGGCCGAACCTCCCACACCCGCTCGCCCAGCAGGGAGAGTCCGAGCCAGGTGACCCCGTCGCCGTCGGGCAGCCGCAGCCGCCGCAGGTGCTCGCCCACCTCCCGGGCCGCCTCGACGAGTTCGGCCGGGTCCGCCGGTTCGGCCCGCTCCACGACCGTGGTCTCCGGCCACCGGCTGCGGCCCTCGCCGAGGGTCAGTGCGGTGAAGGAGGCCCGGATCATCCAGGCCTGCCGGAGCAGCTCCGCCTCGTCCAGTGCGGCGATCCGCCGCCGGACCACCGCCAGCATCGGTTCGGCGAGCCGCTCGGGCAGCCGGTGCCCCTCCGCGCACCGCATGTCCCGGGACCCCGGTCGGGTGGTGAAGACCGGAACGTCGCCGCGGTACAGGTCGTGGCGCTCGCAGCCGCAGACGGCGTTGAGGGTGCCGTTCACCTCCCGGCTGCTCCAGAGGTTGTCCAGGTAGCGGTCCCGGGCGGCGGCATCGCGCAGCAGGTAGGGATGGGTGGTCTCCACCAGCATGTTGGCGTAGGCCTGGGTGGGGCGGACGATGCACCGGACCTCGTCGCCGGCGAAGCGGGCGAGCGGGCCGTCGTCGGCCAGCAGCGCGGCGCGGTGCCGGCTGAGCAGCCGGGCCACCGCCTCGAACCCGGCGAGCACGTCGGTCACATGGTCCAGCGCGTCGACCTCGCCGCCATGCAGACTCGCCCGGTTGTGGCCCTCGGCCATCTCGACCCGCCGGCGGACGACGCGCATCCGATCGGTGCCCTCGTTCTCCATGCAGGCCACCGGAGTCGGGCTGAGCTGCCCGAAGCCCCCGGTGATGCCGCTGAACTCGGCGGTCTCGTCCGGCTGTCCCTGCACCAGCTGGCGCTGTGGCAGCAGGCCGATCGCGAGGACGGACGCCTCCAGCGCGCGGGTCCCGGCGGCCGGGACCGTCGGCGCGGCCAGGGCGGAGCGGCTGGGGTGGAACATCGCCTCCAGGTCGATCAGTACCGGGTGTTCGCCGGCCGCGATGAGGTTCTCGTAGTGGAAGTCGACGGCGTGCAGGCAGTGCATCAGCGCGAGGTATCCCCCCTGGCGCCGGTAGAACCGGGCGACCTCCGCCGGGCTGGCGCAGGGGGCGGAGGCGACGAACTCCATCCAGCCGTGGTCGCCGAGGTCCAGGACCGGCACCGGGCGGAAGTCCGGCTCGGCTCCGCGGGCGTTGAGCCAGCTCAGCAGCTCCTGGAAATGCACGTCCACGGCGAGCGATCGGGGCTTGTAGACCACCTGGGAGCCGTCGGCGAAGCGCACGATGGCGACCGAGCGGCCCCCGCGGTGCGTGTCGCCCACCCCGCAGACCAGGTCGGCCACGGCGCCGGGGTCGCGACCGGCGAAGAAGAACGCCGCCAGCCGGTCCCGCTGGTCGGCGATCCGGTGCAGCAGCTCCGTGCCGGCGGTCCACCACTGTTCGGCGCAGGTGACCAGGTCGCGGGCCAGCAGCGGGTACTCGGCCAACAGCCGGGCCGAGCGCTCGGGCCGGCGGAGGAGCTGGACGAACTCGCGGAATCGCGCCGCGGGGTCCGGCGCGGTCAGGGTGCCCTGCAGGTTGGCGATGTTGACCTCCAGCACCGCGACCCGGGTGAGCCGGAACAGCAGTGCCGCGCAGAGTTGCCGGAGCAGGAGGCGGCGCACCGCCGGCACGTCGAAGCCGCCCGGCCGGTCCGCCTCCAGCTCGTCCAGCAGGGTCGACAGCCGCCGGGCCGCACGGCCGAGGAGAGGCGCGACGATCTCCAGCAGCAGGCCCATCTCGTTGTGAATGAGGTCGGGCACCAGGCGTGGGTCGTCGGTGTGTTCCGCGTAGGTCTCGGCGAGCGTCCGCAGCCACTCCGGAGCGCCGCCTTCCCGCTGCCGCAGCCGGTCTCGCAGCTGCGCCGGAGGCTCGCCGAGCAGCCCCCGGAAGTCCGACTCGGCCAGCCCGGCCTCGCCGAGCCGCTCGGCCAGCCGGTCGGCGTCCCCGCCGAAACCCGCCTCGGCGAGCCAGCGCTCGAACCTGCGTCGGGCCAGCTCGACGTCGCCGTCCGGGGTCTCCGGTGCCGCACCGCGGTCCCACACCGAGGTCGCGAGCGCCCACTGCGGGTCCGCCACGTCCACGTACGGGCTTCCGGTAACCGTGTCACTGCTCATGGGTCTTCCCTCGCGAAGAGTTGTCGGTGCGGCGAGCGGGGGCGGGTGCCACCGGCGGCGAGTGCCGCCGGTGGCACCCGGTTATCAGCACATAGCGCCGATCATGTCGGCCGCCCGGCGGGTGGTCACCGTGCAGCACCACACCGTGTCGCCGCAGGTGCCCTGGCAGGCCTCGGTCTCCGTCCTGGTGAAACCGCCGCAGCAGCCCAACGTCCCGGCGAACTCGGTGCGGCCGCCCACCGCGTGCCGCAGGACGGCGTCGGGCAGCTCCACGCTGCCGGACGGGTGCTCCGGCAGCGCCGTGAGCTCACCGGCGCTGAGGCTCATCCGGTAGTCGTCGTCCCGCCACGCCCGGATGATGTCTCGATTGTCCACTTCTGACCTCCAGTCGGTTCGTTTCCCAGTCACGGTTGTGAAGGGGCCTGTTCGAGCTGGTTGCGCACCAGGGCCGCGTACGCCCCCTGCCGTGCCAGCAGCTCGTCGTGGGTGCCGCGCTCGACGACACGGCCGCGGTCCAGTACGACGATCAGATCGGCGTTCCGGATGGTGCTGAGCCGGTGCGCGACGATCACCCGCGTGCAGGACAGCTCGGAGAGGACGTCGTCGACCGCCCGCTCGGTGACCACGTCGAGATGGCTGGTGGCCTCGTCCAGCACCAACAGCGCGGGATCGCGCACCAGCGCCCGGGCCAGGGAGAGCCGCTGGCGCTGTCCACCGGAGAACCCGCTGCCGCCCTCGGCGACGGGCGTGTGGTAGCCCATCGGCGTCGCCATGATCTCGTCGTGGATCTGCGCCTTACGGGCCGCCGCGATTACCGCCGCCATCGGCACGGCCGGGTCGCCGAAGGCGATGTTGTCCCGGACCGAGGCGGCGAAGAAGCCCGGATCCTGCACCACCACCCCGCACTGTCCGCGCAGCGCCCGCAGGTCGAGGCCGGTGAGGTCACGTCCGTCGTGCAGCACCGTCCCCTCGGTGGGGCGGTACAGGCCAAGGATGAGTTTCGCCAGCGTGCTCTTGCCCGAGCCGGTCCGCCCCACCAGCGCCACCTTGGCTCCGGCCGGGACCACCAGGTCGACACCGTCGGTGGCGAGCGCCTCGGTGCCCCCGTACCGGAACGAGACGCCGCGCAGCTCGACCCGGCCGCGCAGATCGATCCGGTGCAGCGGCGCCGACCGGTCCTGCTCGACCTGCTCGTCCAGCACGTCGCGGATCCGTTCGAGGTGCGAACCGACGAGCTGGAGCTGCCGGGTCGCGGTTGCCAGCTGGCCGAGCGGGGCGAGCAGGGCGCCGGCCAGCGAGTTGAGCGCCAGCATGGTGCCGAGCCCGAGGGTGCCGGCGAGCACCTGGTGGGTGCCGAACCAGAGCAGGACCAGGGGCGTCCCGATCTTGATGACGTTGAAGGCCGACTCGAAGCCGCTGTCCGCGATCCGCCGGCGTTGCGCCGCGGCGAGCTGCCGATGCATCAGCCCGGACCAGCGGTCGTAGACGCGCTCCTCGGCGCCGGCGGCCTTCACCGTTTCGATGCCCTGCAACGCCTCCACCAGGTAGGACTGCTCCTCCGCCTGGGTGAGCACGTCCCGGGCGACCAGGTCGCGCATCCACCGGAAGCTGGCCAGGATCGTGGCGAACTGCAGGCTGCCCAGGGCCAGCACCAACAGCCCGTAGGAGGGCATGGTCAGGACCAGGACGACCGCGTAGACCCCGATGAACATGCCGTCCACGATCACGGACAACGTCTGTCCGGTGATCACCTCGCGGACCACCGAGTTGCTGGACAGCCGCATGGTCAGGTCGCCCGTGGCCCGGCTCTGGAAGTACCGGTACGGCAGGTCGAGCAGGTGCCCGAAGAACCGCCGCATGAGGCCGGCGTCCACCTGCGTGTGCAGGCGGACGAGCAGAACGCTGCGCGCGAAGCCGGCCAGCACGTTCGTGGCCAGCAGCAGCACCAGGCCGAGCCCGAACATGGCCATCAGGTCGACCTGCTGGTGCGCGACCACGGTGTCGACGGTGAACTTGAGGGCGAGTGCGGGCAGCAGCACCAGCAACTGCAGCAGGAGCGAGACCGCGATCACCCGGGCGAGCAGGCGCCGGGACGCGCCGAGGAACGCCGCGGCGAACCGGACCGCGCTGCCGGCCGCCCGGGAACGGCGACGCTGGAAGTCCTCGCCGGGCTGCAGTTCGAGCGCGATCCCGGTGAAGGCGCGGGAGAACTCCGCCTCGGTCAGCACGCGTCGCCCGTGTCCCGGATCGACGATCCGGTACCGGCCCGGGCGCCACCCCTCCAGCACCACGTAGTGGCTGAAGTTCCAGTGCAGGATGGCGGGCAGGGCCAGCTCGCTCAGTGCGGGCAGATCCAGCGAGAAGGCCCGTACCCGCAGCCCCTCCCGCCGCGCCAGCTGCGCGATCTGCTCCGCGCTGGACCCGTCCCGGCCGACGTCGAGCTGTTCGCGGCAGGCACTCACCGTGGTGTCTCGGCCGTGCGCGCTCAGGACCATGGCCAGGCACGCGGCCCCGCACTCGGTGGTGGTCATCTGGTTGCGCACCGGCACCCGGGGGCCGCGGTGGGACCGCCGCGGGCCGAACAGTCCGCCCCGGTTCATTCCCGGCCGTCCCAGAGGCCGACCGCGAGCGCCACCAGCGAGCGTTCGCCCAGCCTGATCCGGGCCGACGCCGGCAGGCCCGCTTGGACGCCCGCCGGCGCGGGGTCCAGCCGTAACCGTACCGCCAGCGACGGAACCGGTACGCCCTCCGGCAGGCCGGCGGCGGCCCGGGCGGACTCGCTCTCCAACCGGTCGACCGAGGTGACCGAACCGGCCAGGGTATGGCCGTGGGTGCCCCGCACCGAGGCCGGCGCACCGGTCCCCGGCACCGGCCCGGCGGGATCCAGCAGGGCCACCGCCGTCTGCTGGTCGCCGGTCACCACCGTCGCCTCGGCGAACTCCGGTACGGCGAACGAGACGGCGAAGGCGATGTCGGCGGCCAGCACCCCGATCAGCACGACGGTCGGCCAGCGCGGCGCCCACGCCTCGGGAGGTCTCGCCTCCGCCTCGTCGTCGGAGCGCAGCGCCTCCACCCGGAACAGCGAACGGGGCATCCCGGAAGGTGACTTCCCGGCGACCATCACAGCTCCTCTCCGGCCGGTCGGGACCACCGCCGACCCGGTTGCCTCGACGCTAGGAGTGGCTGGTGGTGGCCGGGTGCAACACCGATGGCAACTGACTCGCCCACCGGCCTCACTCCGTCACCAGCGCGGCCGGCACCACGCCGGCGCGGGCCAGCAGCGCCGGCAGGACCTGCACGGCCGGGTCCGGGCCATGGTCCCGGCGGGCCGGGCCGAGCAGCTCGAACGTGGTGGCCGCGGCGCCGCAGCGACGGCGCCGGTGACCGATGCCCTGGGCGGCCAGGACCGCCGCCACCGCCGCCGCCTCGCCGTCGGCGACCGTCACCCGGTACCGGGCGGCCGAGGCCGGCAGCTCCGCGACGGCCCGCCGGGCGGCCCGCCGCGCCGCCGCGCTCGGCTCGGCCGGCCGGGACGCCAGCCCCGCACCGCGAATGCCGTCCAGCAGCACCTTCGCCATGGCGTCGCCGAGGCCACGGAAATCGGGCTCGCCGGCGAAGAGCAGCACGTCGCCGTCGCCGCAGGGTTCGAGGGTCAGCGCCGCCGAGCCGGCGAGTTGCTCGGCGCCGAGCTGGAAACCGGAGACGAACCACCGCGCCGAGCCGGCGTCCGGGAAGGAGAGTGCCACGTGGCCGGGGTCGGCCGGGTACAGCACCGGTTCGCGCTGGCAGAAGTGCCAGATGCTGCCGTGGACACTGGCCAGCAGCCCTCCGGCGGCGGCCTGGACCCGGATCAGCACGCCGGCCGCCTCGTACCCGGGCGGCGCCTGCCGCACCCCGGAGATCCCGAGCAGGACGGCGAGTCGGGTCGCCGCCCGCCAGCCGATGAACCGGCCCCCGGCGCGTACCCAGTCCACGAGTGCCGCCCGCCCGGCCTCCCCGAGGTTCTGGTGGCAGAAGTCTGCCTCCCCGTCCGGCACCAGGAGCACATCCACCTCGCGGAGCCGCTCCGGTGTGACGACGAACGGGGTGAACCCCTGGAACGGCAGCCGCCAGGTCTGCTCGATCCGGAACCGCAGCCACGCCAGGGAGCCGTCGATCGGCCAGAGCGGTGAGGACATCCGCAGGATTCCCACCCGGAGCGCGCCGTCCGGCGGCCGAGACGGCGGCGCCGGCAGCACCGGACAGGGCTCCGCGTCCAGCCGCAGGTCCAGGGCGGAGGCGCCGCCGGCGAGGTTGGCGAACAGCGGCAGGCTCCAGCAGGTGACGTCGGAGAACGTCGGCCCCTCGGCATGGCTGACGTCGCTGAGCAGGGCCTGCACCCAGTGCTTGCCGGCCTGCGCCAGCGGTATCCAGTAGCTGCCCCGGTCGAGCACCGCCGGGCCGGCGACCGTGCCGCCGAACGGACGCAGGTCCGGCACGTGGTGTGGCCGGGACAGCCGGTACACCCGGACCCCGGCGAGCTGCAGCCGGTGGACGAGCCGGTGCAGGTCGGGTTCGGTGGCCGGCGTGGGGGGCGCGAGGAAATAGTTCCGCACCCGGACGCCGGGCACCCCCTGCACGACGCCGTCCCGGCCCTGCCGGACCGCCTCGCGGTGCGCGTGGTGCCAGGTGCCCAGCGTCTCGACCCGGCGGGCGGCCACCGCGGCGACGACCGCCCAGGCGGCCTCCCGGTGCTCGGCCACTCGGTCGGCGAGCGCGCTGGCGTGACCCTTCTCCAGGGTGATGCCGGCGCCGAGTCCACGGAGCGCGGTGGCGGTGTCGGCCATGCCCGGGTGGTACAGGTCGAACTCGGCACCGGTGACGAAGTCGAACCCGAGCGCCCGGAACCGCTCGGCCATCGCGGGCCCGTAGACGTCGTCGATCGACCGGCGGACCGCCGCCGGTACCTCGGGATGGATGGGCTCGCGGTAGGGCGGGAAGAAGTAGCCGTCCCCCTCCATCTCGTGCAGGTCGAGCAGGGTCACCGGGGGATACTCGCCGAGCAGGGCGAGCTTGCCCGGTGTCTCGGCCTGGGTGGCCGCGAACCAGTCCCGGTTGAGGTCGAAGCCGTAGTAGTTGCCCCGCTCACCCTGGTCGTGACCGTCCGGGTTCTGCACCGGCACGACCACCAGCAGCAGGGCATCCAGCAGGGCCGTCGCCTCGGCGTCGGAGCGGTCCGCGAGTTCGTACATGATCCGGAGCACCGCGTTGGTGCCGCTGCGCTCGGTGCCGTGCACCCCGGCCGCCAGCCAGACGACCGCGGGGCAGACGTGTGCCGCGGCGGCCACCCGGGCGGCCGGGGCGGACGGGTCCCGGAGCAGGGCGAGCAGGTCGCGGATCCGCGCCAGGGCATCCCCGGTGAGCCGGTCCGGCCGGCCGACGAGGGCGTACGGGATGGACTGGCCCGACCAGGACGTGCCGAGGCTCGAACCCATGACCCGGGGACTCACCGCGGCCACCGCCTCGACGTACCGGCCGGCCTCCGCCGCGGTGATCTCCCGGTCGGCGAAATCAACGCCGAGCACGTCCGAGAGGGTCGGCACCTCGCCCCGGAACACCGGCTCCCGGGCGGCGGCCTCCGCGGATGCGGCGGGCACCAGAAAATAGCCGGCCACCCCGGCGGCCAGTCCTTTGACAACGGTGCGTCTGGTGGGTGTGAAAGAGGCCGCTTCACTGTCAGGGCGCGTCATCGCCGAACGGTAGGCGCGACGTACGGAATGCGTCAATGAAGCGACAACCATTTGCCATCGGATATGTATCGGTATTGCAGTGAGGATGAATAGTGTTTCATCCGGATGATTGGCGCCGGTCTCCGGCGTGGCCGCAGCGAGATTCTTGGGGTAACGATGAAAAGTGCTTCGGTGGCCGTGGACGCGCTCGACCCGGCGTGGTTCCTCGCCTGTGGACTGCGGGACCGGCAGCGAGCCGGCCGGCCGGTCGCGGACGACACCGCGCGCGGCCGCACCCGGCTGGCGATGTGGCGGGAGGAGCCGGCCTTCGCGCCGGGTCGGCAGCCGTGGGAGGACTACCTCAGCCGGCTCGGCCTGGACGCGGCGGAGTTGGAGCACCTGCTGGCCGAGTCACCCGCGTCGGTGCGCGACCGGCACGGTGTCGTCCCGGACTACCTGCCGGCCCTGGAAAGGGCGTTTCGGGAGGTACCGCTGGCCGGTCTGCACCTGCCCGGCGCGGACCAGGCGCAGGGGGCCTTCGCGGTGCTGGCGGCGCCGCTGATCCACGAGGCGGTCCGCCGGCTGCGGACCCGGGTCGACCGGGCCGTCGGGAACCATCCGTCACCGCACATCGACGCCGCGCTGCTGACCCGGGCCGCCTGCGCTCCACCGCTGGGCCAGATCGTGCAGCTCGTCTCGCGCACCGCGGTGCTCGAACTCAACATCCTCCGGATGCGCAACGGACTCTCCGGCGAGTCCCCACAGGAGCGGTTCGCCGACTTCGTGCGCCGGCTTGGCGACCCGGACCAGGCCCTGGCCCTCCTTCGGGAGTACCCGGTCCTCGCCCGGGACCTGGTCCGGCGCCTGGACGACTGGGTGGAGGTCCGCGCCGAGTTCGTCGAGCGGCTGGTCGCCGACGTGGCCGCACTCGTCGCCCGGCTGGCCGACCCGGCCGGGCTGGGCCCGGTCACCGAGCTGGTCTTCGGGGCCGGCGACACCCACCGGGGCGGTCGCTCCGTCGCGCTGGTCGGCTTCGCCCGCGGCGACCGGGTGGTCTACAAGCCGCGGTCCCTGCGGGTGGACGCACGTTTCCAGCGGTTGCTGGACTGGCTCAACGTCCGGGGCGACCATCCGCGCCTGCGTACGCTCTGGATCCTGGAACGGCCGGACTACGGCTGGATGGAGTACGCGGTGGCCCGGCCCTGCGCCGACCGGGCCGAACTCAGCCGCTTCTACCGGCGGCAGGGTGCGTACCTGGCCCTGCTCCAGATGTTGAACGCGACGGACTTCCACCTGGAGAACGTCATCGCCGCGGGGGAAGATCCGGTGCTGGTCGACCTGGAGGCGCTGTTCAACCCCTGGCAGCACGACGTGGCCCCGGTCGAGGGGGTGCCGGAGGCGGCCATCCGGGCGATGCGGCAGTCCGTGCTCGGCGTCGGGCTGCTGCCCAACCCCACCGTGTGGACCGAGGACGGCGGCGGCATCTCCGACCTGAGCGGGCTCAGCGGGGCCGGCGGCCAGCTCAGCCCGACGGCGGTCGCGCTGTGGCGGGACGCCGGCACCGACGCGATGAGCGTCGGGCGGGGCCGCGTCGAGCTGTCCGGGGCGGAGAACCTGCCGTCGCTGCGCGGGGAACCGGTGGACGCGTTGGAGTTCCGGTCCGAGCTTGTCGACGGGTACCGGCGCACCTACCAGGTCCTGGCGCGGCACCGCGACGAACTGCTCGCGGCCGGCGGTCCGCTGGACGCCTTCGCCGGCGCCGAGATCCGGGTGATCATCCGGCCGACCCGCAACTACCTGGCGATGATGCTGGAGTCCTACCACCCCGACCTGCTCCGCGACGCGCTCGACCGGGAGCGCTTCTACAGCAACCTCTGGGCCGCCCACCGGGACCTGCCCGGCCGGGAGGAGTTGATCGCGGCCGAGGCCCGGCAGGTGGAGCGGGGAGACGTGCCTTACTTCTCGACCACGGTGGACGGCGTGCACGTGCGTACCGGCGACGGTCTCACGGTTCCCGATGTCCTGCCCCGGGCCGGCCTGGAACTGGTCACCGAGCGAATCCGCGCGTTGGACGAGGCGGACCTGGCCCGGCAGCTCTGGTTCGTCGAGGGTTCCCTGGCCGCGCTCGAACTCGGCGTCGCCGAGTACGCCGCCCCCGCCGCTCCGGCGACCGCCGGCCCGCCGGCGCCGGCGGCCACCGCCGACGACTTCCTGGCCGCGGCGAGCCGGATCGGGGACCGGCTCCTTGAGATCGCCGTCACCGAGGGCGACGAGATCTGCTGGTTCGGGCTCACCATGCTCCAGGAGCGGGTGTGGAAGCTACTACCGGCCGGCCTGGACCTGTTCAACGGGCTGCCCGGGATCGCGCTCTTCCTCGGCCGGCTGGCCGAGGCGACCGGCGAGGCCCGGTACCGGCGGGCCGCCGAGCGGGCCGCCGGCGTGGTGGCCGGGCAGGTGGGCGCGCTGGGCCGCGCCGACGTCGCCGGACCCGAGGGTGGGCAACTCGGCGTGCTCGGCGACCTCGGCGGCATCGTCTACGCCCTCAGCCACCTCGGCGCCATCTGGCGGCGGACCGACCTGCTCGACGCGGCTGGCCGGCTGGTGCCGGTGATGGACGCGCCGCGGGAACCGGCGACCGCGACCGACGTGACCAGCGGTGCCGCGGGCGGCATCCTCGCGCTGCTCTCGCTGGCCGCGGTCGCGCCGGACAGCGGCGCACTGGAGGCCGCCGACCGGCTGGCGGGTCGGCTCGTCCGCCGGGCGATCCCGGCCGGCGGCGGACTGGGCTGGCCGACCCTGGGAGACGAGCTGCCGCTCGCCGGTTTCTCGCACGGCGCGGCCGGGATCGCCGTCGCGCTGGCCCGGCTGGACCGGGCCACGGCGAGTGTCCGGCACCGTGAGACCGTCCGGGCGGCGCTGCGCTTCGAGAACACCCTCTTCGACCCGGCACTGGGCAACTGGCGCGACGAGCGCCCGTTCGTGCCGGCGGAGGAGAACATGGTCGCGTGGTGCCACGGTGCCGGCGGTGTCGGGCTGGCCCGGGCCGACCTGCTGGACTACCTGCCGGAGGCCGGCACGCGGCGGGACCTGGCGACCGCGGTCGACGCGGTGCGGCGTACCGGGATCACCGGGCACTCCGGCGCCGGCCTCGGCAACCACTCGTCCTGCCACGGGGATCTCGGCAACGTCGAGACACTGCTCGTCGCGGCCTGCCGGACCGGCGACGCCGGCCTGTTCGCCCGGGCCCGTCGGGCCGGATCGTCCGTGCTCGCGGACCTGACCTCGTCCGGGGTCCGGTGCGGCGTTCCGAAGGGGCTGGAAACGCCGGGACTGTTTCCCGGTCTGGCGGGAGTGGGTTACGGACTGCTCCGGCTCGCCGCACCGGAGCGAATTCCGTCCCTCCTTCTGTTCGAGGACCCGCACGGCGGCGAAAAGAGCATTCCATGCGCTGACCATTGAATCGCCATCCCGCCCGAATAGCGTGGGAAATGCGAGGGCCGACCGGCCCCGGATCCATTTTTATGCACCAGGAGGACGGGCATGGACATCATCAAGGCGTGGCGGGACCCGGTTTACCGGGCGTCGCTCACCGACGAGCAGCGTGCCGGGCTGCCCGCTCACCCGGCCGGCGCGATCGAGCTCACCGACGCGGATCTCGACGTCACCGGCGGGGCCGCCGGCACGGCCAGCACGAGCCTGCCCTGCGGGATCACCTGGGCGGCCGGCTGCTTCACCCTGAACAGCACCTTCTGCAACGGCACCTGCGCGGCGAACACCGCGGGCTGCTGCGGCTGACCCACGCCGCCGTGCCCCGGGCTCGGAGGGTCGGCGCGGCCGACTCCTCCGGGCCCGTCCGCGTGCGGCCGCCGTGCCGCCACCGGGCGGCGCATCCCAGCTCTACGGAGCGCCGGGACGACCGTCCGGCACGGCCGCACTTCCCCAGGGGACAGCGCGCTACGCCTCGGCGGCCACCTCCGGTAGCGCGTCGAACGCCGCGCGGGCGTACTCGGCCCAGGCACGGGTGCGGGAGGATCCGGGGGCCGCCCCGGTGTGGCGCTGCTCCAGCTCGGCCGGGTAGCCGCCGGTGCGGTGGCAGGAGAGGTGATAGGCGGCAGCCCGGCGAACCACGGTCGGCTCCAGGTCGTCCGCGTCGGTCGGCGGGACCGTCTCCCGCAGCGCCTCGCGGAGCAGCCCGTGCAGCCGGTACAGGCCGGGTACGACCGGGGTCAGCAGACTGGCCTCGGCGAGCAACTCCAGCTCGGTCGAGGCGGCCGGCTCGGCACCGCCGACGGCCGCCGCGGCGACCCCGCTGTCCACCTCGGTGGTCGGCAGCAGCGCCACCGCCCGCAGCAGGCACAACTGCCGCGGGGTGAGCCGGTTGAACGAGGTACGCAGCACCGCATCCACCCGTCGCCGGCCGACCCGCAGTTCGGCGAGCCGGCCCGCGTTCGGATTTAGGCGCGGGACGACCGCCGCGATCCGCCAGCAGAGCCGCTCGTTGAGCCGGTCGGCCAGCACCCTGATCGCCAGGGGCAGGCCCTCGCAGCGTGCCACCGCCGCCGCGGCCGCGTCGGGTTCCGCCGCCACCCGTGCCTCCCCGACGATCGAGGTGAACAGTTCCTCGGCCGGTCGCCGCGCCAACGGGCCCAGCGGCAGGGTGCGGTCGGGCTCCAACCCGGCCATCCGGTGTCGGCTGGTCACCAGGACGTGACAGTCGGGGCTCGCCGTCAACAGCGGAGCGACCTGCTCGGAGTCGAGCACGTCATCGAGGAGCAGCACGGCCCGCCGCTGGCTGATCTCGGCCCGCCAGCGGGTCAGCCGGGCCGCCGGGCCGTCCGGGATGTCCGACTCGGCCACCCCCAGCCCCCGGAGCAGGTGCAGGGCCGCGTCCGCCGGGGTCAGCGGATCACCCTCCCGCGCGTGGCCGCGCAGGTCGAGGTAGAGCTGGGCGTCCGGGTACCGGATGGCGAGCATCCGCGCGGCACGCAGCCCGAGCGTCGTCTTGCCGACCCCGGGCATCCCGGTGATGACCTGCAGCCGGGCCACATCGTCGGGCACGGCCGTGGCGTCCCGCGCGACGAGAAGGGTCAGTTCGGCCTCCCGCCCGACCAACCTCCCCCCGATGCGGGGCAGGTCGCACTGGGCGGTCCGGGTCGGCGGCCGTGCCTGTGGCTCGGCCGCGGCCGGCCGGGCCGGTCGGAGGGCGGGATCGTCGCGCAGGATCGCCTGGTGCAGAGACCGGACGGCGTCGCCCGGCTCGATGCCCAACTGCTCCACGAGGGCGATCCGCAGGCACTGGTACGCCTCCAGCGCCTCCGCCTGGCGGCCCGACCGGTGCAGCGCAATCATGTACAGCCCGGTCAGGTGTTCCCGATGGGGGTGGCGACGGGTCAGCCGCTGCAGCTCCGGCACCGCACCGGCGTGCTGCCCGAACTCCAACTCCATGCCGATCCGCTGCTCCAGCACGGCCAGCCGGCGCTCGGCGAGGAACCGTCGCTGCGCGTCGGCGAACGGACCGGGCAGCCCGGCCAACGGCTCGCCCGACCAGGTGCCCAGCGCCTCGCCGAGCATGGTGGCGGCGCGCCGCAGGTTGCCCGCCGCGCGTTCCTCCTCGGCCAGGCCGACGGCCCGTTCGAAGGCGACGGAGTCGAGGTGGACGCCGGTGGAACGGAGCAGGTAGCCGTGCCGGGAACTCTCGATCAGTCGTGGGCCGTCCGCGCCCAGCATCCGCCGCAGCCGGTAGACGTAGGACGGGACGAGCTGCCGCCCGCTCGCCGGTGGCGTGCCGCCCCAGACGGCTTCGACGATCTCCGCCGGGGTGACCACCTGGTCCCGGGCGAAGAGCAGGACGGCCAGGACGGCCTGCTGGCGCAGCGGGCCCAGGTTGACCTCCCGGCCACCGGTCGTGCAGCGCAGTGGACCCTGTACGAAAAAACGCGTTCCATCGGCCATCGACAGTCTCCCTAGTACGGGACGGCTGGCGACGAGTCTGGAAAGGGAACCTATGCAGATCCCCATACGTCGATGAGTGGGCGGACTGCGAGGGCGACCTGGACTGGCCGAGCCGCACCGGCTCCGAGTCGTCGGCCGACCGCCCGCCAGACCTGGAGGTTGGTCGGTGACGGCTGGCCTGTGCTGCGGCTGATCGCGGCGAGCATGGCCGCCGCGTCGCGCTCAGGGGTGTGGCCGCTGTATCTGCTCGAAGTGGAACTCGCGAATGAAACAGTCTCGTGGTTGGCCGACCGCGAAGAGCACGCAGTCGATGACCGACCGCGCGGTGAGGTCGCCGTTCACCTGGTGCGGCCCGTCCTGAACGAAGTCCGGCGGAAATAGTGAAATCACTCGAATCCCTTCTGGCCGGAGCCGGTGCGACAGGATCTCAGCGAGCCCGGCGTGGGCATGCTTGGCGGCGTAGAACGTTGGATGCGCGCCAGAACGGCGGTGCCCCACCTCGCCGCAAGCGGAAATCATGTTGACGATGTCGGGCCGCGACGATGCCCGCAGCAGCGGCAGCAGGTGTTTGGTCAACAGCACGGTGCCGGTCCCGCCCGCAGCCATCACGCTTTCGATCTTGTCGTCCGAGGCGTCTCCCAGGTCGTCACTTTCGATGTATACGGCACCATTGTTGATCAGCACGTCGAGGTACTCGGTCCGGTCGGCCACGGCTGCGGCGAACGCACGCACCGAATCCGCTACGGCGAGGTCGCAGCGAAACGCATCAGCCCGACCCGGCCCCCGCTGGCTGATCGCACCCGCAACACGCTCGGCCGCCGCCAGGTCGCGGGCCGAGAGGAAGATCTGCGCACCGCGCTCGGCGAAGACCTCGGCCAACAGTCGTCCCGTGTCACGTGCGGCGCCGGTGATGGCGACGCGCAGGCCGTCAAAATTCATGGCCGACAGTGGAGCACCTGAACTCTGATTGAGGTCAACAGGAACCTGCGAGACCGGCCATTCGCTCTTCGGCAGATGAGTACGGTTGTGCGGATCACGGTTTCCGGCGTCTGCGGGAAGGAACCCTACGTGCTTGACCACATCGTGTTCGCGGTGCCGGATCTCGCCGGCGCGGTAGCGGGGTTCGAACGGCTGACCGGCGTCCGTCCGGTGAGGGGCGGTAGCCACGTCGGTCTCGGCACCGCGAACCATCTCGTCGGCCTGGGCGGCGCCGCGTACCTTGAGATCATCGGTCCGGACCCCGATCAACCCGACCCGGTCCAGCCACGCCCGTTCGGCATCGACGGCCTGACCGCCTCCCGGGTGGTCACCTGGTCGATTCGACCGCCGGATCTCGACCACGCCGTGGCGGCCGTGATCGCCCGCGGCTACGACCCGGGACCGCCCAGGACGATGTCGCGTCGCACCTCGGACGGGAACCTCCTGACGTGGCGCCTGACCCCCGGTGCCGATGACCCGGCCGACGGGCTCGTGCCGTTTCTCATCGACTGGGGCACCACAGCGCACCCCACCACGGGTGCGCTGCCGACGCTGCCGCTGCGGTCCCTGCAGGCCCAACACCCCGATCCCGGTCCGGTCCGGAAGAGCCTGGCCGCCCTCGACGTCGACCTGCTGGTCGGGCTGGGACGGCAATCCCAACTGGTCGTCACGCTGCAAGGTCCGGACCGGCCAATCGTGCTGAGCTGACCGCCGTCGCTCCGCTCATCACGATCGCGCGCTTCACCGCGGATCCGGATGCCGAGCTGGTGTCGACTTCGGCGGGTCGGGAGGCTTGGTCTTCTGCGGGTAGATCGTCTCGTGACGGGCCAGCATCGCGACGAACTCGCCGATCTTCCGCTCGCGCGTCTGTGCCCGCTTGACGGAGTTGACGCGGTGGATCAGAGCGTAGCGGTTGGTCTTGGTAAGGACCTCGAACATGGCCTGAGCGGCCGGCTCGGCGGCGATCGCGGCCACGAGGTCGGCCGGCACCTCAGCTTCCGAAGGTGGGGCGTAGGCGGCCGCCCACCGGCCGTCTGCCTTCGCGGCTTCCACTGCGGCGCGGCCCGAGGGCAGCATCCGCCCCTGCGCCTCCAGCCGGGCCACGTGGGCCACGTTCCGTTGTGACCAGGAACTGCGGGGCGTGCGCGGGGTGAACCGGATCCACGAGGTCTCTCCGTCACGCTTGCGGGCCTGCCCGTCAATCCAGCCGAAACACAGGGCCTCGTCAACTGCCTGCTGCCAGGTCAGCGTCGTGACTGTGCCGCCCTTTTTGGTCAGGGCGAGCCATACCCCGGCTGACGTGCTGTGGTGATCCGACAACCACGCGCGCAGCCCCTCGGCGTCTGCGACGATCAGCTCGTCCAGTTCAGCTTTCGCCATGACGGCAGGCTAATCCAAGCCGTCCTGCCGGGGCTGCGCCCGCCTGTCCCCGGCGGCCGTGCTCGGTGCAGGCGTCGACCGGGTTGCTCACTGAAGGGCTGGCCGGCCAGCGGGGATGGATCCGAAGCGACCTCATGTTCGCCGGTCACTTCCGCAGTGCGCAGGAATCCGCCCGATGCGCCGCGTTGACTAGGTAGGCCAACCGGCCGAGCCGCATATCGCCAATCAGGGAGCCGGTAGGGCGGACGCGCGCAGTGCCGCGGCCAGCCACTCGTACGGGAACTGCTCCGGCGGCACGTTGTTCACGGCGGTGACCAGCGCCATGTACCGGTCGAACGGTCCTTCCGGATCCGGCGGGGTGCGGTCCCATTCCGCGCCCGCCAGCATGTGGTCGGCCGTCTGGATCCGGAATTCGGGCGTGTCCGGCATCCCGGGGCTGTCCGGTGTCGCGAAGATGCCGGTCAGCCATCCGATCCACCGGTCGGCGATCTCCCGCCCCCTGGGCGAGTCCGGCGGCACCCGCTCCCGCGCCGCGTCCATCGCCGCCTGGCCGATCGGCGTGGCCGCTTCCAGTGCGTCCAGCATCGGCGACGAGGTCATCAGCGGCCCGGCCCCGGTGGTGCACGCCTCGTACAGCTCACCGCGTACGGCCTGCCGGACCTCGGTGTCCCGGACCAGCTCGGCCAGCTCGATCCACGCCTCCAGCTGGGCCGCGGTGGGATGCTCGGGCAGCTCCGGCCGGGCCGCCCGCCACCACTCGACCATCCGCTCCGGCGGCTCCCAGCCGGTGGAGACCTCGGTCCAGAACTCGTCGATCAGCCGGTCGCGTTCCTCGTCCGGCATGCCGACCAGCTTGTGCATCAGCGTGACCTGCTCGGCCGTGGAGTCCTGCCGCAGGATGGCCGACAGCACCGCGCGACGGCTGCGCAGCCGTGCCTCCTGCCGTGCCAGCAGGGCCAGGTGGGTGGCGGCCAGTTCGCGCAGCGTCGCCTCACCGGCCAGCACCCGCCGGATCTCGTCCAGGCCGGCGTCGAGTTCCCGTAGCGTCCGGACCAGTTCCAGCCGGGCGATGGCCGACACGTCGTACAGGCGGTGGCCGGCCGGGGTGCTGGCGGCCGGCGTGACGACACCGGCGTCCGCGTAGTACCGGACGGCGCTGACGCTCAGGCCGGTCCGCCGGGCGACATCCCCGATGGGGTACAGCTCGTTCATGACCACGACGCCCACTATGCGATCTCAAGCGGCTTGAGATACAAGCCCCTAATCAGGTCGCCTGGCAATCTCGGGAGACGGCCCAGGCCAGGTCGACCGGGCCATTCCAAGATCACGTACCGGTCATCGGCACGAGCGTGCACATGAGCGCGGCCGGCAGCGGGACCGGCTTACGGACGGTGACGAGCGTACCGCCGGCCTGCGCTCGTCGGCAGGTCCGCGCGCACCCTGCAGACCGACGCGCGGATCGCGGCGCACTGCCGGCGGTCGGCAAATCTCGTCCACTCAACCGCCCGACGCCAAGCCTGCCGACCCTTCACCTGCTTGATCAGCCCATCTCGAACAGGCTCTGACTGGGCCTTTGCCGCGCGGACGTACATGTGGCGGGCGTCGATCAGGTCATGCCTGTCCGCCTGCACCGACGAAAGTAGGGGTGGACGCTCGCACATCGGCGGGTCCGTAGGTGCGTGCCGCTTCCTAGCGTCGAGATCATGAATGACTCCACGACCCGGGCCGATCGGATTTTCGCACGGCACCGCTCCGATGGCTGGACGTTTCTTACCGAGGCCGCTCGTGATCTGCGTACCGTCGGCGCAGTCGCGCCCAGCGGCAGAATCCTGGCGCGCGCGCTCACCGCAGCCGTAGGCGTTCAGGGGCACCGGTCGCTGAGCGTCTTGGAGGCCGGTGCGGGCACCGGGGCGGTCACCCGCGCCCTGATTGCGCAGCTGGCGCCGGGCAGTCACCTCGACATCGTCGACGCCAATCCGCGCTTCGCCGAACGGCTGCGTCACCTGGTGCACGCTCACCCGCTCCTGGCCGGCCGGCCTGAACAAGTCCACGTCCACGAGGGCTACGTCGAGCACCTCAAGCTCAGCCGATGTTACGACGTCATCGTTTCCGGCCTGCCGTTGACCAACTTCACGCCCCACCAGGTCGAGACGATCATGGATCGGTATCTGCAGCTGCTGCATGCCGAGGGCACCCTGACCTACTTCGCCTACCTGGGCACCCGCCCGACGCGGATCCTGTTCGCCTCTCGGGCTGAAGCGCGCCGCCACCAAGCGGTCGATGAAATCATGAGCGACTACCAGCGTCGCTACGGCACCGGCTGCGAAACGGTCTGGGGCAACGTGCCCCCGGCTCGGGTGTGGCGGCTGCGGCGTCCGTCCCTGCCATCCCCCGTGCCACCCACCAGTTGCAACTTCGTGGACGCCGACCGGTGAACGCCGTCTCCACCCATGTGCTGCTGGTGGTCTCCATCGCGGCCCGCACCGTGATAGTCGGCGACTCTCTGTCGCTTCGCGCCGGGCGTCTGCCCGGGGATCGCCTGCACACCGCGGGTGTCGGCCGCCGTATCCCTGCTGCTGCCTGGCGCATCGCACCTTACCGCGCCACGGCCGCCGCCCTGTGGGCCTGTGCGCAGGTCGGCGCTGGCTACGAGCTGCCACCGTCCTGCAACACGTCTTCACATGCGGGCCCCCCATCGTCGGCGGCATCCCCGCCGCCGCGACGGCAGCGGCGCTGTGGATGAGGACGCGCGCGCAGACGGCCGCCCCCCGCGTAGGAGTCGCACCGGCGCACGCCGACGAGCGCTTACCCTTCCTCGGGTGATTGAGAACAGACACCGAGGCCGCACGTACGGGCGCGGGACACTGGTGGCGCTGCTGACCCTGCTCGCCGTGCACAACACCGCCTATTCCACCGGCTTCCGCTACCTGACAGTGCCCACCGCGGCGGCCGTGCTGTGCGGCGCGGCCCTGCTGATGCGCCGGCTGCCGTGGCCCGTGGCCGCCGTCCTGACCACAGCCGCGGCCGCGGCATGGGGATGGCCCATGCTTCTCCTTTTCATGCTCGCCCTGTTCGACCTGGCCATCCAGCGTCGTGCCCTGATCGCGATCGGCTGCGCGGGGACCGCGCTATTCGCCAATCTGTTCACCCAGCCGGTGAACTCCCTGTGGGAACCGCAGCAGTACGGTTCTACGCTGTTTCTGTTGCTGGCAGTGGTGGGGGGGTTGTGGATGGGCAGCCGCCGCCGCCTGACCGCAGCGCTCCACGCCCAGGTTGAGCACCTACGTACCGAACGGGAACTTCGCCAGCAAGCCGCCCGCGCGGCCGAGCGGTCCCGGATCGCGGCAGAGATGCACGACGTGCTCGCGCACCGCCTGAGCCTGATCGCCCTGCACACCGGCGTGCTCACCACCAAGGCCGACACCCTGCCTGCGCAGATCGCCGACCGGCTGATGCTGCTGCGCACCACCTCCACCCAGGCCCTGACCGACCTGCGAGATGTTCTCGGCGCAATCCACGAGACAGACTCCGCATACGGCCCTCCCGCGCCTGTTCTGCGCGACGTCAACGAACTCGTAGAACAGGCCCGCACGACCGGGCAGCACGTCGACCTCCACGTCAACGGCGATCCTGAACAGGCTCCGACCGCGCACCGCCTCGCCATCTACCGCATCGTGCAGGAAGCGCTCTCCAACACCCGCAAACATGCCCATGGTGCGCCGGTACGCATCCGCCTGCATTACACCGCACCCACCACCACGGTGGACGTCACCAACACCCCCGGCACAGCCGCCACAGATCTGGCCGAGTCCGGCTACGGCCTGGTGGGCATGCGCGAACGCGTCACCGCGCTCGGCGGGCATCTGCACGTCGGACCCGCCGGCGCCGGGACCTGGCGGCTGACAGCTACCCTGCCCCACCCGGTAGGCATCGAGCAGAACTCCTCGCACCCGTGATCCGCGTCCTGATCGCCGACGACGACGCCCTGGTCCGCATGGGCCTGACCGACCTGCTCGACGGCGACGACGCCATCGACGTCGTCGCGCAGGCCCGCGACGGCCTGCACGCCGTCGAACTGGCCACCACCCACCGCATCGACGTCGCCCTGGTCGACGTACGCATGCCCCACATGGACGGCATCTCCCCCACCACCCACCTGCGCGCCCTGCCCCACCCGCCGAAAGTGATCACCTTGACCACCTTCGACGTCGACGAGTACGTCTATGACTCCCTGATGGCCGGAGCCGACGGCTTCCTGCTCAAGGACACCGACCCGGCCGAAATCCTGCGAGCCGTCCATCTGGTCGCCGCCGGCTCGGCGATACTGCACCCCAGCGCCGCACGTCGCCTGATCGACCGCTATCACCACGCCAACCAGACGCGGACGGCCGCCGCACGGGCCCGGCTGCACCGCCTCACCCCTCGCGAACGCGACGTCCTGGCCCTGCTCGCCCGCGGCGACACCAACGCCGACATCGCCACCCGCCTGCACATGCGCGAGAGCACCGTCAAGGCCCACGTCAGCCGCATCCTCGCAGCCCTGAACGTCACCAACCGCGTCCAAGCAGCCCTCCTGGCCCGCGACGCCGGCATGCCCACCGATTTTGACCAACCAACCTGCGCGACCGCCTCAGGGCTTCCGGCTGAAGCGACGAACCTTGGCCCACAGCAGCCAAGAACAAACTCCTGACTTACGACGATCCGTGAACCGGACCTCGCGGGTGGGCAGCGGGATAGCAACGGCGCCTGCATCGCGACTCGGCCTTCGCCGCTCGGGAGTCCACTCCCGTTGCAGGACGCTCATCGCATGCCCAAGGTCAGGTCGTCGCCACCCGGCCAGGATCGCCTATTCGTCGCAGGCGTCCTGGAACTGTGCAAGGTACTCCGGGTCACCGCCCAGAGCCCGCATGGACCGGGGGCACCGGCTGGCCTGCCCGGCCGCTACCCGGTCCGGCCTCGGGTCGGCCGGACCGTCCGGCGGGGCGGCTTCGAGCGGTTCGACGAGTCCAACCCCGGTCGGCGCCGCCACTCTGTGTTTCGGCATCAGCCGCTCGGCCGTCCCCGGCCGCATTAGATCGGCCAGCAGTCCCCATTCGAGGGCGGGACCCGCTCGGACGACACACCACAGTTCTGCCAACCGGTCAGTCCCAGGTGGACAGCGGACCGCTACGGCAGCACGCTCTATCTCCCGCTGAATACGTACTGACCAGCGCCGACGTGGTCGAGGGCCGGAGGGACGGATTCTCTGCGGCGCGCACGTCCGTAGCCGCCATGCTACGGTCGTGCGAAGCGCAGGCAGGTACTCCACCACGGACCCGGTTCGTGCTGTGCTGCGGTCGATTCCCGACCGTGCAGGTAGGTTGTGTCTACGCCATGTGATACGGGGGTTTCCTGTGGCAGACAGCAGAGTCATGACCGGCTCCCTGAGCAGACCTGAGAAGAAAATGAAATGGGCCGGCGAACGGTTGCTGCCCGCCGACCGGAAATTCCTCCGCCGTGTTCCCGTGACCTCACCTCGTGCAATTTGTCTGCATCGCGGTCCGTCGACGGGTAACCGGTACGCTCTTTATCGAGCCGCTTGTGCCGCGCCTTTGCCGGGCACCGCACATGTCGGATG
This sequence comes from Plantactinospora sp. CA-290183, assembly GCF_050936375.1. Classification (NCBI taxonomy): domain Bacteria; kingdom Bacillati; phylum Actinomycetota; class Actinomycetes; order Micromonosporales; family Micromonosporaceae; genus Plantactinospora; species Plantactinospora sp. CA-290183. Next base: position 156,932 of record NZ_JBNJMX010000006.1, on the reverse strand, counting down.
AGCCATTTCATGTCGACAGCGCCGGAGTGCGGATAACCACCAGCCAGCTGTGGGAGACGCTTTCCAGCCTGTCGATTCTCCGACGCTATGGCGACCGGGCCCCCTGGCCCTACACGCGCTGGTCGCAACGGGCATACCGGATTCTCCGCCGCAGTCCGAAGTTCGCGTCCGTGCGGTGGTGGCAGGCGCAGCACCCCGCTCCCTGGCCGGCGCTCGTGCGGCCCTCGACGGTCCCCACCGGGCTCGGCCTGCGGAAGGAACTCGCCGCCCTGCGGTCCGGCACCGACCCGGTGCTCGCCGAGTGGACGGCGGAACACGTCACACGACAGTCGCCGCCGGGGATGGGTGACGATCCGACCGCAGCGCTGGACTGGCTGGCCGACGGGTTCGCCGCGTACTGGGAGTTGGCGCTGGCGCCGGTCTGGGACCGGATGGGCGTCCTGCTCGACGACGAGCTGCTGCATCGGGCGAGGACGCTGGCGACCGAGGGACCGGCCGTGCTGCTGTCCCAGGTGTCGGCGCGCCCCGGAGCGGAGTGTCGTCGTCGCGGTGACGCCGGACCCGACCGTCGTGGCCACACGTACGTCATGCCGTTGATTTTCTACACCGACGATCCCGCGACGTTGACGGACGACGCGGGCAACGCCGTGATCGTCTACCAGGCCAGGGGAGTGGCGACCCTCGCCGAGGCGGTCTGCGACACCGGCGCTACGACGGCCCGCCCCGCCGAGGCCAGCGCCCCGGGCAAGCTCGGCGTACTCATCGGGCGAGGCCGGTCGATGGTGCTGAAAGCGGTGGGTTCCCCGAACACGACGGCGGGACTCGCGGACGAGCTCAGCCTCGCTCCCAGCACGGTGTCCGAGCACCTGGCCACCCTGACCGAAGCGGGACTGGTGAGCCGGCGTCGAGTGGGTCGACACGTGCTCTACGAACTCAACTCCGTGGGTGCGGCGCTGGTCCGGCTGATGGACGAGTCGATGGACTGGGCCAGTCTGCCCAACAACGCCGCCGCGTCGTAGCGGGTCGGTGGTCGCCCGGGGCCGGACCTCGTCAATCGGTCGTGAGGTCCGCCAGCCGTGGCTGGTGCCGACGGCCGGCGAGGGAACGGTCCCGGTCGGGACGGCGGGCGAACTGTGCCGCCTGCATGCGATACATGTCGGCGTACCGCTCGTTCGCCTGCATCAGCTGGTCGTGGTGTCCGTGTTCGACGATCTCGCCCTGCTCGAAGACGTAGATCCGGTCCACTCTGGAGAGCGAGGCGAGCCGGTGCGTCACCAGGACGACCATCGACCCCTGCCTGGCCAGGTCCATGGTCCGGTCGAAGATGTCGATCTCCGTTCGCGGGTCCAACGCGGACGTCGGCTCGTCGAGGACCAGCAGCGGCGCGTCCCGGTACCAGGCCCGCGCCAGGCCGATGCGCTGCCACTGGCCGCCGGAGAGGTTGGTACCGCCCCAGAATTCCTGTGCGAGCAGCGCGTCCCAGCCGTCCCGGAGCTTCTCGACCACCTGATCCGCCCCGGTCGCCTCGGCCGCTGCCCCCCGGCGACCCGGGTCGGTGCCCGTTCGCGACCGGCCGATGACCACGTTGGCCGAGGCGGTGAACGGCCACTCGACGGGCTTCTGCGCGACCAGCGCCACGTGTTCGGAGAGCGTGGCCCGGTCCAGCTCACCCGTGGGCACCCCGTCCCACTCGACGGTGCCGCCGGTGGGCAGGTAGAGCCCGCTGAGCAGCTTGACCAGGGTCGACTTCCCGGACCCGTTGGCCCCGACCAGGGCGACGACCTCACCGCGCCGGATCGTGAAGTCGACGTCGCGCAGCACGGGCGCGGGGGAGCTGGGATAGCGGAAGGTCAGGCCCGTTGTGGTGATGGTGGCGGGTGCGGCGGTGACCCGCCGCCCGCCGCCACTGTCGGACAGCTCCTCGGCGCGCTGGCACGCCTCCTCCCAGTCGGAGACGTAGAGCGTGTCCTCGAACAGCTGCTGGCCCTGGATGAGGAGCGCGCCGACGCTCATCGTCGCCGTCCGGATGGCGAGCGCGGCCGTGGCGGCGAAGGCGAGCGGGAGCTGCCCCTCGACGGCGGCAAAGATCAGCAGGCCGTAGGTCAGCATCATCGCCCCACCGGCCGCGGCGCTCGTGACCATCTGTACCTGCGCCTCGCGGTTCGCCAGCGAGATCTCCTCGGCCACCGACTCGAGCGAGAGCCGGTCGTGGTGGCCGAGCAGGAAGCGTTGCACCCGGTGCGCGCGCAGCTCCTCCGCGGCCTCCCGGGTGGTGAGCAGCCGCGCCAGCATGTCCAGTTGCCGCAGCAGGGGTTGCCGGCGGCGCATCGAGGCGTGCCACCGGCCGGCGATGTGCAGCGACGCCCACGCCCGTGGCACCAGGGGGAGGAAGAGCAGCGGCAGCAGTCGCGGGTCGAGCACCACCAGGACCGAGGCCACGGTCACCACGGAGATCAGACCGCTGCACAGTTGCACACTGCTGTCGATCACCCGTTTGAGGGCGTCGACACCGCGCCGCCCCGCCGCGACCAGGTCGTTGACCTCCGGGTCCTCGACCGCGCTGAGTCGTGCGTACGCCACCTTGCCGAGCAGCTCGCTCTGGGCCGCGTGAGCCACCCGGGGGGCCAGGCGCCCGGAGAACCGCAGACTGACCGACCTGCACGTACCACCGCACACGGACGCGGCGACGACGACCAGGAGGGGCGGCAGGAGCGCGGGCAGTCCCCGGCCACCAGCGATGAGCCCGGTGAACAGGTCGCGCATGGCGAGCAGGCTGACGGCCATGACGATGCCCGACAGGAGCTGGCAGCCCACCACGAGCACCAGCGCGACCCGGTCCACCGACCAGGACCACCGCAACACCAACGCCACCACGTGCGGCAGCCGGCGAACCATCGCGGCCTTGTCCGCGGAACGTGCCTGGCGCCAGTCCTCCGGGGCCAGTCGGACGCCTTTGCCGAACAGCGCGTCTTTCGCCGTCTCATCCTTTGTCGCGCGCTCTTCTGGCGCGGATTCTTCGGTCACTGCGTTTTTTGCCACGGCCGGCCTCCTGGCGCAACCACACCATCAATCTGGCAAGAACCTGCGATTAGCCTGAATGGCAGGAAGCCACCAGGGCGGCCGGCCGTGGGTCTAACACGGCGAAACAGAATCGCGGTCCACGTGTTCAGCGAATCGTGTACCGCTGCCCGGTCCGGCCCGATCTCGTCAGCCGGACGGGGCGAGGTGGATCGACTAGCCCGCGCAGCGGGGGCACTCGTACTGCAGGGTGACCGTGCCGCAGGTGTAGGCGCAGGTGTTCATGCAGGTCGCGAAGCACGTCCAGAACGTGATGGAGTCCGGGCCCGCTCCCGTGCCTTCCGCCGAGACGCTGGTCGTTTGCAAATCGAGGTCGAACTCGCCCATTGTCACTACCCTTCTCGTGTCGGGTTCGGTCAATTAACGGAGGTGCCGGCATGGTTCTCCTCCGGGAACGGAGCCTAGCCGCGTGCCAGGCACCCGCGCCATAATTCGGCGCCCGCCGAATAGCCGGTAAAGTGTTGACCCGCGGGGTTCGCGTCGTGTAGCCAGTTGTTGTCGGGCGAGCGAAAGGCTGACGCGGTGACGGCTACGGGTGCATACGGGACCGGCGACGAACTGGTGACCGCGGAGGTGTCGATCGGCAGGCTGGCCAGTTTGCCGGCGCATTATCCGATGCCGGTGCCCCCGGATGATCCCGACGACCAGGACGCCGTCCTCACGTTTCTCCGTGCGGTGGCGGCCGATTCGGTGCTCGCCGAAGCGATCACCGTCTCCAGCCCGTCGCTGGCGAGAACCTTGCGGGACGTGACCGAGGCACGCCGGCTCAAGCCCGCGAAGCTGCGGCGGGCGTGTTTCGCGACGATGAGCTACCTCTCCCGGGCGACGCACCGCACCACCCCGTTCGGCCTGCTCGCCGGGGTCTGCCGCGTCGAGCTGGGCGACGAACCCAAGATCCGGATCGGCACCGAGCACACCAAGTTCGCGTACGCCGACTACGGCTGGCTCGCCGGGCTGGTGCGTACGCTGCGCACCGACCCCGTGGTGCTGCCCACCCTCGCACTGGTCGCCAACGAGCTCAGCGAGGTGCGGGACGGCCGTTTCGTCCTCGCCTACCTGCCGGTCGACGACGCGCAGGCGAAGAACCGCGACCTGGAGCGCACGGTCCGGCGAACCCGGGCCACCGCCCTCGCCATGGCGTCGGCGCGTACCCCGATCCGGTATCCGGACCTGCTCGCCGTACTGCGGTCGGAGTTCCCGGACGTCGAGCCCGCGGTCATCGCCCGGGCGATCGCCGGGCTGGTGGAGAGCGAGTTCCTGTTGACCGACCTGCTGCCGGCGGTGACCACGGTGGACTCGCTGCGCCACATCCTGGACCGGCTGCCGCCCGAGCATCCCGTCCGGGGCGAGCTGACCGAGCTCGACGAGCGGATCCGCGAGTACGCCGGCACCGGCATCGGCGGCGGCCGGGACTCGTGGCGGGACACGACCTCGCGCGCCAGCTCGCTGCACGGCGCGGAGAACGTCCTCCAGGTCGACCTGCGGGTGGATGCCGACATCACGCTCCCGCGAGAGCTCGGCGCCGACGTGGCGGCGGCGGTCGCGATCGCGTGGCGGCTACAGGACGCCACGACCGACGCGGCGTCGGCGATGGCCCCCTACCGGATCGCCGCCGTCGAACGCTACGGCGCGGGCCGGCTGGTGCCGCTCCGCGAACTGCTCGACCCGATCACCGGCCTGGGGCTGCCGGACCACTACGAGGGCCACCACCACGACGCGGACGGGTCGAAGCGACGCGACCGCGCACTCGTCGCCCTGGCGCAGGAGGCCGCGTTCACGGGACAGCGTGAGGTGCTGCTGGACGAGGCGCTGGTGGCACGGCTGGCCCGCCGGGACGGCAGGCCGGGACCTTCCGAGAGCGCCGAGGTGCTGGCCGAGGTGCTGGCCGACGACGACGAAGCCCTGCGTACCGGGAACTACCGCATGGTGCTGACGAACACCGGCAACCGGCCCGGCGCCATGTTCGGCCGGTTCCTCGACGCCGTCGGCGAGCTGGCCGACCCCGTCGCGCGCCGGCTCCACGACCTCCACACCGCGGCGCCGGACGGTACGGCGGCGGTGCCGGCCCAGGTCTGCGTGCCCCCGGGCGCCTCGCGGTCGTTCAACGTGCTGCGCACCCCGCTGCTCGCCGGCAGGGCGATCTCCATCGGCGGTGGGCTCGGCTTCCCGGGACCCGGGACGACGGTGAGCACGCTCGACGACCTGGCCATCGCGGCACACCACGACCGCATGGAGGTGCACTGCACCCGTACCGGCACCGAACTCGTGCCGTTCGCGCCGCACGCGCTGAACCCCGCGATGCTGCCGCCGGCGGCCCGGCTGCTGCTCGACATCGGTGCCCAGTGGGCGCCGCCCATCATGCCCTGGTACTGGGGTGCGGCGGCCAGCGCGCTGCCGTACCTGCCGCGCGTCCGGTACGGCCGGGTGGTGCTGTCCAGTGCGCGCTGGATCCCGGACGCCTCGCTGCTCGGCAGCGACCTGAGCTGGGAACGGTGGCGCGCACGGTGGCAGGAGTGGAAGGACCGCTGGCGGGTCCCCGACGTCGTCTGCCTGACCTCCGCCGACCACCGCCTCCGCGCGGATGTCCGCCGCGAGGCCGACCTGCGCATGGTGCGCGCCGAACTCGACCGCAAGCCGGGCACGGCCATCCACGAGGAACCCGCGGGCGGCGAGTACGGCCGGGGCTGGTCCGCCGGGCACGCCAACGAGATCGTCTTCGCCGTACAGGGCAGGCCGCCGGGGGAGCGACAGGGAGAGCGGGCCGAGAGCGAGCGGCAGCAGGGACACCGGTACCGGGCAGCCGCGGCCTGCGCCGCGTACCCGCCCGGCGGTGAATGGCTCTACCTCAGCGTCCTCTGCCCGGCCGCGGCGCAGAACCAGATCCTCGCCGCGCACCTGCCCGAACTCGTCGGCCGGGCCCGCGAGGTCTGCGACCGGTGGTTCTTCCTCCGGTACGCGGAGGACGGCAGGTTGTCGCTGCGGATCCGGTTCCACGGCGACCCCGGCGACCTCAACGGCAAACTGCTCCCGAGCGCACACGCGTGGCTGTCCGGGCTGCGCGCGGCACACCTGGCCGAGGAGATGATCCTCGGTACCTACCGCCCGGAGATCGGCAGGTACGGCGGCCCGGACGCGATCGAGGCCGCCGAGCACGCGTTCACGGCCGACTCCGAGCTGGCGGTCGAACTCACCACGCTGCTGCTCGACGGGCGACTGGACGTACCGCGGGAACTGCTCGCCGCCGCCAACCACCTCGACCTGGTCCGCACCCTCGCACCGGACGACTGGAACACGTGGCTGGTCGAGGCGTACCCGAAGGACGACCGGTACCACAAGGTCTTCCAGGCGCACCGCCGCCGCGTGCTGGAGCTGCTCGACCCGGCCGACGACTGGGCCGCGCTCCGCGCGGTTCCCGGTGGCGAGCGGCTGCGCGACGCGTGGCGGCGGCGCGCTCCCCGGGTGGCCGCGTACGGGCGGCTGATCCGGGACATGGTCGCCGACGGGCGGCTGGCCCCGCAGCGGACGGAGTTCAGCTCGCTGCTGCACCTGTCGCACAACCGGCACACGGGGACGGACAGGGACGTCGAAAGCTCCACCTACGCCGTGCTGCGCGCGTTCGCGCAGGCCCGACTAGACAAGGACCGGCACCTCGCATGACGACGACGACCAGCACAGGCAGTCAGACGCTCCGGCAGGAGGCCGCGGCCGCCGTGGCCGAGATCGCCGCCCGGCTCGACGATCCGGAGCGGGTGGCCGCACTCGCCCTCGCCTCGGCGGCGGCCGCCGAGCCGACCGGGCAGGCGTATGCCCAGCCCTGGATTCCGCTGGGCCTGGCCGACAGCTACGTCGGCGTCGCACCGCTCTACGCCGAGCTGGGGCAGGCCGGCGACGAACCGGACGACCGCTACCGGAAGATCGTGCACGACTACCTCTCCCAAGCGCTGCAGAACCCGCAGGGAGTCCCGGCGAGCGGGCTGGGCCTGTACCTGGACGCCGTGTCGATCGCGTTCGTCGCCACCTGCGCCGGGACGCGTACGGATGACTTCAGCAACCTCGGCAGGCAACTCGACGACCTCATCGCGCCCGATGTCGACAGGGGCATCGCCCGCATCCGGGCCGCCATCGAGGAGCGGGGCACGGTCAGCTCCAACCCGGACTACGACGTCGTCTCCGGGCTCACCGGGCTCGGCCGGTTGCAGCTCATGCGGCACCTCCGGTACGGGACTGGACGTGCCGGGCTCGACGCCATCCTCGGCCTCTTCGCCGAGGTGGCGACGGCGCCCGGTATCACGGTCGACGGAACGCCGACGTCGCCCTGGTACTCGCCGGACCGGATCGGGAAGTGGCCGGACGAACCCGGCCTCGTCAACCTGGGCATCGCACACGGCGTCGCCGGCCCGCTGGCGCTGCTGGCCTTCGCCCAGCGCGACGGCGTCACGGTGCCCGGCACGACCGAAGCGGCCGACGGCATCGCGCGGCTGCTTCTCGCCTACCGCTCGACGGACGAGTTCGGCCCGTACTGGCCGGCCGGGGTGAGCGTCCAGGACGGCACGGTCGTGTCCTACTCCGACGGGCGTATGCGCGACGCCTGGTGCTACGGCACCTTCGGTGTCGCGCGGGCGTTGCAGGTCGCCGGTCAGGTCTTCGCGCGGCCGGACTGGGTCGCGGAGGCCGTCGCCGGCGCGAACGCGGCGGTTCGCGCCGCCGAGGCACGCCCCGAGCTGGTCACCGACTTCGCGCTCTGCCACGGATGGGCCGGGATCCTGCACACCGTGCAGTGCATGGCCCTCGACACCGGGGACGCCGAGCTGGCCGCGGGCGCCGAACGCATGGCCCGGCGCGTGCTCAGCGGCTTCGACCCGGACAGCGCGTTCTGCTATCGGGAGGAGAGCATGCCCCCGGTGGTGGCCGACCGGCCGGGATTCCTCCTCGGTTCGGCGGGGATCGCCCTCGCGCTGCACGCGTTCGCGACGGGCCGGCCCTCGGTGACCACCTGGGATGCCGCGCTGATGTACAACTAGCGGCGCCACCCGCCGGTCGGCCTCGGGGAACCCGACCATCCCGGTCGGCTGTGGTCAGTGTCGGCCGCTGTCGAGGGGAGCCAGCAGCATCGGCAGTGAGTGGTGCAGCTCCCGTTCCCAGTACGGCGGCTGGTGAGTGCCCGGATAGAAGTGTGTGGAGAGGGGGATTTCCCGTTTCCGCAGCTCGGCCGCGAGTGAGGTGTTGAGGACCAGGTCGAACGCCTCCGTCTGCTGGTCGACCGGGGTGGTGTCCGGTCCGTCCAGCGGGCCGGGTTCCCCGTCGCCGCAGCTCAGGAAGACCGGGGTGTGCCGCAGTCGAGCGGCGAGATGGTACGGGTCGTGTCGCTGCCAGTTCGCGTGCTGCGCGACCGGGTCGCCCCACAGGTCGAGATACTCCGGGGCCTCCTGGAACGCGGTGCGCCACGCGTCGACCGAGTCCGGATGCAGGAGGTGGACCGGGCCGCTGTAGCTGGCCACCGCGCGGAACATGCCCGGCCGGTGTGCCGCGTAGACGAGCGCGCCGTATCCACCCATCGACGCCCCGGCCACGGCGCGGCGGGTGCCCGCCCCGTAGTGCCGTTCCAGCATGGTGCGTACCTCGTCGAGGTGGAACGTCTCCCACGCCGGCGCCCCGTACCGCCCGCCGTTCCACCAGTTGGTGTAGTACCCGCCGGGGGATCCGCCGTCCGGCATCACCACCAACACGTCGCGCAGCGCCGGAAGGGTCTCGACATCGCTGTGCGTTGTCCAGTCCGCATGCGTGCCGAACATGCCGTGCAGCAGGTAGAGCACCGGCCATCGGTCGCCGGCGCGGCGCTCATCCCATCCGTCCGGGGTGAGCAACCGCACCGTTGCCGGGCCGCCCAGCGCGGCCGATTCGATCGTCAGGTCGACCAGGCGTTCGCCGATCCGCTTCTCGGAGACAACCGCCGACGTCGAGCCGGGTGGCGCGACGGTGCCGCCGGTCGACGGAGGACCGATCGCTGCCACCATCGGCAGCAACAACAGAATCGCCACGATCCGAATACCAGTTCGTGTCATGGCGCAAGCATCATTCACCGCGTGGTCCGGCACATCGGGGCTTGACCCGTACCGGACCCTGCACCCGCTACGGATGCGGGTCAGGTGAATGGTGTAGTGGTCCGCGACCGCTGCTGTTCCGGGCGGACCGTGCCGGTCAGCCCAGCACCTCCACGGTGTCGCCGACGCTGACCGTACGATTTTCGGGCGAAGGCCCGCCCGGTTCGGCCCGCACCGTCAGCTGGAGACCGAAGAGGAGCTTCTGGCCGACGTTGCGCCGTGCGGCGAGCATCCGTAGCGGCTCCCGCCCCCGCTCCCCGGTCTCCTGGTCGATCGTCGCGATCAGACAGCGGCCACACTCGGCGGCGCCCTGGAACACGGCCCCGCCGATCCTGACCCGCCGGCCGACCCACGCGCCCTCGGCCCACGGCGCGGCACCGCTGACCACCAGGTTGGGGCGGAACTGGCTCATCGGCAGCGGACCCTCGGTGCTGCCCGACTCCAGTAGCCAGTCGTTGAACGCGTCCAGCGACGCGGTGTTGGCCAGCAGCAGCGGGGTGCCGTCGGCGAAGCTCAGCTCGGCGCCGACCCCGGCCGGAACCGGCCAGGGAACGAGGTTGCCGGTGGGGTCACCGAGCCAGACCAGCCGGGCGGTGCGCCCCAACAGCCGGTTGAGCCAGTCGTCCGCCTCGGGGCCGGCGGCGCGTACCGGTGCGGGCGGCCGCCCTCGGTACACCCGGACCTGGATCGCCTCGCCGCCGGTCGGTTCGGCCAGATCGAGCGGGGTCAGCCCCGGCGCGTTCAGGGTCAGCCCGCCCGGCCGGGACACCGCCCGCATCGTCACCAGTTCCCGGTGCTGGCGCTGGGTCAGGCCGAGCCCGTGTTCGTCCACGATCAGCCAGCGCCGGTCGCCGTCAAGGCCCCACGGCTCGACCCGCGCCGTGTCGCGGTCCATCCGGCGGCACCCCTTCACCGGGTACGTGTGAATCGAGGCTACCCGCATCCGGCCAGGATGACATGACGCTGACCGGACGTTCGACAGGGACCGGCCACCGGGACGAATCTGTTCATCCACCTGACCCGATACGGTGTGTGCCGTCCGGTAGCGTTGTGTCGAAAGGTGCGTCTGTGCCGAGCCTGCCGCATCTGCCCTTCGGCCTGGAGTACGCCGCGGTCGGGGTCTTCTTCCTCGCCCTGGTCGGTGCCGTGGTGCAGCAGTTCTTCGCCGATCGCCTGCACGCGGGCCTCGCCCGGCTCTGGCGCCGGGTGTCCGGCCGGCCGAGGAAGATCCGCAGCGACGAGTGGACCCGGTACCGGGCGTGGGTGGCTCGGACGTACAACACGATGAAGCTCGGGTTTCTCCAGGATGTGTCGATCACCCTCGACGATGTCTACGTACCGTTGCAGTACGAGCAGGACGGTCAGCGGATCGACGTCTACCGCGAGATCCAGGGCCGCCTGCGGACGGTGGTCGTCGGTGCCGCCGGGGCGGGCAAGTCGATGCTGCTGCGCCACTCGATGCTGCAGTGGGCGAAGACCGGGCCCCCGCTCGACCGGGTGCCGGTGCTGATCGAGTTGGCGCGGTACAACCGGGGTGGCCGGAACATCCAACAGCTCATCGTCGAGACCCTGGCCCGCGAGGACCAGGAGGGCGACACCCGGCGGAAACGCCGACGTCGGCCGGCGCGGCCCCTGATGGACAACGCCGAGCAGGTCGTCGCGACCGCCCTGGCCACCAACGGCCTCTGTGTGTTCCTCGACGGGCTCGACGAGGTCGTGACCGAGCGCCGCGCGGAGATCGCGTTGGACATCAAGGAGTTCGCCGAACAGCATCCGACCTGCCAGATCGTGGTGACCTGTCGGGACGCGGTGTACGACAACGACCTGCACCCGGTGTTTGACGGACGCGTCCTGGTCGCCGGCTTCGACGACGCCGGGATCCGGCACTTCCTGCGGCTCTGGTTCAGCCAGCAGAGCGAACCCGTCGGTGAGGACGGCCGCGGCGACGCGGTCGGGAACCGTCCGGCCGACCCACGGGAGCTGATCGAGCAGCTGATGGCGGCGCTGCGGGCCAATCCGACGCTCATGCGGCTGGCCCGAAGCCCACTGATGCTGACAATGATCACTTCACTGCACGATGCGGACCCGGGTGCCGGTCCCATGCTGACCAACTCCAGAGCGGAGTTCTACGAACAGGCGGTCACGCACCTGCTGCGTCGGGACCGGGATCTCGGCCGGCACCGCGACCTTGCCCGGTACCGTGCGGGGCACAAGCTGATGGCGCTGCGCGCCATCGCCCTCGCCGCCCAGGGCGCGACGTCGCCCGGCAGCGACCGCCGGGTGATCAGCGAGGAAGAGCTGTACGCGGCGATGAGTCGCCTCCTGCCCCGGTTCCGGCTGACGGAGGCCGACCTGCCGAAGATGATCAACGAGATCGTCGACCGCAGCGGCCTGCTGATCCGCATCGACGACACCAATCTCCTGTACGAGTTCGCGCACCTCACCCTCCAGGAGTACCTGGCCGCGGTGGAGCTGGCCGACGCGCCGGACCGGTTGCTGGCGCTGTACCGCGACAATCCGGGTCGGTGGCGCGAGACCGTCAAGCTGTGGTGCGCCGGCGCCAACCGGGACGCGTCCGAGCTCGTGCGGAAGATGCTCGCCGGTGACGCGCGGGACCGCCTGCTGGCTCTGGAGTGCGTCGCCGAGGCTCGGCAGATCGACGAGGACCTGGCCACCCGCATCGTGAACCAGTTCGTGGTGCGGCTCGGCACCGACATGCCGGACAGGCATCTCGTCCTCGTCGCGTTGGGCGCGGTGGCCGGCGACCCGGGGCCGATCGGGCACGCGCTCTTCAGCCGCCTCCGGGACGAGGCGATGCGCGGCGGCCCGGGCGGCGAGGACGCGATCGTCGCACTGGCGGAGTCGCGCCAACGCGCCGCGATCGAGATCCTGGACGAACTGGCGCCCCGGACTCCGGCGGCGAACGCGGCGCTGCGATCCACCGGGGAACTCGCGATCCCGGTCCTGGTGAGCCGGGCCCGCGCCGGCTCGGTCACGGCCATCGACGACCTGGCCGCCGTCGGTACCCCGGCGGCCGCCGTCGCGATCGCCGAACAACTCTGGAGCGAACAGCCGGTCGCGATCCGAGCTGCCTGGCGACTGGCCACGCTGATCAGCGCACCCGACGTCGAGAGCGAGCTCAACCGGTTCGATCCGGCGCCGTTCCACCGCGCGGGGAGCCGTGAGGGGTACGACTGGTTGTGGGCACCGTTCGTGCCGGCGGGGAGCCGCGGCGGCATGGCGGTCACCATGGGCCGGCTCGGCTGGCTGATCGACCGGTCCACCGAGACGCAGGCGCCCGAAGATCTCGGCACCGTCGATCCCCGGCTGGCCCTCGGTCTCGGCGCGCGAGAGGAATCCTTCTCCACCGGTCCTCTGCCGGACACGCTGCACCATCAGCTCGTCGAGGCCGACCGGCGGACCGACCACCCGCGCCGCCGCGTCGAGAGCCCACTGGTGCGGTCCGAGGTCGAATCGATACTGGACGCGGTCGCGTCGGCGGATCCACACCTCGCCCGCCGGCTGGCGACCGAGGTGATCACCGCACGGACCAGGGACGGGGTGACCGAGCTTCTGCTCCTCCAGCTCCCCACGCCCGCCCTGGTCGAGCTGGCGAAGCGGCTGTGGCAGTCGGGCTTCCGCGGCGTCACCGGCATCCGTGACTGGCGGGCACTCAACGAGCGGCCGGAGTCGCCGAAGGCGCTGGTGTTCGTGCGCAACACGGTGGTCACGATCGCGGCCCTGCTCGGCATCTTCGCTCTCGGTCTCGCCCTGACCCGGTCGGTCGGCACCCTGATCGGATGGTGGGCCTGGGGTCCTCCCTGGTTCGCCGCGCTCCTCCTGCTCGGCTTCGCCATCACGGTGGCCGTTGCCGTCCGAGCGGAGAGCGACCCGTCCAACGACAACCTGTACGCCGTGTTCGGATTCGTCGGCTTCGCCACCGCCGCCGGAAGTGTTGTCGTCGCCCTCCCGACCGTGGCCGGCTGGCTGGGCTGGCTCGCCACCGTAGCGGTCACGGTGGTCCTCACCGGCGCGGTCGTGCTGTTCAGCACCTGGACCGCCCGGCGGCAACGTGCCGTGGCCAACCCGTACCGGGCGATCCTGCGGTGGGACGAGCGCGGCACGGGCGCCGGCGCGACGGTCGTGGCCCGGGCCGGACCGACCGTCCGGGGTCAGCGGGACGAGCGCGCGACGGCGTGAGACGAGATGGGGGACGCATGACGACCAGCTATGAACTCGGCGAGGTGGTGGCCGAGCGGCTGGTGGATGCCGTCGCCGAGGACGGCAGCCGTACGCCGGTGGTCTTGAAGATCGGCAAGCCGCTGCCGGACCCCCTGCCGGGCGGGGACTGGTACTGCCCCCGCCAGGTCCTGGGCCTGGGCGACGAGGCGGTGCAGGCGTCCTTCGGCGTCGACTCCCTGCAGGCACTCCTGCTCTGCGTGTACGGCCTGCGGTTGACGCTGGCGGAGCGGGCGGACGCGGCGTCGGTCCGGCTGGACTGGCTGGGGCAGCCCGACCTGGCTCTCCAGGTCGACCCGGAACTGGACAGGATCCCGTCCTCCGGCGCGGAGGGCGTCGGCGCCTGACCCGCTGCCGTCCGCCGGGCGCCGGCAGGCCGGCGCGGGGGACTACCCTCCGCCCGCCCGCCCCCAGGAGAAGGCGGCGGAGTCGGGCGCGAACCAGGTGCCGGTCCCCGCCGGCGCGAGCGCGTGCTCGACGGTCACCCGGCAGTGCTCGTCGACCTCCGGCAGCCCGTCGAGCGGGAACCACCCGACCGCGGTCGACTCGTCGTCGTTGACCCGGGCGACGCCGCCGAGCAGGCGGCACCGGAAGCCGATGTTCAGGAACTGGCAGCGGTCGCCGTTGGGATAGGTGTGCGGATGCGCCAGCACGCTCGACATCCGCTCCGGCTCGACCCGTACGCCGGTCTCCTCGAACACCTCGCGGACCAGGGCCTGCGCCGGTTGCTCGCCGGGCTCGACGAAACCGCTGATGACCGACCAGCGCCCGTCGTCCGCGCGTTGGCCGAGGAGCAGTTCGCCGGCGTCGTTGAGTACCACGGCGCTGACGCTGGGCAGCCAGAGCAGATCGTGCCCGACCAGCTTGCGCAGCCCGAGGACGTAATCCGGGATGGCCATGCGGAGACGGTAGACCAGCGTTCCCGGCGCGTCTCAGCGGGCTGGAGTGGCGCCTGGGACCGGCTCGCCCTCCGGGGACGGCGTCGGCGGGGCACCGACGGCCGGACACGGTACCTCGGTGCGGGAGAAGTCCGCCCGCTGCCGGTCGAGCACCTGCCGGAAGCAGACGTCGACCTCGGCGCTGGCCCGGCCGGCCATCGCGGGCCGGGACACCGCGACGTGCACCCGGAAGACCAGCCGCACCCCGGGCGACGCGCGCCGGTCGGCGCCGTCGACGGTCAGCACCTCGACGTTCGGGTCGCGGCCGGCGCTCCGGCCGATGTCGGCCGCCTCGTCCGCCGCTCCGCGCACAAGCGCGTCACCGAGCACCGCGGCCTGTCGTACCGCTTCCCGATGCGCCCGTTCCTCGATCGTCGGCGTCAGCACCATAGCGAGGACCACGTACCCGGCACTGGCGGCGAGCAGCGGCAGAATCGCCAGCCCCAGGATTGACAGCACACGGAGGTGCCGTCCCGTTTCGCGCGTTCGCCGGATCGTGCCCACACTGCGAATTGTGCTCGAAGATGGGGCGGCGAAGTGCCAGGTCAGCGCGATGAAGCCCTGCTTCGGGGCGTACCGGTGGCAGATTTTTTCCGCACCCTGCGCCCGGCGGACCCGGCGGGTCGCAACGCCGCTCACGGCGGTGAATCCCTTGCGCCCAAAAGGCTTTCCACCGTACGGGCGCAGTTCGACGTTTCCGGCGCGGGCTTATCCGATCCGTTCTACTGTGGAAGTCACCCCGCCATTTTGTCTGAAACGGTAGCGCCCTGTCGGTTTGCGGTGCACAGTGATGCCATGAGCGACAGCGGGAGCGATGCGCAGTACTTCTGGTGCACCCGGCACCACCGGGTGGAGCCCGGTGCCGAGGTGTGTCCGGCGAGGTACGTGCTCGGTCCGTATCCCTCGGCCAACGACGCGGAGCAGGCGCTGCAGCGGGTGCAGCAGCGCAACGAAGCGTGGGACGCCGAGGACGCCCGCTGGGCCGGGGAGGAGCGCTAGACCGGCGCGGCGAGAGCCCGCGTCGACGAACTCCGTGGTGCTCCGCGAGGAGACCCCCGAGAGCATGTCCCGCAAGGAGGAACCACAGATGGCCGAAGCAACGAAGGCCACCGCCCGTCCGACAGCCAAACGCGCTGCCGCGAAGAAGACCACGGCGGGTAGCCGTACCGCAGGTGCCGCCAAGAGCACCTCGGCCCGGCGGAGTACGACCACGTCGGCGGCGAAGAAGAGCGCCGCGAAGAAGGCGCCGGCGAAGAAGGCGCCGGCCAAACGCGCGACGGCGACGAAGAAGGCACCGGCCAAGCGGGCGCCCGCGAAGAAGGCCACCACCAGGACGACCCCGGCCACCCGGGCGGGAGCCAAGCGCACCACCAGCCCGGCGAAGCGTGCGGCCGGGGCGGCCAAGAAGACCGCCCCGGCGCGTAAGACCGGCACGGCGGCCAAGCGGGTGACCTCGACGGCGAAGCGGGCCACCTCGGCCGCGAAGCGGACGACCTCGACGGCGAAGAAGGCCACTGCCCGGAAGACCCCGGCGAAGAAGGCCCCCGCGAAGAAGACCACCGCCAAGAACGCGCCCGCCAAGCGGGCCACCGCGAAGAAGGCCCCGGCGAAGCGCGCGACGGCCAAACGTACGACGCCGGCGACCCGGGCGAAGGCGACGCCGGCCAAGAAGGTGACGGCGCGCAAGGCGCCGGGCAGGCAGGGCGCCGCAGGTAGGACGGCGGCCACGTCGCCGGCCCGCAAGGCCGGCCGTCCGGCCACCCGCCGGGCGGGCTGAGTCCGGGCCGGGACGTCCCGGGAGCGGGGACGTTCCGGCCCGGAAACCCGTCGGACGCCGACGATGCCGATCCCGGCTGGGGGCGCCGGGGCATCGCCGTCCGGCACCGCCACGGTGCCGGACGCGGGCCTGTCCGGCCTCCCCGACCGGTGCCGGACCGGATCCGCGCGGCGCGCTGACCCGGTCCGGACGGCGGCACTGGTAGGAATGACGGGTGGTGATCCGACGCGTAGTCGCCCCCCGTATCGATTTCAGCGCATTGCGCCGCGAGCTGGAACTGCCCACGCGGTTCCCGCCCGCGGCGCAACGCGAGGCCGACGAGGCGGCGGCCGGCCCGCCCCGTCCCGACACCGACCGCACGGACATCCCGTTCGTCACGATCGACCCGGCCTCCTCCCGCGACCTCGACCAGGCGCTGTGTCTGCGGAGCCGGCCGGGTGGTGGCTACCGGGTGCACTACGCGATCGCCGACGTCGCGGCCCACGTCAGGCCCGGCGGCGAGCTGGAGGCGGAAACCTGGCGGCGGGGGCAGACCCTCTACCTGCCGGACGGGAACATCCCGCTGCACCCCGAGACGCTCAGCGAGGGCGCGGCCAGCCTCCTTCCGGAACTCGACCGGGCCGCCGTCGTCTGGACCATCGACCTCGACCCGGACGGCGACACCGTCTCGGTACGGCTGGAGCGGGCCCGGGTACGCAGTCGCGCCAAGCTCGACTACGCGGGCGTGCAGGCCGACGCCGACGCCGGTCGGCTGGCCGAGCCGATCGCACTGCTGCCCGAGATCGGCGCCCTGCTGACCGCACGCGGGCTGGGGCGTGGGGCGATCAACCTGCCGTTGCCGGAGCAGGAGGTCGAGCCCGACGGCGACGGCTGGCGTCTCGTGCTGCGGGCACCGGTGCCGGTCGAGGACTTCAACGCCCAGATCTCCCTGCTCACCGGGATGGCCGCCGCCGACATCATGCTCGCCGGCCGGGTCGGGCTGCTCCGTACGATGCCGGCGCCGAAGCCGGAGGCGGTGCGGGGGCTCCAGGTCGCGGCGGCCGGGCTGGGCGTACCCTGGCCGCCCGACGCCAGCGTGGGACAGGTGGTGGCCGCCGTCGACCCGGCGCAACCGCGCGGTGCCGCCTTCCTCGACCACGCGGCGGAGCTGTTGCGGGGCGCGGGCTACACCGCGTTCGACGGCGCCGTCCCGGAGCAGCCGGAGCACGGCGGGATCGCCGCCGCGTACGCGCACGTGACGGCACCGCTGCGCCGGCTCGCCGACCGGTACGCCACCGAGGTCTGCCTCGCCCTGCACGAGGGGCGCCCGGTGCCGGAGTGGGCCCGGGCCGCGCTGCCGAGGTTGCCGGAGGTGATGGCCTCGACCGACCGGGTCGCCTCGACCGCCACCCGCAGCGCCGTGGAACTCACCGAGGCGGTCGTGCTGCGGGACCGGCTCGGCCAGACGTTCGAGGCGGCGGTGGTCGACGTGGACCCGCCCGCTCCGGCACCCCGTTCGGCGACCTCGCCGGCGGGTCCGGCGACGCCCGCCCCGGAGGCCCCGGCCCGGGCGACCCGGCGCCCGGCCGGCACGGTGGCGCTGGACGAGCCACCGGTACGGGCGCGCTGCACCGGCGAGCTGCCGCTGGGGGAGCGGGTACAGGTGCGACTGGTCACCGCCGACCCGGTCCGCCGCACGGTGCTCTTCGAACGGGCCTGAGTCCCACTCGTCGCCGAGCCGCCGAGCCGCCGAGCCGCCGAGCCGCCGAGCCGGTCCCGGACCGGTCGTTTGCGAGGATGGCCGGTATGGCATACGACGCGAGCGGACTGCCCGACGTGACCGGGTTGGTCGTCGGCATCATCGGCGGCACGGGGGACCAGGGCAGGGGGCTGGCCTACCGGCTGGCCCGGGCGGGACAGCGGGTACTCATCGGCTCCCGGTCGGCGGAGCGGGCGGTGTCGTCGGCGGAGGAGATCGGCGCGCTGCCCGGGATACCGGCCGGTGCCGCGCTGTCCGGGGGCGCCAACGCGGACGTGGCGAGCCGGTCCGACGTGGTGGTCGTCGCGGTCCCCTGGGACGGGCACCGGGCCACCCTCGCCGAGTTGCGGGGACCGCTGGCCGGCAAGATCGTGATCGACTGTGTCAACCCGCTCGGCTTCGACAAGCAGGGTCCGTACCCTTTGCCGGTCGAGGAGGGCAGCGCCGTGCAGCAGGCTGCCGCGCTGTTGCCGGACTCCCGGGTCTGCGCCGCGTTCAACCACGTCAGCGCGCCGCTGCTGGCCGATCCCGAGATCGACCGGATCGACCTGGACGTGCTGATCTGCACCGAGGACCGGGAGCTGGTCGGGGTGGTCGCCGCGCTCGCGGCCCGGATCCCCGGGATGCGCGGCATCTACGCCGGGCGGCTGCGCAACGCGCACCAGGTCGAGGCGTTCACCGCCAACCTGATCGCGATCAACAAGCGGTACAGGGCGCACGCCGGCATCCGGGTCACCGACCTCTGACCCGCGCCACCGCCCGCCCCCCGTCCTCGCCCCTTTTGAAGATCCGCGTGATCAGGGAGCTGCACCCGCGACGCGCCGTCGACACGCGCGAAAAGCTCCCTGATCACGCGGATCTTGGTTAGAAGGTGTGGTGGGGGGTGGGGAACTCACCCTCGCGGACCTCTTCGGCGAACTGGCGGGTGGCTTCGGTGAGGGTGCCGGCCAGGTCGGCGTAGCGCTTGACGAAGCGGGGCATCCGGCCGGACCGCAGGCCGGCCATGTCCTGCCAGACCAGCACCTGGGCGTCGGTGTCCGGCCCGGCACCGATTCCGATGGTGGGGATCGGCAGCTCGTGGGTGATCCGCTTGGCCACCTCGCCGGGGACCATCTCCAGCACCACCGAGAACGCGCCGGCCTCGGCGACCGCGTGCGCGTCCGCCACCACCTCGTCGGCGGCCTCGCCCCGCCCCTGCACCCGGTAGCCGCCGATCGCGTGCTCCCGCTGCGGCGTGAAGCCGATGTGCGCCATCAGCGGGATGCCGGCCCCGGTGATCGCCCGGATCTGCTCGGCGACGTACCGGCCACCTTCCAGCTTCACCGCGTGGCAGCCACCCTCCTTCATGAACCGTACGGCGGTGCGCAGCGCCTGGGCCGGGCCCTCCTCGTACGAGCCGAAGGGCAGGTCGGCGACGACCAGCGGGTAGCTGGTGGCGCGTACCACCGCGCGGACCAGCGGGAGCAGTTCGTCGACGGTGACCGGCACCGTCGTCTCGTAACCGAAGACGTTGTTCGCGGCCGAGTCGCCGACCAGCAGCACCGGGATCCCGGCCTGCTCGAAGATGGCGGCGGTGTACTGGTCGTACGAGGTCAGCATCGGCCACCGGTCGCCGCGCTCCTTGGCGGCGAGCAGGTCGCGGGTACGCACCCGCCGGGTCGCCGGCCCGCCGTAGAGGGTCGGCACCTCCGCCGGAGCGGGGTTGATCCCTTGCTCGGACATCCTGGTCTCCTCTCACCTCGAGGCCGCGCTCACGGTCCCCGGGTCACTGCCGATCGTCGCACCGCGGGCGACGGCACCGGCAGAGAAGAGTGCAGGTTGTCACAGCCGGGGGGTCAGCTCCGCTCCCGCCACCGGTTGGTGATGGGCAGCCGGCGGTCGCGGCCGAAGGACTTGTGCGAGATCTTCGGGCCCGGGGCGGACTGCCGGCGCTTGTATTCCGCGACGTCCACCATCCGCAGCACCCGGTCCACCACCTCCGGGTCGTGGCCCTCCGCGACCAGGTCGTCCCGGCCCTGGTCACCGTCGACGTAGCCGGCCAGGATCGCGTCGAGCACGGAGTAGTCGGGGAGGGTGTCGGTGTCGAGCTGACCCGGGCTCAGCTCGGCGCTCGGCGGCTTGCTGATCGAGTTCTCCGGGATCGGCGCCGGCTCACCGCGCCGGGCCGCCTCCGCGTTGCGCCAGGTCGCCAGCCTCCACACCAGGCTCTTCCAGACGTCCTTGAGCGGGTTGAAGCCGCCGACCGAGTCGCCGTAGAGGGTGGAGTAGCCGACCGCCAGCTCGCTCTTGTTGCCGGTGGTCAGCACCAGGTGCCCCTCCTGGTTCGACAGCGCCATCAGCAGTACCCCCCGGACCCGGGCCTGGAGGTTCTCCACCGACATCCCGGACAGCGAGAGGTTGGCCAGGAAGCTGTCGACCATCGGCTGGACCGGCTCGACCCGGTAGTCCAGCCCGGTCCGCTTGGCCAGCTCGGCCGCGTCGTCCCGGGAGTGCTCCGAGGAGTACTGGCTGGGCATCGAGACCCCGACGACCCGCCCGGCGCCGAGCGCGTCCACCGCGATGGCGGCGACGATCGCGGAGTCGATGCCGCCGGAGAGGCCGAGCACCACCGAGCGGAAGCCGTTCTTGTCGACGTAGTCCCGCAGCCCCACCACCAGCGCCTGCCAGACCTCGCCCTCGTCGACGACCGGCTCGGTGACGCCGCCGCTGGCCGCCGGTCCGGCCGGTGCGGGCACGGTGTCGCTGACGTGGATCCGGGTGATCGCCATGTCGTCCGGCGTGCCGGCCGAATCCTGGTGGGCGGTCTCCACCCCGGCCGGGGTGGTGCCGGCCCGGTCGCCGGCCGGCGCCTGCGTCTCGGCGGGCCCCCCGGGCAGCTCGACGTCGTGCAGCAGCAGGTGCTCGACGAACTGCGGGGCCCGGGTCAGCAGCGTGCCGTCCGCGCCGACGATCATCGAGTCGCCGTCGAAGACCAGCTCGTCCTGGCCGCCGACCATGTTGACGTACGCGATCGCCGCGCCGGCCTCGGCGGCGCGGCGGCGGACCAGCGGCAGGCGCAGGTCGTCCTTGTTCAGCTCGTACGGCGAGCCGTTGATGTTGACGACCAGCCCTACCCCGGCGCGGCGGGCGACCGCGAAGGGCCCGCCGGGCTGCCACAGGTCCTCGCAGATGGTCAGCGCCACGTCCACCCCGCCGATCCGGACGACCGTCAGGGTGTCGCCGGAGACGAAGTAGCGGTCCTCGTCGAAGACGCCGTAGTTGGGCAGGTGGTGCTTGAAGTAGCGGGCGGCGACCCGGCCGCCGTGCAGCACGGCGAGCGCGTTGCGTGGACCGTGGCTCGATGCCGCCGCCGCCCCGGCGCTGGCCGGGCCGTCGGCGTCGAGGTAGCCGACGAGCACCGCGAGGCCACCGAGGCCGTCCGCGGCGAGGTCGGCGGCGAGCCGGTCGAGGGCGGCCCGGGAGGCGGCGACGAAGGAGTCCCGGAAGACCAGGTCCTCGACGGGGTAACCGGTGAGCATCATCTCGGGGAACGCCACGAGGTGCGCGCCGGCGGCAGCGGCGGCGCGGGACCGTTCAAGGACGATCGACGCGTTGCCGGCGAGGTCCCCGACGGTCGGGTTTACCTGGGCGAGGGCTAGGCGCAGGGTCGGCATGCCCCCATCTTGCCCCAGCGGACCGTCTCCCATTCCGCGCGCCGGCCGCACCCCGGGTCCGGCCGCACCGGGATCTTGGAGAATCGGCCGTACCGTATTTTTGCGGATCAAATCCGTCAAGCGGACACGCTGCGTCACCCCGTACATCGGTTCCGGTCTCGGTCACGTAACGTCGACGAAACGGAACCGGTGAAGACTGGACCGCTAGGCCGGACGCCGGCTGGGCCGGTCCGAACAGAGTGTGCGAGGGGTTGAAGTGGACCGTCAGCAGGAGTTCGTGCTCCGTACGCTGGAAGAGCGTGACATCCGTTTTGTCCGGTTGTGGTTCACCGACGTGCTCGGCACGCTCAAGAGCGTCTCCGTGGCCCCCGCGGAGCTGGAGGCGGCCTTCGACGAGGGAATCGGCTTCGACGGATCCGCCATCGAGGGCTTCGCCCGGGTCTTCGAGTCCGACATGGTGGCGATGCCCGACCCGACGACGTTCCAGGTCTTCCCCTTCGAGGGCGGGGTCAGCGGAGAGAGCGCCAGGATGTTTTGCGACATCCTGCTGCCCGACGGCAGCCCCTCCTGGGCCGACCCCCGCCACGTGCTGCGGCGGGCGCTGTCCAAGGCGGCGGAGAAGGGCTTCACCTTCTACACCCACCCCGAGATCGAGTTCTTCCTGCTGGAGAACGGCCCCAACGACGGCTCGCTGCCGATCCCGGTCGACTCCGGCGGCTACTTCGAGCACACCACCCACGCGGTGGCCCGGGACTTCCGCCGGCAGGCGGTGCTGGCCCTGGAACGGATCGGCATCTCGGTCGAGTTCAGCCACCACGAGGTCGCGCCCGGCCAGCAGGAGATCGACCTGCGCTACGCCGACGCCCTCACCACGGCCGACAACATCATGACCTTCCGGCACATGGTCAAGGAGGTCGCACTCTCCACCGGCGTACGGGCCAGCTTCATGCCCAAGCCCTTCACCGACCAGCCGGGCAGCGGGATGCACACCCACCTCTCCCTCTTCGAGGGCGAGCGCAACGCCTTCCACGACGCCGGTGACCCGATGAAGCTCTCCAAGGTCGGCAAGGCCTTCATCGCCGGGCTGCTCACCCACGCCCGGGAGTACACGGCGGTCACCAACCAGTGGGTCAACTCGTACAAGCGGCTCTTCCCGCAGGCGCTGCCGGACCGGATCACCGAGTCGCCGGCGTACGTCTGCTGGGGGCACCTCAACCGCTCCGCCCTGGTCCGGGTGCCGGCGTACGGCAAGCCGAACTCCGCCCGGGTCGAGGTCCGCTCGCCGGACTCGGCGACCAACCCGTACCTCTCCTTCGCGGTGCTGCTCGGGGCCGGGCTGAAGGGGATCGAGGAGGGCTACGAGCTGCCGCCGGGGGCCGAGGACGACGTCTGGTCGCTCTCCAACGCCGAGCGCAAGGCGATGGGGTACGAGTCGCTGCCGGAGAACCTGGCCGAGGCGATCGACGTGATGTCCGGCTCGGAGCTGGTCGCCGAGGTCCTGGGCGAGCACGTCTTCGACTTCTTCCTGCGCAACAAGCGCGCCGAGTGGGAGCAGTACCGCCGCGAGGTCACCCCGTACGAGCGGCAGCGCTACCTCGGCCTGCTCTGAGGTGTAAGGAAGGGCCCCTTCTTATCGCTTTCGGTAGAGGAGGGGCCCCCGCTTAACCTGTCGGGGCCGCGGACGGCTTGCGCCCGCGGGCTATCGTCCTGACGACGCCGCTGACCCAGCGGCGTCGATGGACGCGATGGGAGACAGTCGGTGGTGGAGGATCTGTTCCAGGGAGCCTGGCAGAGTATCGTCTTCGGAGCGCTGGGCATCGCGCTGATGGCGGCCGGGTTCGGGCTGGTGGACCTGCTCACCCCCGGCCGGTTGCGTGACCTCATCTGGGTGCAGCGCAACAGCAACGCCGCGCTGCTGCTGCTGGCCAACCAGCTCGGCATCGCCGGGATCGTCTTCACCGCGATCCTGACCAGTTACACGTCCTTCACCAAGGGCCTCGCCTCCACCGCCCTGTTCGGTCTGGTCGGCATCGGGATCATGGCGCTGGCCTTCCTGGTGCTCGACTGGCTCACCCCCGGCAAGCTCGGCGAGGTGATCTGCTCCGAGCAGCCGCATCCGGCCGCCCGGGTCAGCGCGGCGACCCACTTCGGCGCCGCGCTGATCGTCTGCGCCTGCATCGCCTGAGGTCGACCGCGCCCGGGTAGGCGGCGCGGGTCTGCGCCCGCGCCACCCACCCGGCCGGGTGGCTACTTCTCGGTCGGCGCGTCCGGCTTGTCCTCGGGAGCACCGGCGGGGCCGACCCCCGGGCCGGCCCTGCCCGGCAGCACGCCCGCCTTCACCGCGGCGAGAATGGCATCGGCCTGCTCCTGGCTGAGTTTGCCGTCCTTCACCGCCTGGTCGATCCGCGCCGTGAACGCGGCCTCCCGCTCGGCGGCCGTTCCGGCGCCCTGCCGTTCCTTCAGCGCGCCCTTCCGGTCGTCGTCCTTCCCGGCGTCGGGCCGCTCCTTCGCCTCGGCCCGCATTCGTTCCTTGATCTTGGTGAGCGCGTCCTCGATCCTGTCCTGCGGGACGCCCAGTTCGGTGGCGAGTTCCTCGGCCAGCCTGTTCCGGTGCTCCGCCCCGGGCCGGTCGCGGTCCCCGGCGGTATCGCCGTCGGGCTTCGCCGAGCCGGACGTGGACGGGGCCGGCGACGGCGTCTCCTCGGCGGAAGCCGCGGTCGGGGCGGCGAGGCCCACCGCGAGCATCCCCGCGGCGGCCAGACCGCCGAGCACCCTCTTGCGCGACAGCAACCTGCTCATCTGCGTCTCCTTCCTGGAACACATGTGACGACGGATCGACCGTGCTGCATCGCGCTGGGCCGTACCCGTGCGGGGGCTGTCAGCGGGCTGAGAATCGGAAGCTCCGGCCGGAGGATCGGAATGCCGTCGTGCTCGTGCCGAGCCGACGCCGGCTGGACCTCCCTGGTATCGGCTGGCCGACTTTGCACCCGGCGGTGCAACCGGGCGCACCCCCCGGACGTGACATAGGCAAACGCGGACGGGCCCCACGCCGGTCCGGACAACGCAACACATGCGTGCCACCACTGTCCACATTGGACAGCGATGGGTGCTGCGCTCGTCACGGGGGAGAAGCGACATGACGGATGGATCACCGGGCTGGTCCCGACGCCGGACCCTGGGTGTACTCGGCGCCGGCGGCGCGCTGGCCGCGGCGGGAGGCGCCGGGTACCAGTGGGAGTCGAGGCGTACGCCGGCCCCGCCGCGCGACCCCTACTACCGGGGCGACGCGGGACCGGGAGTGGCCGTTGCCGTGGCCCGGTGGGTGTCGGGCACCGGAACCTCCGAGGTGGCCCGGGAGAACGCCCGAGCGGGCACCGCCGGCTTCAGCATCGACGGTCGCCGGTTCGGGGACGACGAACACGGTCAGATCGCCGGTTACGCCTCCTCGACCAGCGTCGAGATCGGCGGCGACCTCGACTTCCACGTCTCCGTCGCCCCGGCACAGCGGTACCGGATCGAGGTGTATCGGGTGGGGCACTACGACGGCGCCGGCGGGCGGCTCGTCGCCGCGAGCCCCTGGCTGGCCGGGCGGACCCAGGCCGCGCCGACGGTGGACCCGGAGAGCCGGATGGTGCGCTGCGACTGGGAGCCCGGCTGGCGGCTGCGGGTGGACCGGTCCTGGGTCAGCGGCTACCACCTGGCGCTGCTGACCAACGCCGACGGCTGGTGCCGGTGGGTCCCGTTCGTGGTGCGGAACCCCGCGCAGTCCAGCGCCGGCCTGGTGGTGATCCCGACCAGCACCTACCAGGCGTACAACATGTGGCCGCACGACGGACGCACCGGAGCGAGCCTGTACTACGGCTTCGAGGCGTCGGGCCGGAAGACCACCGGACCCCGGTCGCGCGCGGTCAGCCACGACCGCCCGTACCGGGACAGCGGAATCCCCACCGCGGCCCAACACGACCTCGGCTTCACACGGTGGATCGAGGGGTACGGCGACGACGTCACCTACGCCACCAACGAGGACCTGGACACCGGCCGGATCGACCCGCGCCGGTACCGGGCGGTGATCTTCTGCGGGCACGACGAGTACTGGACGATCGAGATGCGCCGGGTGGTGGCGGCGGCCCGGGACAGCGGCACCGCTCTGGTCTTCCTCGGCGCCAACAACTGCTACTGGCGGATCCGGTACGGCACCTCGGACCGGCGACCCGACGACCGGGTGGTCGACTGCGCCAAGACCAGGGTCAGCCGCGGTCGCCCCGTCCCGCTGATGACCCAGTGGCGCTCCGCCGGCAGCCCCGAGCAGGAACTGATCGGCGCGCAGTACGTCAGCATGGTCGACGGCGCCGCGCCCCTGGTGATACGGAACAGCCGGCACTGGTTCTGGGCGGGGACGGGGCTGCGCGACGGCGACGGGATACCCCGGATCGTGGCGGGCGAGGCCGACCAGGTGATGCCGGGCGTCCGTACTCCCCGGGCAACCGAGCGGGCCGTGCTCGCCGCCTCGCCGTACACCCGGCTCGGCGAGGCGCACACCCAGCACAGCACGCTCTACCGGGCGCCCTCCGGAGCCTGGGTCTTCGCCGCCGGGTCGCTGGGCTGGACAGCCGGGCTGTACGCCGAGGGGTTCGTCGACGCCCGGCTCCAGCGCGCCACCCGCAACCTGCTCGACCGGGTGTTCGGCGTACCGGCGTAGTGGCCGGTCAGCGCACGGCGGGGGAGACGGTCAGCGTGCCGCCGGCGACGTCCAGTCTCGCCGGCACCCCCACCGGCACGGTGAGCTGGCCGACCCCGTGCCCGATCGGCAGCCCGCCGAGCACCGGTACGCCGAGATCGCCCAGCCGGTCGGCGAGGACGTCGGCCACGCCCACCGCCCAGCCGTCCGCACAGTCGGTGAACTGCCCCACCGCCACCCCGGCCAGGCCGGCCAGCACCCCGGCCCGGCGCAGCTGGGTCACCATCCGGTCGACCTTGTACGGCGGCTCCCCGACGTCCTCGATCAACAGGATCGCCCCGGTCAGGTCCGGCATGTCCGGGGTGCCCAGCGACGCCACCACCAGGCAGAGGTTCCCGCCGATCAGCGGACCGGCGGCGGTGCCGGCGACGGTGACCGCAGCGGTCTCCTCGGTCGGGACCCGGGACACCACCACCGGGTCGGTGCCCATCAGCGCGGCGCGCAGCGACTCGGCCGAGGCCGGCGGGGTGCGCTCGTCCAGCCAGGCGGCACCCGGGCCGTGCACGCTGGCCAGCCGGGCGCCGCGCCAGAGCGCGAGCTGGAGTGCGGTGATGTCGGAGAAACCGGCGACCACCTTGGGGTCGCGCCGCACCGCCGACATGTCGATCGCGTCGACGACCCGCTGCGCGCCGTAGCCGCCCCGGGTGCAGAGCACGCCCCGCACGTCGGGGTCGGCGAAGGCGGCGTTCAGGTCGGCGGCCCGCAGCGCGTCGTCCCCGGCCAGGTAGCCGCGCCGGGCGTACGCGTTGGGCGCCAGCACCGGACGCAGTCCCCAGCCGGTGAGCAGCTCCATGCCCCGGGCCACCCGCTCCGGCCTGGTCGGCCCGGAGGGCGACACCAGCATCACCGTGTCCCCGGGACGCAGCGCCGGCGGGCGTACGGCCTGGTCGTCGGACACCGCACCTCCTCGCTCCGCTCGCTGGCGGCCGAGAGCCCTCGCCTCCGCTGCCGGCCCAGAGCCTATCCGGGGGTGTCCGGGCCACCGGCTAGCCTCGACATCGTGGCAACCGCAACCGCGACCGCGCTGGTGATCGAGAACGACCCCACGGACGACGCACGCCGGCTGGGGGAGTGGCTGACCGAGGCCGGCCTCCGGCTGGAGGTGCTCCGGCCGTACGCCGGCGACGTCCTGCCCGACGACCTGACCGGGTACGCCGCGCTGGTGGTGCTCGGCGGCTACCAGAACCCGTACCCGGCGCCCGACGGCACGCCGGGCGCGCCCTGGTTCCGGGCGCTGGAGGGACTGCTCCGCAAGGCCGTCCGGTACCGGGTACCCACCCTGGCCATCTGCCTCGGCGCCCAGCTGCTGGCCACCGCGCACGCCGGGCTGGTCGAGCGGAGCGCCGCCGGGCCGGAGATCGGCCCGACCGTGGTGGGCAAGCGGGACGCGGCCGACGGCGACCCGCTGTTCCGGTACGTGCCGATGATCCCCGACGTGCTCCAGTGGCACGTGGACGAGATCACCGAGCTGCCCCGGGGCGCCGTGCTGCTGGCCGCCTCGACCCGCTACCCGCACCAGGCGTTCCGGCTCGGCGACCGGGCCTGGGGGCTGCAGTTCCACATCGAGTGCGACGCCGCCATGATCGCCGACTGGGCGTCGGACTCGGCGGTGCTGACCGAGCTGGACTACGACCCGGAGCTGGTGGTGGCCGCCTGCGCCGAGGTGCTGCCCGACCTGGAGGAGGTCTGGCAGCCCTTCGCCGCCCGGTTCGCCGCGCTGGCTCTCGGGCAGCTCGACGACCCGGAACCCCGGCGTACCCTGCCGCTGCTCGGGCAGTGAGGACCGCACCGGGATGAGCAGACCGACCAGCGCGCCCGCCCGCCTCGCCCGGTACGGCTTCGGCGTGGGCGACGGCAACAGCGCCGTCCGGGCCGCCGACCTGCTCGGCCCGGACGGGCTGGGACTGTGGGACACCGGGGTCCAGGAACCGGCCGACGAGACGGCCGGCGAGCTGCTCAGCGCGCTCTCCCGGGCCGCCGACCCCGACCTCGCGCTGCGCCAGCTGCACCGCATCGTCGAGGCGGAACGGCGGTCGGCGGGCGGCGCGGCGGTGGGCCTCGGGGACTCCTCGGCACTGCTCGCCGCCCTGCGGACCGATCCGGGGCTGCGCCGCAGGATGGTCGCGATCCTCGGGGCCTCGTCGGCGCTCGGCGACCACCTGATGGCCAACCCGGACCACTGGCGGACCCTGCGTACCGGCGCCGACGGGCTGCCGCCGAACGCCGAGGGGCTGCTGCACCCGGATCCGGACGGTCCGGGCGAGCCGGCGGACGGCTCCGGGGCGGGTGGCCGGCTGCCGGGGGTGGCCGCGCTGCGCCAGGCGTACCGGCTGGGACTGCTGCGGATCGCGGCGGGCGACCTGAGCGGCGGCCGGGGCCTGGAACAGACCATGGCGGCGCTCTCCGCGCTGGCCGACGCCACCCTGGCCGCCGCGTACGACATCGCGCTCGGCGAGCTGCCGGACGGTACGCCGCCGCCCCGGCTGGCGGTGGTGGCGATGGGCAAGTGCGGCGGTGGTGAGCTGAACTACGTCTCGGACGTGGACGTGATCTTCGTGGCCGCCGCCGACGAGGACCTGACCGCCGCCACCCAGGTCGCGACCCGGCTGATCCAGATCTGCGGGCTGGTCGCCTGGCCGGTGGACGCGGCGCTGCGCCCGGAGGGCAACCGTGGCCCGCTGGTGCGCACCCTCGGCAGCCACCTCGCCTACTACCGGCGCTGGGCCCGGACGTGGGAGTTCCAGGCGCTGCTCAAGGCCCGCCCGGCCGCCGGGGACACCGGGCTGGCCCGGGAGTGGATCGACCAGCTCGCCCCGCTGGTGTGGCGGGCGGCCGAGCGCCCGGAGGCGGTCGAGGACGTCCGGGCGATGCGCCGCCGGATCATCGACAACATCCCGCCCCGGGAGCTGGAACGGGAGATCAAGCGCGGTCCGGGCGGGCTGCGCGACATCGAGTTCGCCGTACAGCTGCTCCAGCTCGTGCACGGCCGGGTGGACGAGTCGCTGCGGGCCCCGGGCACCATCCCCGCGCTACGTGCCCTGGTCGTCGGCGGCTACGTGGGCCGGGCCGACGGCGAGGCGCTGCTGCGCGGGTACCGGTTCCTGCGCGGCGTCGAGCACCGGCTCCAGTTGCAGCACCTGCGGCGTACCCACACCGTGCCGGCGGAACCCGCCGCGCTGCGCTGGCTGGCGCACGCCCTCGGCTACACGGCGCTGCCGGGCCGGGGCGCCGTCGAGGCGTTCCGCGCCGACTGGGTCGCGCACGCCAGCGAGGTACGCCGGCTGCACGTCAAGCTGCTCTACCGGCCGCTGCTGGAGGCGGTCGCCCGGGTGCCCGCCAAGGGGCTGCGGTTGACCCCGGAGGCGGCCCGGGAACGTTTGGAGATCCTCGGTTTCGCCGACCCGGTCCGGGCGCTGCGGCACATCGAGGCGCTCACCGGCGGGGTGACCCGGACGGCGGCGATCCAGCGCACCCTGCTGCCGGTGCTGCTGCAGGAGTTCGCCGACGCGCCGGAGCCCGACCGGGGGCTGCTCAGCTACCGCCAGGTCTCCGACAAGCTGGGCGGCACCCCGTGGTACCTGCGACTACTGCGCGACGAGGGGCCGGTGGCCCGCCGGCTGGCCCGTACCCTGGCGCTCTCCCGCTACGTCGCGGACCTGCTGGCCCGCGATCCGGAGGCGCTGCGGCTGCTCGCCGAGGACGCCGAGCTGACCCCGCGCGGTGCCGGCGTGCTGCGGGACGGCCTGGCCGCCGCCGCCGGCCGGCACCTCGGCGGCCCGGGGCCGCGACCGGCCGACCCGACCGAGGGGATCCGGGCGGTACGCGCGCTGCGCAGCCGCGAGCTGATCCGGGTGGCCTGTGCCGACCTGCTGCACCGGGCCGGCCCGTTGGCGCCGGCCGCTGCCCCCGGTGCCGTCGCCCCGTCCGGTGCGACCGCCGGGGCCGCCCCGTTCGACGTCACCGCCGTCGGCTCGGCGCTCTCCGCCGTCACCGACGCGACCCTCGGGGCGGCGCTGCGGGTGGCCCGGGAGACCCAGCCGGAACTGCCCGGGCTCCGCTTCGCGATCATCGGGATGGGCCGGCTCGGCGGGTACGAGATGAACTACCTCTCCGACGCCGACGTGCTCTTCGTCTACGATCCGCCGCCCGGGGTCGCCGAGGACGCGGCCAGCGCGGCGGCCCGGGCGATCGCCGAGGAACTGCGCCGGCTGCTCGGCATGCCGGCGCCCGACCCGCCGCTCGGGGTCGACGCCGACCTGCGCCCGGAGGGCCGACAGGGGCCGCTGGTACGCAGCCTCGGCGCCTACGCGCAGTACTACGCCCGCTGGTCGAAGGTCTGGGAGGCGCAGGCCCTGCTCCGGGCCCGGTACGTCTGCGGTGACGCCGACCTCGGTGCGGAGTTCGAGGCCGTCGCCGATCCGGTGCGCTATCCCGACCGGGGCCTCACCCGTGAGCAGGTGGTCGAGATCCGGCGGATCAAGGCCCGGGTGGAGAACGAGCGGCTGCCCCGGGGCGCCGATCCGGCCACCAACACCAAGCTCGGCCGGGGCGGGCTGGCCGACGTGGAATGGGCCGTGCAACTGCTCCAGCTCCGGTACGCCGGCGCGCGGCCCGAGCTGCGCCACACCCGTACCCTCGACGCGCTGGCCGCCGCCCGCGCGGCCGGGCTGGTCGACGCCGCCGACGCCGAGGCGATGGCCGCGGGTTGGACCCTGGCCGCCCAGGTGCGCAACGCGCTGATGCTGGTGCGGGGCCGGACCGGCGACCAGTTGCCCCGGCACGGTGTCGAGCTGGCCGGGGTGGTCCGGTTGCTCGGCGGCCACGATCCCGGCGAGTTCCTGGACGACTACCTGCGCACCGCCCGGCGCTCCCGGACGGCGGCGGAGCGCGTGCTCAATGCCTGACCGGCGCCCGGCCCGCCGCCCGGTCGACCCGGTGCTCGGGGCGGTCGGCCTGGCCGGCCTGCTCGCCGTCGCGTTCCTGCTGGCGCCCCCGCTCGGCACCGACCTGTCCGCGCAGGTCGCCCGCGCCGACTTCTTCGCCCGGTACGGTTTCGCGCCGCTGGACCTCGGCTGGTACGGGGGCGTCTCGCCGCACGGGTACAGCCTGCTCACCCCGGCGCTGATGAGCTGGCTGGGCGGCGACACGCTCGGGCCCCGGCTGGCGGGCGCGATCGCGCTGGTCGGGTCGGCAGCGGCGCTGGCCCTGCTGATGCGGCGTACCGGGGCCCGCCGGCCGCTGCTCGGCGGGCTGGTCGGGGCGTTCTGCGTGGCCGGCAACCTCGCCTCCGGCCGGATCACCTACGCGGTCGGGGTGGCGTTCGGACTGCTCGCCCTGCTGGCGCTCACCGCCGCCCGGCCGGCGCCGCGCCGGGTCGGGGCCGGGGTCGCGGCGGTGCTGGCCGGCGCGGCCAGCCCGGTCGCCGGACTCTTCGTCGGCCTCGCCGGCGTCGCCCTGCTGGGTAAGGAAGGGCCCCTTCTTATCGCTTTCGGTAGAGGAAGGGCCCCCTATTCACACCTGAGGCGTGCACGCGGCGTCGGCGACGGCGCGGTGCTGGCGGTGGGGGCCGCGGTGCCGGTGGCCGGGCTGGGGCTGGTGTTCGGCGCGGGCGGCTGGATGAACATCAGCCTCACCGACACCGTCACGGCGGCGGTCGCGAGCGCGCTCGTCGCGGTGCTGGTGTCCCGGCGCGCGGTGCGGATCGGCGCGGTCCTGGCCACCCTGGGCGTGCTGCTGGCGTTCGCGGTCCGGACGCCAGTCGGGCTCAACGCGACCCGGCTCGCCGCGATGTTCGCGCTGCCGGTGCTGGTCGGCTACGCGGCGCTGCCGGTCGGGCTGGCCCGGCGCTGGTCACCCCGGGTCGCCGGGGCCGCCCTGGCCGGTGCGTTGGCGCTGGTCGCGGTCGTGGAACCGCCGGTACTGGTCGGCGACCTGCGGGCGGCCGGGGACCCGACCGCGTCCCGCGACTACTTCCGGCCACTGCTGGCCGAGCTGGCCCGCCGGCCGCCCGGCCGGATCGAGGTGGTGCCGACCGCCAACTACTGGGAGGCGGCGTACGTGCCGCAGGCCTCGCCGCTGGCCCGGGGCTGGCTGCGCCAGGCCGACCAGGCGCACAACCGGCTCTTCCTGGACGGCAGCGTCGACGCCGACTCGTACGGCCGGTGGTTGCGGCACAACGGCGTCGGGTACGTGGCGCTGGCCGGCGCGAAGCCGTCCTGGGTCGGCCGGCGGGAGGCGGACCTGGTCCGGGGCGGCCTGCCGTATCTGACACCGGTCTGGCAGCACCCGGACTGGACCCTGTACGCCGTGGCGGGCCCACCCTCCATCGTGGACGCCCTGGCCCCGTCCACGACGCCGGACGGCGGCGATCCGCCGGACGCTCCCCCCGCTCCCGGCACCCCCGCACCGGCTCCGCAACTCGTCCGCGCCACCCCGGCGGAACTGACCGTCGACGTGCCCACGCCCGGGGAGACCCTGGTCCGCCTCCGCTGGTCCCGTTGGCTGCGGGTCGAGGGGCCGGGAGCCTGCCTGGCCCCGCACGCCGAATGGACCGTCCTGCGCACCACCCATCCCGGCCGCTACCGCCTCACCGCCACCCTCACCGACCCCGGCCCCCAGTGCCCCACCTGACCCGAGTGCCCCCACCCGACCCCGGTGATCAGGGAACGGTTCCGCGTGTCGTACGGCGGGTCGCGGGTCCGACTCCCTGATCATCGGCAGCCAGCCCCCTCGGCGGCGCGGGGCACGGCCACGGGTTGGGAATTGGCCCGCTGCTGGGACCGGCCGGGGCTGGCAGGGTGGCAGGGGATCGCAGAGCGCGAAGAAGGGGGGTCGGCGTGGGGGATCCGTTGCACGACCGGGACGCGGCCGGGGCGGCGCTGGAGCAGGTGTACGCGGCCGCGGGCCCGTACCTGGACTCGCTCGCCGACCGCCCGGTGTACGACCCGGCAACCGAACCGCTGCTCGCCGAGCTCTCCGCCCTGACCGAGGACGGCGGGCTCCCGGAGAAGGGCGAGGGGACGGCCGCCGCCCTGCACCGGCTGCTGCGGGTCGGCACCGCCGCGGCGACCCACTCGGCCGGCCCGCGCTTCTTCCACTTCGTCATCGGCGGGGCCACCCCGGCCGCTCTCGCCGCCGACTGGACCGCCTCGCTGCTGGACCAGAACGCCGGCTTCCGGGCCTCCTCACCGCTCGCCGCCGAACTGGAGACGATCGCGCTGCGCTGGCTGCGCGAGCTGTTCGGCCTCCCCGACTCGTACGGCGGGGCGCTGGTCGCCAGCGCCACCTTCGCCAACTTCACGTCCCTGTCCGTGGCGACGCACTGGTGGGCCGAGCAGCACGACGTGGACGTGGCGGCCGACGGGCTCGCCGCGCTGCCCCGGATGCCGGTGCTCTCCGGCGGGTACGTGCACGCGAGCGCCCGCAAGGCGTTGCAGATGCTCGGCCACGGACGCGACACCGTGGAGGTGTACGCCCGCGACCGGGTGGGCCGGGTCGATCTGCCGGCGATCGAGCGGCGGCTCGCCGAGCTGGCCGGGCCGGCCGTGCTGATCGCCAACGCCGGCGAGGTCAACGCCGGCGACTTCGACCCGATCGACGCCCTGGCCGACCTCGCCGAGCGGTACGGCGCGTGGCTGCACGTCGACGGCGCGTTCGGGCTCTTCGCCGCGCTGTCCCCGCGTACCGCCGGACTGTTGCGGGGCGTCGAGCGGGCCGACTCGATCGCGTGTGACGGGCACAAGTGGCTCAACGTGCCGTACGAGAGCGGCTTCGCGTTCCTGCGTGAGCCGTCCCGGCTGCCGGCGGCGTTCGGCATGCCGGGCACCACGTACCTGCCGGGGCCGGGCAGCCCGCT
Organism: Plantactinospora sp. CA-290183; assembly: GCF_050936375.1. Lineage (NCBI taxonomy): Bacteria > Bacillati > Actinomycetota > Actinomycetes > Micromonosporales > Micromonosporaceae > Plantactinospora > Plantactinospora sp. CA-290183. The sequence continues at coordinate 122,815 of NZ_JBNJMX010000006.1, read as the reverse complement.
CTGGGCCGACGGGGGAGGGTCGGCCGGGCAGCGCCCCGGGTCGGCCCGCTCGGTCCAGCCGGCCGCGCCCGCCGCCCGGGACATGGACTACGCGCTGCACGGCCCGGAGTCGTCCCGGCGGGCCCGGTCGATGCCGATCTGGGCGACCCTGGCCGCGTACGGCCGGGACGGCCACCGGTCGATGGTGGAGCGGCAGCTCGACCTGGCCCAGCGGCTCGCCCGGCTGGTCGACGAGGCACCCGACCTGGAACGGCTGGCCGAGGTGCCGCTCTGCATCGTCTGTTTCCGGGCCCGTCCGGGGCACGTGCCCCCGGACGAACTCGACGACCTCAACCGTCGGCTCGGTGCGGCCCTGCTCGACGACGGCCGGGTCTACGCCGGCACCACCGTCTACGACGGACGGGTCGCCCTGCGCCCGGCGATCGTGAACTGGCGGACCACCGAGGCGGACATCGACCTGCTGGTCGAGGTGGTACGCGAGTTGACCGCCCGCCTCGGTCCACCGCCCCCGCCGAGGTGATCAGGGAACCGCTCGGCGCGCCGGAATGCCGGCTCCCTGATCACCACGATCACGCCCCCGATCCGTCCCACGTCCCGTCCGTCACCTGATCGGCCCCGTGCCCGACCAGGGGGCGGTCGGCCCGTGCCCGGCCAGGGGCCGGTCAGCCGGCGACCGGCGGTGGCGGTGTCATGGTGTGCTGCCCACAGGTCGGGCACGGGTGGGAGTGCGTCCGCCTCCGGACCGCCCGGTGCCGGACGGCCCGCCCGGCGATCGCGGCGGCCAGCACCGCGGCCCCCGCCAGGACGACCAGCGCGGCCGTCGCGGCGTACATCCACCAGGTCGGGCCGCCGCCCCGGGCACCCCAGGAACCACGGGCGAGCGGCTCCACGCAGAGCAGGCCGGCCGGGGTCATCAACAGCAGGGTTGCCCACAGGCCGCTGTCGTCACCCCGCAGCGCCCGGCCGATGCCGACGACCAGGGCGAGCGCCACCACCGGCCCACCGGCCATGGCCAGGGTCTCCGGCGTGGAGAGGTACGAGGTGAACCACCGTCCGCTGCCCTGGGCGTACCGGAATCCCTCGGACACGGCCACCCCGACCCCCGCCCCGAGCAGCGGAGTGATCCGCTGGATCCACCCTGGATCCGCGGGCAGCGCCAGCGCCGTCAGGCCGAGCGCGAGAGCGGGGACGAGCACGAAGAGCGGCGGCCGGGGCAGGCCGGTGAGCGCGGACACCGGCGGCAGGAGGAGGGTCAGCAGCACCGTACCGGCCGCGGTCCGCCGGGCCCAGCGCCCCGGCAGCGCCGCCGCGACCAGCCCCACGAGCAGCCAGCCGGCCCAGATCAGCGCACCGAGGGTCTGGACCGGACCCACCGATTCCACCCGCGCGAAACGCGGGTTCGCGAACTCGACCTGAGGCAGCAGGAACGCCGCCAGCGCCATCAGGGTGCCCAGCGCGATCGTCGCGGCGGTCGGCAGGCCGGCGGCGAGACCCAGGGCGCCGTACTCGCGCAGCCGCTGCCGCAGCCCGGCACGCAGCATGTCGAAGGCGTCTTCCGCGGAGGGCCAGCGCCGCTGCGGGTCCACCAGATCGAGGTACGTACCGACGATCTCCTCGCCTCGGCCGGCGCGGTAGCCGGCCGGGTAGGCGCGCAGCAATCGCCGGTAGCGGCGCTCCAGCGGTATCCCGCCGCCGTCCGGATTCGGTGGCGACGTCGGTGCGGCCGGTGTCGTCGCAGCGTCGGCTGCGTTCGGCGCGGTGGGTGCGTCCGGCTCGTTGGGCTCGGTGGGCGTGGTGGGCGTGGTGGGCTCGGTCATGCCGGGCCTCCGGCCGGTCGGGAGACGGGGCGGACGGTCGGGGTCGGGCGGGGGAGGAAACCCCGGGTGGCGCCGTCGGGTCGGGCGGCGGGGCGGGCGCGGGCCCGCAGCCGTTGGCTGGCGGCCTCGACGTTGCGGCGCAACCGTTCGGTCTCGGCGGCCAGCGACGCGTCCCCGGCCTCCGTCAGCCGGTAGTAGCGGCGGAGCCGGCCGCCGACGACCTCCTCGCGGTCGGGCGCGACGAGCCCCTCCTCGGTGAGCCGGTCCAGGGCGCCGTAGAGCGTGCCGGGACGCAGCGCGAGCCGCCCCTCGGAGAGCGCGGCAACCTCGTTGACGATGCCGTACCCGTGCATCGGCTCCCGGGCGAGTGCGGTGAGGATCAGGAACGTCGGTTCCCGCAACGGGCTGGGTGTGGTCATCGCGTCAATATATCGTCTACAACGCTATATCGGTACCGAAGCTATCGGCGCGTCGAGGGACCGGAGGAGACGCCGACTTCCCGAGGAGAGGTGCCCGGAATGCGGCCGGGCCGGCCCGCCGTGCTGGCGGACCGGCCCGAACCGGTGAGGCGTGGAGGCGTTCAGCAGTCGTAGTACATGGCGAACTCGTGCGGGGTCGGCCGCAGCCGGACCGGGTCGACCTCGTTGGTCCGCTTGTAGTCGACCCAGGTGGAGATCAGGTCGGGGGTGAAGACGCCACCCTCCAGCAGGAAGTCGTGGTCGGCCTCCAGCGAGTCGAGCACCGCGGGCAGCGAGCCGGGGACCTGCTTGACCGAGCCCCACTCCTCCGGCGGGAGGTCGTAGAGGTCCTTGTCGATCGGCTCCGGCGGCTCGATCTTGCTCTTGATGCCGTCCAGGCCGGCCAGCATCATCGCCGAGAAGGCGAGGTAGACGTTGGCCGACGGGTCCGGCACCCGGAACTCGACCCGCTTCGCCTTGGCGTTGCTGCCGGTCACCGGGATGCGGGTACAGGCCGACCGGTTGCGCTGCGAGTAGACCAGGTTGACCGGCGCCTCGAAGCCCGGCACCAGCCGGCGGTACGAGTTGACCGTCGGGTTGGTGAAGGCCAGCAGCGACGGGGCGTGGTGCAGCAGGCCGCCGATGTACCAGCGCGCGGTGTCGGAGAGCCCCGCGTAGCCGGTCTCGTCGTAGAACAGCGGCTCGCCGTTCAGCCAGAGGCTCTGGTGGGTGTGCATGCCGGAACCGTTGTCGCCGAAGAGCGGCTTGGGCATGAAGGTGGCCGTCTTGCCCGCCGCCCACGCCTCGTTCTTCACGATGTACTTGAAGAGCTGGAGCTGGTCACCGGCGTGCAGCAAGGTGGAGAACCTGTAGTTGATCTCGGCCTGGCCGGCGGTGCCCACCTCGTGGTGCGAACGCTCCACGGTGAAACCGGAGTCGATCAGCCGGCGCACGATGCCGTCGCGCAGGTCGGCGTAGTGGTCGACCGGCGGGACCGGGAAGTAGCCACCCTTGTAGGCGGTCTTGTAGCCCCGGTTGCCGCCCTCCTCCTCGCGGCCGGTGTTCCAGGCGCCCTCGATCGAGTCGATGTAGTAGAAGGCCTGGTGCGCCGAGGTCTCGTGCCGGATCGAGTCGAAGATGTAGAACTCCGCCTCCGCTCCGAAGTAGGCGGTGTCCGCGATGCCGCTCGCGGCGAGGTACGCCTCCGCCTTCTTCGCCACGTTCCGGGGGTCCCGCGAGTAGGGCTCGCGGGTGAACGGGTCGTGGATGAAGAAGTTGAGGGCCAGCGTCTTCTGCGTCCGGAAGGGGTCGATGAAGGCCGTGGCGACGTCGGGGAGCAGCAGCATGTCCGACTCGTGGATCGCCTGGAAACCACGGATCGAGGATCCGTCGAAGGCGAGACCGTCGGTGAAGACCGCATCGTCGAACGACTCGACCGGCAGGTTGAAGTGCTGCATCACGCCGGGCAGGTCACAGAAACGTACGTCGACGAACTTCACGTCCTCGTTCTTGAGGTATCGCAGGAGTTCCTCGGGGTTGGCGAACACACGTCCTCCTGGCACGTCCACTGATGGCTAGGCTGGTGGCGACGCTATGGCCAAGCGATTGCCCGAGCGTGTCTCTGATGTTTCTGCCGTGTTACGTCGTCTGCGGAGCGTGATCTCCGCTGGTGACCGCGGATCCTCTACCGGGCATGGTACCGCCGACCCGACCGCGTGACCCGCGTTGTCGCGCGCCCGCCGCGCTGGACCGCGGTCGGCCCTCCACCTGCGGCGGGGCGCCGGGAGGGCCGCGCCGACCCGCGGATACCCTGACTCCCCGTGGCGAGACAGGACGACAGTGTGGCTCCGGTGGCGCCGGCGGCCGATCCGCGCTTCGAACCGCCGACCCTGGCGCGCCGCTTCGGCGCCCTCGTCGTCGACTGGGCGCTCAGCATCCTGGTGGCCAGCTTCTTCGGTGATCCGGTACGCGACGGCTGGTCGCCGGTCGTGACCCTGATCGCCGAGTACGGCTTCTTCGTCGGCCTCTTCGGGCAGACCCCGGGGATGCGGCTGGCCCGGATCAGGTGCGTCTCCTTCACCGACGGCGGGCGGATCGGGGTGATCCGCGCGCTGCTGCGGGGCGCCCTGCTCGGCCTGGTGGTGCCGGCGCTGATCATGGATCGCCACCGTCGCGGGTGGCACGACCGGGCGGTCGGCTCCGTCGTGGTGGCCGCCCCGCCGCGTCCGGCCCAGCCCTCGGCCACGGGGCGCTGACCGCCCGAACGTGCACACCCCGGGCTGACCCGCCCGGGACGGCGCTGCTGAGCCGGCCCTCCTGGCCTCCGGACCTCCTGGCCTCCGGACCTCCTGGCCTCCTGGCGGGCACCGGCTCAGGTCGCGGAATCGATCGTCCGATCCGGATGGCGTACCTGCACGCGCTGGCGTACTGTATCGATTCAGAAGGGCACTGGATCGATACAGAAGGCGGGATTCGTGAAGCCGACCCTGCAGACCGTGGCGGACGCGGTGGGCGTCTCCCGCAGCACGGTGTCGAACGCGTACAGCCGGCCGGACCAGCTGTCACCCGCCCTGCGCCAGCGGATCCACGAGGCGGCGCGGTCGCTGGGCTACCCGGGACCGAACCCGACCGCGCGCTCGCTGCGGCGGGGACGGGTGGGGGCGATCGGGGTGCTCTTCACCCCGGCGCTCTCCCAGGCGTTCACCGACCCGTACGCGGTGCGGTTCCTGCGGGGCCTCGCCGAGGCGGCCGAGCGGCACGCCAGCGGCCTCCTGCTGGTGCCGCTCTCCGAGGCCGACGAGGAGACCGCGGTCGAGGTGGTACGGAACGCGGCCGTCGACGGCTTCTGCGTCTACTGCGTACCCGCCTGGCACGCCGCGCTCGCCGCGACCCGGTCCCGTGGCGTGCCGGTGGTCGCGGCGGAGAGACCGGCGCGGGACGCCCCCGACGCCATGTACGTGGGCATCGACGAGGTCGGGGCGGCCCGGGCGGCCGCCGTGCACCTCGCCGGGCTGGGCCACCGCCGGGTCGCCGTCGTCTCCGACTTCCTGGTCGCCGAGCGCCGGGTCGGGCCGGTGACCCTCGCCGGCCTGGCGGAGATCCGGTACGACGTCACCCGGGAGCGGCTGCGGGGCTTCCTCGACGGTCTGGCCGGGGTCGGCGTCGGCTGGTCCGACCTGCTGCTCGTCAACGCCAGCGCGAACGGCCGGGCCGAGGGGGCGCGCGCGGCGGCGTACGCGCTGGACCGGGCCGACCGGCCGACCGCGGTGCTGGCGGTGACCGACCTGCTCGCCCTCGGTGTCCTCGACGCCCTGGCCGAGCGCGGCCTGCGTCCCGGCCGCGACGTCTCGGTGACCGGCTTCGACGACATCCCGGAGGCGGCCCCGGCGGGACTCACCACCATCCGCCAACCCGCGATGGAGAAGGGACTGATCGCCGGCCGGCTGCTGCTCGACCCGCCCGAGGACCCGACCGCCCGTCAGGTGCTCCTCCCCACCGAACTGGTCGTTCGATCCTCGACCGGCCCTGTCGAAAGGACGTGACCATGGACCCCCTGGGTTACCACCTCGCGCTGGGCGCCACCGAGCGGCACCTGCGGTCCGCCCGTCCGGACGCGCCGATCCGGCCGGATCCGGTCCGGCGGTCCGGGGCCGCGCTCCACGCGGTACGCCGGGCCACCGCGGCGGCGTTGCGGCTGGTCGCCGACCGGCTCGAACCGGCCCGCCCGGCGGCGTCCGCCCGACCACCCCGCTCTGCCCGGGGTGACACCGGCGCCGGGCGTTAGGAGGGGCCCCTTCCTATACCGAAAGCGATAAGAAGGGGCCCTTCCTTACAGGTTGGGTTAGCGGCCGCGCATCTGCCGGAAGGCGCCCTTGGACGGGCGCATGTTCTTCGGGATGGCGCCCTTCGGCATCTGCGGGCGGGCCGCGGAGAGCGCCTTGAGCCGCTTGTCGAGGGCGTTCACGTCCTTGCCGCTCAGGTTGCGCGGCAGCCGCATCAGCGTCGTCCGCAGCTTGCGGATCGGCAGCTCGTCCTCGCCCGGCCCGATCAGGTAGTCGTAGAGCGGCGCGGTGCCGATCACCTTGGACAGCCGGCGCTTCTCCTGGCCGAGCAGGCTGCGGATCCGCTGCGGGTTGCCCTCGGCGAGCAGGATCACCCCCGGCCGGCCCACGACCAGGTGCACCATGTCCATCTGGGTGGTCGAGCTGACCGCCGGGGTGACCCGCCAGTCGCCGCGCATGGTCTCCAGGATCGACGCCGCCGCGCCCGGCTGTCCCTCGGCGGCGTTCATCATCGCCCGGTTGGAGCGCAGGTTCAGCACGATCAGCACCGCGAGCAGCGCGACCAGGATGCCGATCGGCAGCCACAGCCAGCCCCACTGCATGACCGCGACCACGGTGAGCGCGACCGGGATCAGCACCGCGACGGCGGCGAGCGGCACGAACCACTTGTCGCGTTTCGCGGTGAACGAGAAGACCATCCCGATCTGCTTCAGCCGTTGGCCGAACGACACCTTCTCCTGCGGCTTAGCCATGCGAGAAGTCTAGTGGGAGGCGTGCAGCGGTCGGACTCCCGGCCGGCCAGGCGGCTCGGGCAGGCCTGCGGTAAGGACCTTACGCCGGTGCCGGCCCTCCTCAGCCGCGACGTAAGGCGGTGCGGCACCGGGAGATGAGGCGACGCACCCATGCGGACGGGGTGCCTTCGGGCGAAGAGTCGACATCAGCGGAGGCAGCGCCAGCGGGTGGAACCGGACGCGGAGAGACCCGCCAACGCCGAGACCGCCAGCCCGAGGAAACCGGATCCGGATGGAGTCGACCATGTTCAGCACCGACCCGCACTTCCTGCTCGCCCTGCACCACAGCCACGCCGAGGAGCTGCGGGCCGAGGCCGACGCCGACCGGCTGGCCCGGGCCGTACGCCGGGCGGAGCCGGCCCGGACGCGGTTTGGACGCGGACGGCGGTGCGGCACCGCCGCGTCCCGGGCCCCGGCCATGCCGTGACCGGGCCCGCCGACGGCGGTGCCGGAGGCGCCGGCACCGCGCCGCAGCGTGGCATCCTCGATCTCGTGACCACTCGCTCCGCCAGCAGCGTCCTCGTCGGGCGCCAGTCCGAACTGGCCGCCCTGCGCGACGCCCTGAAACGGGTACGCGCCGACGAGCCCCTCGCGGTGCTCGTGGGCGGCGAGGCCGGGGTGGGCAAGACCCGGCTGGTCGAGGAGTTCGCCCGGTACGCGGTCGACGAGGGCAACCAGGTGCTGGTCGGCCAGTGTCTCGAACTCGGCGAGCAGGGCCTGCCGTTCGCGCCGTTCGCTGCGGCGCTGCGGCAACTGCTGCGTCGGGACGGGACGGCCGCGTTCGCCGGCTACGAGCAGGAGTTCGCCCGGCTCCTGCCGGAGCTGGCCCGGCTGACCGGGCGCGGGACGGTCGGCGCCGGTGACCCGACGACCGGGCCCGGCCCGGGGCTCGTCCTGGACTCGCACCAGGGTTACCTGTTCGAGCTGGTCGCCGGGCTCTTCTCCCGGCTCGCCGCCGACCGGCCACTGGTGCTGCTGCTGGAGGACCTGCACTGGGCCGACCGCTCCACCCGGGACCTCATCGCCTTTCTCGTCCGGGCGGTACGGCCGGAGCGGCTGCTGCTGGTCGGCACGTACCGCTCCGACGAGCTGCACCGGGGACACCCGCTCCGCGCGTTCCTGGCCGAGCTGGACCGCGCCCGGGGGGTGGACCGGCTGGAGCTGGACCGGCTCGACCGGGAGGGCACCGGGCGGATCCTCGCCGACCTGCTCGGGTTCGAGCCGAGCGTCCGGGCGGTCGACAACATCCACGGCCGTACCCAGGGCAACCCGTTCTTCGTCGAGGAACTTGCCGCGGTCAGCGACCCGGTCGGCTGCGCCGACCTGCCGGAGACGCTCCGCGACCTGCTGTTGGCCCGGGTGGACCGGCTACCCGAGTCCGCCCAGCGGGTGCTGCGGATCGCCGGGGCCGGCGGTACCCGCATCGCCCACGACCTGCTGGCCGAGGTGGCCGGCGTGCCCGAGGCGGAGCTGGAGGGGGCGTTGCGCGCCGCCGTCGCCGCGCAGCTCGTCGTCGTCGATCCCGACGGCGGCTACGAGTTCCGGCACGCGCTGGTCCGGGAGGCCGTGCACGAGGACCTGCTCCCCGGCGAGCACGCCCGGCTGCACGCCCGGTACGCCGCCGCCATCGAGGCGGCGCCGGCGCTGGTCGCCGACGGCCGGGCCCCGGCCGAGCTGGCCCACCACTGGTACGCCGCGCACGACTACCCGAGGGCGCTCACCGCCGCCTGGGCGGCCGCCGAGGCGGCCGGGTCCCGCTACGCGTACGCCGAACAGGGCCGGTTGCTGGAGCGGGCGCTCGAACTCTGGGAGCAGGTGCCGGACGCGGCGCAGCGGCTCGGCCTGGACCACCTGGCGCTGCTGGAGGCGAACCTGACGGCGGCCTCGACCGCCGGCGAATACAGCCGGGCGCTGGCCCTGACCCGGGCGACCCTGGCCGAGATGGACAGCGCGGCGGAGCCGGTCCGGGCCGCCCAGGTGCTGCTGCTGCGCGGTCGGCTGCTGCGGATTCTCGGCAAGGGCGACGGCGCCGAGGACCTGCGCCGGGCGTACACCCTGGCGGCCGGGGTGGACGACGATCCGCGACGGGCCCGGCTGCTCGCCGACATCGCCTTCCGGGTGGCCCGGATCGACCGGGTCGAGGGGGCCCGGATGGCCGCGGAGGCGATGGCGGCGGCAAAGGTCTTGGGACAGCCGGACGCCCTGGTCGCCGCCACCCTGGCGGCGGGCTGGGTGTGCAGCCGCAAGATGGCCCCCGACGTCGGTCTCGCCGACCTGCGCCGGGCCGAGGAGCTGGCCCGGGCGGCCGGTGATTCGGAGACCGTGGTGAGGGCCCTCGTGGTCACCTCCGACGCGCTCTGCGAGATCGGCCGGTACGCCGAGTCGGCCGAGGCGGCGGCGACCGGCTACGCGGAGGCCCGGCGGGTGGGGATCAGCCGTTCCACCGGTGCGTTCCTGCTCTCCAACCAGGCCGAGGCGCTGATCGCGCTCGGCCGCTGGGACGAGGCCGACGAGCTCTGCGGCGAGGCGTCCCGGCTCGACCTGCCGGGCATCACCAGCTACCACTGGTTGCAGCTGCGGGCCTGGCTGCGGCTGGCCCGGGGACAGCCGGGCGCCGAGGACCTGGTCGGCCGGGCGCTGGGCTTCCTCCGCCGGCCGTACCTCACGCTGGAGCTGCCGCTCTACGAACTGCGGGTCGAGGCGGCGCTCGCCACCGGGGACACCACCGCCGCGCTCCCCGCCGCCCGCGCGCTGCTCGACCGTCGGCTCGACAACGATCCGCGGTACGGCTGGCCGGCGCTGGTCGCCGCCGCCCGGGTCGCGCTCGCCACCGGCGACGAGTCCGTACGGGCGCGGGTGCGGGCGGCGGCGGAGGGGCTCACCGCCCGCTACCCCGCCGAGCGGGCCGGTGCCGCGCAGGTGTCGGCCAGCCTGGCCGGGCCGGCCGAGGCGCTGCCACGCTGGCAGGCGGCGGTGGCGGCGTGCCGGACGGACGGGCAGCCGTACCCGCTGGGGCGGGCCCTGCTGTCGCTGGCCGAGGCGGCGGCCGCGGCGGGGGACCGGACGCGGGCCGGCGGTGCGGTCGAGGAGGCGTCCGCGATCGCCGGGACGCTGGCCGCCGTACCGCTGGCCGAGCGGGCCGCGACCCTGGGCCGGCGGATCGGCCTGCGTACGGCGGGCTCGGTGTCCGGACCGGATCCGTTGACCGCGCGGGAGCGGGAGGTGCTGCGGCTGGTCGCCGAGGGGCACAGCAACAGCGGGATCGCCCAGCGGCTCTACATCTCGCCCAAGACCGCCAGCGTGCACGTCTCGCGGATCATCGCGAAGCTGGACGTCAGCAACCGCACCGAGGCGGCGTCGGTCGCCCACCGGCTGGGCCTGCTCGACGGGGACCACTGAGCCGTCGAGGACGCCGACCGGCCGACCCGCGTTCCGGCCGGTGACGGGCGCGCCGCCCGGGGCTCAGCCCGGTGTGGCCCGCCGGGGCAGCACCGGGGCGGCCCGGCCGGTGCCGTGCTCGCCGGGAGTCCTCTCCTCGTGGTACTCCTCCTCGACGTTGACCTCCCAGACGTCGTGGTCGGTGCCGTCGAGGATGTTCGACACGGACAGCATCGCGGTCATCATCGAGTGGTCCGCGTTGTTGTAGCGGTGCATGCCGTTGCGCCCGATCGGATGCACGTTGGGCACCTCGGCGTCCAACCAGGACCGGATGGTGGCGACGTTGTCCCGGTAGGCGAAGTCGTAGAACGGGTACGCCCTCGGCATCCGCACCACGTAGCCGGCCTCGACCGCGCCGGGCCGGACCAGACCGAGTCGCTCCAGCTCGGCGGTGCCGAGGGCGACCAGGTCGGTGTCGGGGGAGTTCCACAACTCGTCGCCGAGGTTGAGGAAGTATTCCAGCCCGAGGCAGGTACGGCCGTTCTTCACCAGGTAGGGCGACCAGGAGCCGAAGTTCTGGATCCGGCCGACCTGCACCTCCGGGGCGTGGATGTAGATCCAGTTGTCCGGGAAGCTGAACTCCTCGGGGACCACCAGCGCGACGGTGAGGAAGTCCCGGTAGAAGAGCCCGTTCGCGGCGGCGGTGACCGACGGCGGGGCCGGCGGGTCCATCGCCAGGACCAGGTGGGAGATGGGCATCGACGAGATGACGTGGTCCGCGCAGACCCGCCGGTCGCCGTCCGGGCCGCGTACCGTGACCGCGACCGCCCGGCCGTCCGCGCGGTGTACGGCGCGAACCTCGGTGTTCAGCGTGACCGTGCCGCCGCGCTTCTCCACGTGCTCGGCACAGCGTTCCCACATCATGCCCGGGCCGTACTTCGGGTAGTTGAACTCCTCGATCAGGCTGGTGATGTCCTTCTGGTTGCGCCGGGGGAGCAGCGCGTTGAGGACGGCGTTCGAGAGCGAGAGGTTCTTGATCCGCTGGGCCGCCCAGTCGGCGGAGAGTTCGGTGGCGGGCACTCCCCAGAGCTTCTCGTTGTAGGTCTTGAAGAAGTGCGTGTAGAGCCGCCGGCCGAACCGGGCGGTGACCCAGCCGGCGAGGTGCGACTGGTCCCGGGGCGGGAAGGCACGGGACCGCAGGTAGGACCCCACACAGCGCAGCGCCTCGACGACGCCCAGGTTGCGCAGCGCGTTGCCGGCCTTCAGCGGATAGTCGAAGAGCTTCCCGCCGTAGTAGATCCGGCTCATCCGGGGCCGGAGCAGGAAGTCCTCGTCGGGCAGGATCTCGTGCCACAGCGCCTCGACCTGCGGCACCTTGGTGAAGAAGCGGTGCCCGCCGATGTCGAAGCGCCACCCGTCCCGCTCGACGGTACGGCTGATCCCACCCACCACGTCGTCCGACTCGAACACCTCGACGCTGGCGTTGCGCCTGGTCAGCTCGTACGCGGCGGTGAGCCCCGCCGGACCGGCGCCGATGACCACGGTGTGGGGTGGTGGTGTCATGCTTCTATTCATCACCTTCGACGTCTTCGCGGCAACCACCAGCCGGCCGGATCGGCAGGAGGCTAACACGGTCGACCGTGCCGGTTCAGGCGTACGGGTGATGTGGTGGGTGCGGCGGGCCGCCGGAGGTGACCCGGCGGAGCTAGGCCGTGTTTCAGGTTCGGATTCCTGTGCGCGCCCTGCACGATGATGATCAAGATGTGGGGCGAGGCGATCTTTCTGATGAGCAGTGGTCGGTGCTGGAGTCGTTGCTGCCTGCGGTGGGCATAAGTCGCGAGTGGCCTGGCTGTCGGCGGCTGGTAGACGGTGTGCGGTGGCGGGATCTGCCGTTCGGGTTGCACCTTCCGTAGCGGCATGTGGTCCAGTGGACCTACGTCCCGATCCCTTGAGGAAAGGTCCCTGCTCATGCATCCGTCTTTCCTGCCACCCCGCCAGGTCAAGATCGGTGACGCGGCGGCCTTCGCCGGCAGCACGCCACGGGCGATTCGCCATTACCACGAGATCGGTCTGCTCCCCGAGCCTGAGCGGGGCGGTGACAACCGCCGCCGCTACGGGTACGAGGACATGATCCGCCTGCTGTGGATTCGCAAGATGGCCGACGCCGGGATCGCCCTGGACGACATCCGTGACGCCTTTACCACCGGCACGGCTTCCGGCGGTGCGGACAGCGGAGACGGTATCGCGGGCATCCTGGAGCGGTTGGAGGAAACCCTCGCCGAGCAGGAGGCGGAATTGCGGCGGCAACGGACCGCCGTGCAGCGGATGCGCACCGAAGGCAGCCGGATGGGCCTGCTCTCCGACTTCGTCACCGAACGCCTCAAGAGCCTGCCCGAAGGCTCCCTGCGTCAGGCGGACCTGGACACTCTGCTGGTCACTGAGCGGATCTTCGGCCCGCTCGGCGCGGCCGTCCAGGCCACCCGCTTCGTCGCCCTGGCCACGCATCCCACTCTGCGGGAGGATTCCGACCGCATCGATGCCGCCGAGGAGGCACTCGATGACAGCATCGCCGTCGATGATCCACGGGTGGCTCAAGTGGCCGCCGAGCGGCACGCCTTCGAAAGCGCCCTGCAGGCCGTCATCGAGGAGTCCGGCCTGGATAAGGACGACGATGCCCTCTTCGACGCCTGGGACACTTTGCACCCTGCTACCGCCGGTCACGGCGAGGACGGGGCCGACCTCAGCTCTGCCAGGCGGGAGATGAGCGTACTTGAAGCCGTCGGCAAGATGCCCTACGACTTCTCCCCAGCCCGCCTGCGCTGTATGGACCTGTTCATCGCACACGCCCGTGAAGACATCTGGAAGTAGAGCTATCCGCCCAAGACTCACCCGCTACCTAAAACACGGCCTAGCCGGCCGTGACGCCGCTGCGCGCCTCGACGGCCTGCTGGTACAGCCGGCCGGCCCGGTACGACGAGCGCACCAGGGGGCCGCTCATCACACCGGCGAAGCCGATCTGCTCGGCCTCCTCGCGCAGCTCGACGAACTCCTCCGGACGCACCCAGCGCTCCACCGGGTGGTGCCGGGGCGTCGGCCGGAGGTACTGCGTGACGGTGATCAGCTCGCAGCCGGCCGCGTGTAGGTCGCGCAGCGCCTGGGAGATCTCGGCGCGCTCCTCGCCCAGCCCGAGGATCAGGTTGGACTTGGTCACCAGCCCGGCCGACCGGGCCTGGGTGATGACGTCGAGCGACCGCTCGTAGCGGAACGCCGGCCGGATCCGCTTGAAGATCCGCGGCACGGTCTCCACGTTGTGCGCGAGCACCTCCGGGCGGGCGCCGAAGACCTCGGCGAGCTGCGTGGGGTTGCCGTTGAAGTCGGGGATGAGCAGTTCCACGCCGCAGCTGGCGAGCCCGCTCAGCGCGTCACCGGCGTCGGCGCCGTCCGCCGGACTCCGCCAGGTCAGCGCGTGGATCTGGCGGACCGTCTCGGCGTAGAGCCAGGCGCCGCCGTCCGGCAGGTCGTCCCGGGCCACCCCGGTGACCGTGGCGTAGCGCAGCCCCATCGTGGCGACCGACTCGGCGACCCGGCGCGGCTCGTCGGCGTCGAACTCGGCGGGCTTGCCGGTGTCGATCTGGCAGAAGTCGCACCGGCGGGTGCACTGGTCACCGCCGATGAGGAAGGTCGCCTCCCGGTCCTCCCAGCACTCGTAGATGTTGGGGCAGCCGGCCTCCTGGCAGACGGTGTGCAGCCCCTCCCGGGAGACCAGACCCCGCAGCTGGGTGTATTCGGGACCCATCTTCGCCTTGACCTTGATCCAGGGCGGTTTCCGCTCGATCGGGGTCGCGGCGTTGCGGGCCTCGACCCGCAGCAGCCGCCGTCCCTCCGGCGCGACGGCCGTGCCGGCCCGACTGCTCTGTGCGGTCACGACGCCCGGCCCGCCGGCGGCGATGGCGGCGGGGGGCGCGGAGTGCTCGATGGTCACGAATCCGAGCCTACGCGCCGGACGTCTCCCGTTCACCCGGAGGCGACCGGACTCACTCGGCGGACCGCGTGACGCCACTCACCCAGCCCGCCGCCCGGCTCGACCCGGTCGCCGGCCCGGGGGATCCCGCCCCGCGGGCTCCCGGAAATTCGGTGTCGGACGGCGCCGGCCCCGGTTAGCGTTCTCGGCAGAGCGACGACGGAGCCGAGTACCGCCCCGACCACCGGAGTCCAGAGAGTCACCGCCGCTGGAAGGTGATCTCCGGCCGGGGCGCGAAGACCCTCCCGAGCTGCCGGCAGAACGGCACCCTCCCGGGAGCCCAGTAGAGCCGGCCGCCCGACCCGGCGACACGGGTCGTGAACGAGGCCGCCGATCCGGTCACGGACGACGGCGAAGGTGTGGTGGCACCGCGAGTTCCGGCTCGCCCACACTCCCCGGGTCACCTCGACGCGCGACGGGCGGACCGCCCGGTGCGCGTCCGCGAACCACCGAGGAGTGCCGCAGATGCCCCGCACACTCTCCACGTCGCTGCCGGAACGGGTCGGTGCGACCGTGACGGTCGCCGGCTGGGTACACCGCCGCCGGCAGCTCAAGTCCGTGACCTTCCTGATCCTCCGGGACGCCGCCGGACTGGCCCAGGTCGTGGTTACCGCCGCCGAGCCGCGGGCCCGGCTGGCCGAGCTGACCGAGGAGTCGGTGGTCGAGGTCACCGCCCGGGTGGTGGCGAACCCCGCCGCACCCGCCGGGGTCGAGCTGGTCGACCCGACCGTACGCCCGCTCGGCGACCCCGCCGTACCGCCCCCGTTCGACCTGTACCGGCCGGAGCTGACCGCCGCCCTGCCGACCCAGCTGGACCACGCCACGGCGGCGTTGCGCCATCCCACCCGCTCGGCGGCGCTGCGGATCTCCGCCGCCCTGGTGGCCGGCTTCCGCTCCACCCTGGACGGGCTCGGCTTCGTCGAGGTGCAGACCCCGAAGATCGTGGCGTCGGCCACCGAGAGCGGGGCCGGCGTCTTCGCCATCGACTATTTCGGCCGGCCCGGGTACCTGGCCCAGTCCCCGCAGTTCTACAAGCAGATGCTGGTCGGGGTCCTCGAACGGGTCTACGAGGTGGGGCCGGTGTTCCGGGCCGAGCCGCACGACACCACCCGGCACCTGGCCCAGTACACCTCGCTCGACGTCGAGTTCGGCTTCGTCACCGACCACCGGGACGTGATGCGGATGCTGCGCGGGGTGCTGGCCGGGATGCTCGGACAGCTTCCGAGCCGGGCGGCCGGGGCCCTCGACACGCTCGGCGTGGCGCTGCCGGTGGTCCCGGCCGAGATCCCCGCGGTGCACTTCGCCGAGGCGCTGACCATCGCCGCGGCACCGGCCGACGAACCGGACCTGGCCCCGGCGCACGAACGCGCCCTGGGGGAGTGGGCCCGGGCCGAGCACGGCTCCGACTTCCTCTTCGTCACCGGCTATCCGATGGCCAAACGCCCGTTCTACACCCACCCGGCCACCGAGGGACCTCCGTCGGGCGGGCCGCGCGAGGCGTACTCGAACGGGTTCGACCTGTTGTTCCGGGGGGTCGAGCTGGTAACCGGCGGGCAGCGGCTGCACCGGTACGCCGACTACCGGGCCGCGCTCGCCGCCCGGGGCGAGCCGATCGGGCCGTACGAGTCCTATCTGGAGGCGTTCCGGCACGGGATGCCGCCACACGGCGGCTTCGCGATCGGGCTGGAACGGCTGGTGGCCCGCCTGGTCGGCGTGGCCAACGTCCGGGAGGTCACCGCGTTCCCCCGCGACCTCCACCGGCTGACCCCGTGAAAGGAAGGGCCCCTTCTTATCGTTTTCGGTAGAGGAAGGGCCCCTTTTTAACCGGTAACCGGGGCGGCTAACCGAGCAGAGTCGGCAGGTGCCGTTCGACGATCGGCAGCACCTCGGCCACGGTGACCGGGCGACCGAGCTCGGCGGTCAGCGAGGTGGTGCCGGCATCCCGCAGGCCGCACGGCACGATCCGGTCGAACGCGGCCAGGTCGCAGTCGCAGTTGATCGAGAAGCCGTGCTGGGTGACGCCCCGGGCCACCCGGAGGCCGAGGGCGGCCACCTTGCGGTCCGGCCCGCGCTCGTCGGCGCGCACCCAGGCGCCGCTGCGGCCCTCGACCCGGACGGTCGTCAGGCCCAGTTCGGCGCAGACGTCGATCAGCATCTGCTCGGTGCGGCGGACGAAGGCGACCACGTCCACCGGCTGCCCGGCGTCGGCGCCCGGCAGCTTGACGATGGGATAGCCGACCAGTTGCCCCGGTCCGTGCCAGGTGATCTTGCCGCCCCGGTCCACGTCGATCACGGGCGTGCCGTCCGCCGGCCGGTCCCACGGCTCGGTCCGCTTGCCGGCCGTGTAGACGCTCGGGTGCTCCAGCAGGAGCACGGTGTCGGGCTGTTCGCCCGCGACGACCGCCTCGTGCACCCGGCGCTGCTCGTCCCACGCCGCGAGATAATCACAGACCCCGAGCCGTACGCCGGTGAGCTGCGCAACTGTGCTGGTCACGTCGCCCAGCATAGTTCGCCGCCCGCCCCGCGGTCCGGTACGTGGTCGGAGTCACCGCCGGCCCGACGGCGGTCGGCGGGCATGATGCCCCGATGACAGCACTTCCGCTCGGGATCCTGCTGGTGCACGCCGGGGTCGGCTCGTTGTGGCTGGGCTCGATGGCGTACAGCCTCTTCGTGCTGCAACCCCGGCTGGGCCGGATGCTGACGGCCGGCGATCTCGCCCGGCGGACGACCGACGTGGCCCGGGTCGCGGACGGGCAGCGGGTCGAGGGCGCGCAGCGGGTGCTGGCGCACGGCAACCGGTGGCCGGTGACCGCCCTGATCGGGCTGCTCTGGCTCAGCGGGCTGGCGCTGGTGTTCCTGGCGGAGAGCCGACCGGCGAGCTGGTGGATGCTGGTCGGCGCCAAGGCGACGCTGCTGGGCCTCGCCACCGGGCTCTTCTGGTGGGTCTCCTGGCGAGGCTGGCCAAGGCGCGTCTTTGCCCTGCCTGCCGAGCTTCCCGCGCTGCAACGCCGGTTCCGACGGGTCGCGGTGAGCATGCTCGGCCTGGTCGCCGCCGCCTACCTGCTCGGCATGCTCGCCGCGCACTGAGCGACCGGCGACGCACCCTGCCGTGACGAGCGCGTCCGTCCGGTACGGGCGGGGATGGTTAAGCGGGGGCCCTTCCTCTACCAAAAGCGATAACAGGGGGCCCTTCCTTACACCGGTGGGATCCGCCAGAGCCAGACGTCGGAGACGCGTTCGGGTGGGCCGAGCAGGTCGGTGGCGACGTCGAGCAGGGCCTCGGTGTGGATCGGGAACTTCGCGCCGTGCACCTCGGTGGCGAGCACCACCACCTCGACCCGCCAGTACCGCAGGTCGGCCCGGGCGGCGGCCCGGTCGGCGTCGGTGACGACCGGTCGCTCGCCGGTCTCGGCCACCTCCAGCAGCAGCGCGTCGGTGGCCCGGGGCACCGGACCGATCCGGCCGCGCCCGTCCGGGCCGCCGGGGCCGAGGAAGAAACCGGACGGGATGGCGAACTCGCCCTGCCGGTGCGTCAGGGCGTACGCCTGCCAGCGCTGCCCGTCCGGGGCCAGGTCGAGGGTGAGCGGCAGCGGGGTCAGCACGCCTCGCGGTGAGACGTACTCCCGCCAGAGGCCGGAGGTGATGAACCGCGGGACCGGCTCCCGCTCGACGGTCAGCAGCGGGACCGGCACCAGCGGCAGGAGGGCCACCGCGAAGCCGGCGATCCAGCCGGTGCGGGCCCGCCTGGTCGGCGGGGCGGCCCGGAGCAGGTCGACGGCGTGCGCGAGGAGCAGCCCGAGCAGCGGGGCCACCACTAGGGCCAGCCGGGACGGCAGCGCCGCGTTGAACACCGGCAGGTGCCCGAGCAGGGCGTACGGCAGCGGGATGTCGGTGTGCTCCCCGAAGATCTTCACCCGGGGGCCCCAGGAGAGCACGGCGAAGACCAGCGCGGTCACCCCGAGCGCCCGCAGGGTGGCCCGGCGGCCCGGTTCGGTGCGGCGCCAGAGCAGCCGGAGGCAGGCCACGGCGAGCACCAGCAGGGGGAGCCCGAGGAAGGAGTTCTCCTCCGTCGGGTTCGGCGCCAGCGAACTGTCCAGCCCGGCGAGCCCGGCCAGGCTCCGCTGCGGGTACGCGCCGTACGCGGCGATGTCCTCGGCGTGGACCACCGGGTCGAAGCCGGTGCCGTGGAAGCCCTGCGGGCCGAGGAAGTGCAGCCAGAGGGGGTACGCGAGCAGGGCGAACGCCACCACCGCGGTGACCGCCAGCCCGCGCAGGAAGTCCGGCAGCGCCGCCCTCGCCTCGGCCCGCCGTCCCCGGTCCGTCGCCCAGGTGCCGAGGAACACCCCGCAGGCCAGCGCGGTGAAGAAGAGCCCTTCGGCGGCGACCGAGAACGCGACCGCGACCAGCACGCCGAGCACCAGCCCGCCCGGCAGCCACCGGCCCGGCCGGCGCAGCCGCAGCACGCCCCAGACCAGCACCGCGGGCACCCAGCCGGCGCTCCAGTTGAGGTGGGCGTTGGCGTGCGCCACCAGCCCCGGCGCGAACCCGATGAACAGGCCGCCGAGCACGGCGGCGGGCACGCCGCGGCCGAGGTGCCGGGAGAGCAGCCAGTACCAGGCGTACGCGCTGCCGGCGAGGTTGGCGGTGAGCACCACCAGGAAGGTCGCGGGCGCCCCGACCAGGTAGGTGAGCGGGGCGAAGAGCGCGGCGTACACGGTGATCGAGGTGTTGACGGCGAGGTTGACGCCGTCCGGGACGTTCAGCAGGTCCGTGAAGAACGGGTTCTGACCGTGGGTGAGGGCGTGCCCGCCGTAGGCGAGCAGCCACTCGAAGAGCGCCTGGTCGCTGGAGTTGACCGTGATCGCCCGGCCGTTGGGGTCGAGCCAGAGTCCACTGGTGACCCAGAACGCACCGGCGATCGCGAGGGCCGCGACGAGCAGGTCGACCCGGCGGTCCGGCCGGCGGCGGGTCGTGGTCGACGGCTGCGGGGCCGGTTCGGCGAGCGCGGGTGGGGAGAGCGGCACGGGGCGGAGGTTACCAACCCGGCGCCGACACGCCGAGGAACCGGGCACCCTTGACGATCTCAGTGGAAATGATTTCCAATTGGATTAACACCGAATGTCCGCAGGAGGACGCGTACCGTGAAAGTCTCTTTCGTCGGCAAGGGCGGCAGTGGCAAGACCACCCTGGCCGCCCTCTTCGCCCGGCATCTCGCCGCGGCGACGGCCCGCCCGGCTCCCGGCCCTGCCGGCTCAGCCAGCTCCGTCGCCTCCGTCGGCGGCGAGCGGCCGGCGCTGCTCGCCATCGACGCCGACATCAACCAGCACCTCGCCGCCGCCCTCGGCGCCACCGAGCACGAGGCGGTGCTGCTTCCCGCGCTCGGCGACCGGCTCGACATGATCAAGGAGTACCTGCGGGGCGACAACCCCCGGATCTCCTCGGCGGCCGCGATGGTCAAGACCACCCCGCCCGGACGCGGCTCCCGGCTGCTGTCGGTCACCGGGACCAGCCCGATCCACCGGGAACTCGTCCGCGAGGTGGGCGGGGTACCGCTGGCGGTGACCGGCCCGTTCGCCACCGAGGATCTCGGGGTGGCCTGCTACCACTCCAAGGTCGGTGCGGTGGAGCTGCTGCTCAACCACCTGGTCGACGGCCCGGGGGAGTACGTGGTGGTCGACATGACCGCCGGGGCGGACTCGTTCGCCTCCGGGCTCTTCACCCGGTTCGACGCGACCTTCCTGGTCTGCGAGCCCACGCTGCGCAGCGTCGGCGTCTACCGGCAGTACGTCGGGTACGCCCGCGACTACGGCGTGCGGGTGCACGTGGTCGGGAACAAGGTCGACGACGCGTCCGACGTCGCGTTCCTGCGCGAGCACGTCGGACCCGACCTGCTCACCTGGTTCGGCCGGTCCCGCTACGTGAAGGCCGCCGAGCGGGGCGCCCCGGAGCCGATCAGCACGCTGGAGCCGGCCAACCGGGCGGCGCTGGAACTGCTCCACGCGACGCTCGACGCACAGGCCAAGGACTGGGCGACCTACCACCGGCACGCGGTGGAGTTCCACCTGCGCAACGCGTCGGCCTGGGCGAACGACCGCGTCGGCGAGGACCTCGCGGGTCAGGTCGACCCCGATTTCGTCTTCGGACCGCAACCGCTGGTCCGCTGATCCGTACGGCTCCGCTGATCCGTACGTCACGCCCTACAGGAGGAGGAAACATGTCCCTGGACGTCCCCACCGCTCTGCTGGAGCGGGCCGAAGCCGGCCAGGTCGACGACGACGAGTTCGTCGACTGCGTCCGGCGGTCCCTGCCCTACGCCTGGGCGGTCGTCTCCGACGTCGCCGCCCGGGCACACTCGACCGGGGCCGGCCACGCCGACCACGCGGTGCCGCCGCCGAGCGAGGCCGAACGGGGTCAGCTGCTCCGGGCGCTGGCCAGCGACGCCATCCGGGGCGGGCTGGAGCGCCACTTCGGAGTGAAGCTGGCCTTCCAGAACTGCCACCGGGTGGCCGCGTTCAAGCTCGCGGCGGTGGGCGGTACGACGTACCGGCGGTTCGTCTCACCGCTGGCGCAGATCCGCAACCAGTCGCCGGAACTGCGCGACTGCTGAGGGGTAAGGAAGGGCCCCTTGTTATCGCTTTTTGTATAGGAAGGGGCCCTTCCTAACGTCCCGGCGGCGCGCCCGGCGGCGGCGCGCGCGGCGGGGCTGCTCCGCGAGGCGCCGGCGGGTTATCCGGAGGTGCCGCCGCGCCGGCGGGGAAGGCGGCGGGCGACGAAGACGACCAGCGCGCCGACGAGCACCAGCAGCGCGCCGAGGCCGGGCAGCCACCCCGGCACCGGATCGCCCCCGGTCACCGGCAGTTGTCCGCCGGTCGGGCCCGGGCCGGGCGTCGGGGGCCAGTTGGGTTGCGCCGTCGGCGGCGGGGTCGGTTGCGCCGTTGGCGGCGGGGTGGGCCGGGGGAGCACCTCGAAGGTGACTCTGCCGGGTGTCCCGGGCGTCGGTGCGCTCACCGGGACGACCCGGTCCGCGGCCGCGACCGGCGGGCTCGGCACGGCGGCCGACACCGCGCTGGCCGACAGGACGACGAGCAGGACCATGCCGCCGACCCGAGAGCGCGGCGGGGGTTCCGCACCGCCGTCCCGGCCACCGCTCTCCTGGTCGATCATCGGGTCTCCAGCCTGGATGAGGCCACTCACGCCCCGGCCGGGATCCCCCGGGTACGACGGGCGGAGTGGCCGGTGCACCCGTCCGTACGACGCGTGACATCACCTTGACAGTTTCTGCCCGGCTGCAGGCTGGATGTCGTGAACATCCCTCTATTCGGGGTGGCGGCGGAGCCGGAGCGGGGTGACTCGTCCGACGGCACGCTGCCTGGTCCGTGTCCCCGGAGGTTCCTCGCCCCGTCGGACCTGGCACTACCGCCCCTGCCCCGGCACCGGCCCATGGGCCGGGGCGTCATGACCACATCGGTAAATATGTGACCGTGCACCATGTCGCCGGTTCGTCGTCCGGTCGTAACGTCTCGGCAACTTCGGGAGTGGCCCAGCCCACACCGTCTGGCCCAACCCCCACCGTCGTCCGGAGGCCGACCATGCGCCGCAGCTCCCATCTCCTGGCCCGCCTCGCGCGGGCCGCCCTCGTACCCCTGCTGGCCGCGGCGACGGTGCTCACCGCCGCCGCGCCCGCCCAGGCCGCCACGCTGACCCAGGTCAGCGGGTTCGGTTCCAACCCCGGCAACCTCACCATGTACGCCTACCGACCCGACGGTCTGCCGAGCGGGGCGCCCGCCGTGGTACTGCTGCACGGCTGTGCCCAGAACGCCAACGGCTACTTCAGCAACTCCGGTTGGCGCAAGTACGCCGACCAGTGGGGATTCGCGCTGATCGTGCCGGAGCAGAAGTCGGCGAACAACTCCACCTCCTGCTTCAACTGGTTCGAGACCGCCGACACCGCCCGGGGTCAGGGCGAGGCCCTGTCGATCAAGCAGATGGTCGACCACGCCCGGTCCAGCTACGGCATCGCCGCCAACCGGGTCTACGTCAGCGGCCTCTCCGCCGGCGGCGCCATGGTCGCCGCGATGCTCGCCACCTATCCGGACACCTTCGCGGCCGGCTCCATCGTCGCCGGCATCCCCTACCGCTGCGCCACCAGCATGGTCAACGCGTTCAGCTGCATGAACCCGGGCGTCGACCGCAGCCCGGCGCAGTGGGGCGACCTGGTTCGCAACGCGTACCCCGGCTACTCCGGCGCCCGCCCGAAGGTCGCGATCTGGCACGGCACCGCCGACTACACGGTCGGGACGGCGAACGCGACCGAGTCCCGGGACCAGTGGACCAACGCGCTCGGCGTCTCGCAGAGCCCGACCGGCACCTCGTCCCTGCCCGGCGGCACCACCCTGGAGACGTACGGCGCCGACCAGGTGCGGCTGTACCGCGTCGCCGGCATGGGACACGGCACTCCGGTCGACCCCGGCTCCGGCGCCGACCAGTGCGGCACCGCGGCCGCGTACTTCCTGGACACCATCTGCTCGGCGTACCGGGACGCGCTCTTCTTCGGGCTCGGTTCCGGCGGCGGCCCCGGCGATCCGGGCGACCCCGGCGACCCGGGTGATCCCGGCGAGGAGCCGGTCTGCGTCACGGCGACCAACTACGCGCACGTCCAGGCCGGGCGGGCCTACCAGTCCCTCGGCTACGCCTACGCGACCGGTTCCGGGCAGCTGATGGGCCTGTACAACACCTTCGCCACCTCGGCGCTGCGGGAGACCGCCCCCGGTCACTGGGTGGTCGGCTGCTGAGCGCACCCCCGGCCGGTGCCGGCCCCGCATCTCGGCGGGGCCGGCGCCGGCCGTCAGGCCAGGGCGGCCCGCAGCGCGCTCGCCAGGTCGGGGTGCTGGTAGCGGAACCCGACCCGCTGGAGCACCCCCGGTAGCACGCGGGAGCTGCGCAGCGCCTCGCTGGCCAGCTCGCCGAGCAGGATCCGCAGCGCGACCCCCGGTACGGGCAGCACGGCCGGTCGGTGCAGCGCCTGGCCCAGTTCCCGGGTGAACTCCGCGTTGGTCACCGGCGCCGGGCCGACCAGGTTCACCGGGCCGGCGATGTCCTGGCGGTCCAGCAGCAGGATCGCCGCGGCCAGCCAGTCCGCCATCGACATCCAGGCGATCCACTGCCGGCCGCCGGCGAATTTGCCACCGATACCCAGCCGGTACGGGAGCAGTTGCGGCTTGAGGAACCCGCCCTCCCGGTCGAGCGGCAGCCCACTGCGCAGCCGTACCACCCGGACGCCGGCCTGCTCGGCGGGGCCGGTCGCCGCCTCCCAGACCCGGCACATGTCGGCCATGTGGCCCTCGCCGGCCGGCGCGTCCTCCTCGACCGCCCGGTCGCCGGTGTCGCCGTACCAGCCGATCGCCGAGCCGTTGAGCAGCACCTTCGGCCGCTGTTCCGCCGGCAGCCCGGCGATGGCGCGGGCCAGGGTTCCCGTGGTGTCCACCCGGCTGGCCCGCAGCACCTCCTTGAACTCGCTCGTCCAGCGCCGCTCGGCGATGTTCGCGCCGGCCAGGTTGATCACCGCGTCCGCGCCGGAGACCACGGCCGGGTCCAGTTGCCCGGCGGCCGGGTCCCACCGGACCTCGTCGGTGCTGCGGGCCGCCCGGCGGACCAGCCGTACGACGTCGTGGCCCTCCGCCCTGAGCCGCTCCGTCAGCCGAGTTCCGAGGAAGCCGGACGAACCGGCGAAGAGGATGCGCATCCCGTCATCTTCGCCCAACCGGGCGGTGGCCGCCGGACGGGATGCCGCGACTGTCCGGGCCGGGGGCGCCGCAACGGCGTGGGGCGCGCCGGAGCAGTGCTCCGGCGCGCCCCTGCGGCGTGCGTTCGTGGTCAGGCCAGGCCGAGCTCGGCCTCGAACTGGCCCGCCTCCAGGCGCTGCTTGATGGCGGTGAGGAACCGGGCGGCGTCCGCACCGTCGATCAGCCGGTGGTCGTAGGAGAGCGCGAGGTAGACCATCGACCGCGGCACGATGACCTCGCCGAGCTGCGGATCGGTGATCACGACCGGGCGCTTGACCACCGCGCCGGTGCCCAGCATCGCCGACTGCGGCGCCGGCACGATCGGGGTGTCGAAGAGCGCCCCCCGGCTGCCGGTGTTGGTCAGCGTGAAGGTCGCACCCGCGATCTCGTCCGGGCTGATCTTGTTGGTCCGGGTCCGCTCGGCCAGATCGGCGATCCGCCGGGCGAGCCCCGCCAGGTTGAGGTCGCCGGCGTTGTGGATGACCGGCACCATCAGGCCGCGCTCGGTGTCCACGGCGATGCCGAGGTGCTCCGCCTCCGGGTAGGTGATCGTCCCGGCCTCCAGGTCCATCCCGGCGTTGACCACCGGGTGGGTCTGCAACGCCTCCACCGCGGCCAGGGCGAAGAACGGCAGGAAGGAGAGCTTGACCCCGTGCCGCTGCGCGAACGCGTCCTTGGCCCGCGCCCGGAGCTGGGCGACCTTGGTGACGTCCACCTCGACCACGGTGGTGAGCTGGGCCGACTCGTGCAGCGACTGCTGCATCCGCTTGGCGATGACCGAGCGGATCCGGGACATCTTCTGGGTGCTGCCCCGCATCGGGCTCGGCTGCGGCCGGGCGGCCGGCTGTGCGGGCGTCGCCGGTGCCGCCTCGGGCGCCGGTCGGGCCGCCTTCTCGCGCTCCGCCTTGGCCCGCTCGGCCGCCGCGAGCACGTCCTGCTTGCGGATCCGGCCACCGACCCCGGTGCCGCTGAGCGTGCCGAGGTCGACGCCCTGCTCGGTGGCGAGCTTGCGGACCAGCGGGGTGACGTAGCCGGCGCCGTTCTCGGCACCGCCCTGCGGGGCGGCCGGCGTGGCCTGCGGCGCGGGCGCGGACTGGGCGGCCCGCTCGGTCCGCACCGGCTGCTCGGAGCGCTCCGTCTCCGGGGCCGGGCTCTGGTAGCCGGCACCGGCCTGGGCCGGCTCGGCCGCTTTCGGGGCCGGCGCGGGCTCGGCCCGCTCGGCGCGGGCCGGCTGCTGCGGCGCGGGCTCCTGCCGGGCCGGCTCCTGCGGGGCGGGCTGCTGCTCCGACGGCTGGGCGGGCGCGGCACCGGCGGCGCCGATCACCGCCAGGTCGGCACCGACCGGGGCGGTCTCGTCCTGCCCGACCAGGATCTCCAGCAGCGTGCCGGCGGCCGGGGAGGGAATCTCGGTGTCCACCTTGTCGGTGGAGACCTCGACCAGCGGCTCGTCCGCCTCGACCTGCTCGCCGATCTCCTTGAGCCAGCGGGTCACCGTACCCTCGGTGACGCTCTCGCCCAGCGCGGGCATCTTCAGGACCGTGCCACCCTCGGCCGACCCGCCCTGCGCCGGCTCGGCCGGGCGCTCCTGGCCACCCGGCGCGGCCGTCTCGGGCTCGGTCTCCTCCGCCGGCGCCGACTCGGGCTCGGGCTGTGCCGCTTCCGGCTCCGCCTCGGCCTCGGCCTCGGGCTCCGCCTCGGGCTGTTCCGCGGGTTCGCCCCCGCCGGTCGCCTCACCGTCGCCGTCGATGACCGCCAGCTCGCTGCCGACCTCGGCGGTCTCGTCCTCGCTCACCACGATCCGGGTCAGCACGCCGGCCGCCGGGGACGGAATCTCCGTGTCCACCTTGTCGGTGGACACCTCCAGCAATGGCTCGTCGACCTCGACCCGCTCACCCTCCTGCTTCAGCCAGCGGGTGACGGTGCCCTCGGTGACGCTCTCGCCCAGCCGGGGCATGGTGACCGATACCGGCATCTTTCAAGACTCCTTCGTGGCCTGGTGCGATCCTGGCCCGGTTGCCGCCGGGCGCCGCGGGGAAACTGTGGTCAGGCGTGTGCGTGCAGCGGCTTGCCGGCCAGGGCCAGGTGCGCCTCACCGAGCGCCTCGCTCTGGGTGGGGTGGGCGTGGACGAGCTGCGCCACCTCGGCCGGGTACGCCTCCCAGTTGAAGATGAGCTGCGCCTCGCCGACCAGCTCGCCCACCCGGGCACCGACCATGTGCACGCCGACCACCGGGCCGTCCTCCACCCGGACGAGCTTGACGAATCCGGCGGTCTTGAGGATCTGGCTCTTGCCGTTGCCACCGAGGTTGTAGTTGTAGGTCTTGATCTTGTCGGCGCCGTACTGCTCCTTGGCCCGGGCCTCGGTGAGCCCGACGGAGGCCAGCTCCGGGTCGGAGTAGGTGACCCGGGGGATGCCGTTCTCGTCGATCACGGCCGGGTTGCGCCCGGCGATCTCCTCGGCGACGAAGATGCCCTGCTGGAAGCCGCGGTGTGCCAGTTGCAGGCCGGGCACGATGTCGCCGACCGCGTAGACGTTCGGCACCCCGGTGCGCAGCCGCTCGTCGGTCAGCACGAAACCACGGTCGAGCTTGACGCCCTGCTCCTCGTACCCGAGGTCGGCGGTGGTCGGGCCGCGCCCGACGGCGACCAGCAGCAGCTCCGCCTCGAAGGTCTCGCCGCCCTCGATCGTGACCTTGACGCCGGAGTCGGTGTGCTCGACCTGCTCGAAGCGCTTGCCGGTCTTGAAGTTGATGCCGCGCTTGCGGAACGCCCGCTCCAGCGCCTTGGACGACTCCTCGTCCTCGGCGGCCACCAGCCGGGGCAGCGCCTCGATGATCGTCACGTCGACACCGAAGGAGCGCCAGACGCTGGCGAACTCGACCCCGATGACGCCGCCGCCGAGCACGATCGCCGAGTTGGGCACCCGGTCCAGGGTGAGCGCGTGGTCGCTGCTGATCACCCGCTCGCCGTCGATCTCCAGCCCCGGCAGGGTACGCGCGTACGAGCCGGTGGCCAGGATGACGTTGCGGCCGGTGTAGCGGCGCCCGTCCACCTCGACGGTGTCCGGGGAGACCAGCCTGCCGGCGCCCTCGACGATGGTGATCTTCGGGTTCTTCAGCAGCCCCTGCAGGCCCTTGTAGAGCCGGGAGATCACGCCGTCCTTGTACGCGTTGACGCCCGACATGTCGATGCCGACCAGCTCCGCCTTGATGCCGAACTGCTCCGACTCGCGGGTCTGGTCGGCGATCTCGGCGGCGTGCAGCAGCGCCTTGGTGGGGATGCAGCCGTTGTGCAGGCAGGTCCCGCCGAGCTTCCCCTTCTCGACGATCGCGACCGACAGGTCCAGCTGCGCGGCGCGCAGTGCCGCCGCGTACCCGCCGCTGCCACCCCCGAGGATGACCACATCGAAGGTTCCGCCGTTCGGCTCGCTCACAGTTAACTCCCAGGTCGCGTCGCTGCTACGAGGGTGATGCCGGTCAACCGGGCATACCGCCACTTCCGGTCGACGCTCTCCGCCCGGAGGGGGCGTGGACCCCTCCGGATTACCAGTTGGGCCGGCAAGCGTCCACCTCGGTCATCTTGTCACTAGTGGAAGCGGACCGCGTACCGAGGTGCCCAACGACACGTCCTCGGGACGTACGCTTGCCGGATACGCCAGTTACGGGCGGAGCGGACGTCCGGGGAGGAGCAGATCGGGGTGGGCTGGTTTCGCCGGCGAAAGAAGACGGTCGTCGGGGCGGGAGACCGTCCGGCCAACCGTGCCGATCTTGACCATCTCGAGGAGTTCGTGCGCTCGAAGCGGGGTGTCGAGGCCTTCATCGAACCCCGGACGACGGTGACCGAGACCACGGTGATGCTGATCGCGCACGACGGGGAGTGGACCCGCCGCCGGGTCGAGGGCCCGGAGGGCGCCCGACGCTTCGCCCACCGGATGGCGATCCCGGTCTACGACGTGCGGCTGGTCGGCTACCCGCAGCGGATGCGCGACTACAACGAGCGGCGCAAGCGGATGACCGGCCGGACCGACTGAACCCGGCCGGACCGGGGCGGCCCGGGGCCGGCCGGCAGACCGGGGCGGCCCGGGGCCGGCCCGGCCGTCCTCAGCCGTTCGCCGCGATGTCGTCGACCAGCTCCAGCAGGGTACGCACCGGAACCCCGGTGCCCCCCTTCGACCAGTGGCCGGTCGGCTCGCCGGAGTGGTAGCTCGGCCCGGCGATGTCGATGTGCGCCCACGGCACGTCGTCCGCGACGAACTCGCGCAGGAAGACGCCGCCCTGGAGCATGTGGCCGGCCCGGTCCATCGACGCGTTCACCTGGGAGATGTCGGCGACCTCCGAGTCCATCCCCTTGCGTACGTCGTCCGGCAGCGGCATCGGCCAGGCCGGCTCGCCGGTCGCCTCGCCGGCCGCCTGCACCCGCTGGCAGAACTCGGCGCTGCCCATCACCCCGGCCATCCGCTTGCCGAGCGCGACCACCTGGCCACCGGTCAGCGTCGAGGTCTCGATCAGGTAGTCGCAGCCGTCCTCGCATGCCCGGGCCATCGCGTCGCCGAGGACCATCCGCCCCTCGGCGTCGGTGTTGAGCACCTCGACCCGCTTGCCGTTGTACATCGTCACCACGTCGCCGGGCCGGTAGGAGGAGCCCGAGGGCATGTTCTCGGCCATCGGCAGGTAGCCGCTCACCGCGACCGAGGGCTTCAGCTCGGCCACCGCCAGCATGGCGGCGGCGACCGCCGCCGCGCCCGCCATGTCGGACTTCATCTCCCACATGCCCTGGGCCGGCTTGATCGAGACGCCACCGGTGTCGAAGGTGATGCCCTTGCCGACCAGCGCGATCCGCCGCGCCGCCGCGTCCGGGCCGGCCGAGGCGGGCTGGTAGGAGAGCTTCACCAGCCGGGGCGGCGCCGCCGAGCCCAGCCCGACCGCGAGGATGCCGCCGTAGCCACCGGCGGCGAGCGCCTGCTCGTCCAGGACCTCCACGGTCAGCCCGGCCTCCCGGGCCGCCGCCGCCACGGAGTCGGCGAACGACGGCGGGCGCAGCTCGTTGGGCGGGGTGTTGACCCAGTCCCGGGTCCGGCCGACGGCGCCCGCCACCACCGCGGCCCGGGTGATCTCGGCGCGGGCCCGCGCGTCGTTCGCGTCCGGGACGTGCACCGCGACCGACTCCACCGGGGACCGGCGGCTGGGCTGCGGCCGGGTCTTGTACCCGGCGAACCGGTACGCGCCGAGCAGGGCGCCCTCGGCGGTGGCCCGCAACGCCGCCGGCGCGTCCTCGTCGTCCGGCAGCGGCAGGGTGAGCGCGACCCGCTCGCATCCGGCGAGTGCCCGGACGGCGGAGGCGGCGGCCCGGCGCAGCGTCTCCGGCGCCGGTGCCGCTCCGGACGGCTCGGGGCCCAGGCCCACGGCCACGACCAGCGGGGCGGTGACGGTGCCCAGGGTGGCGAGCTTGATCACCTCTCCCGGGCCGCCGGTGGCGCCCAGCAACGCCAGGGTCGCGGTCAGGCGGCCGTCGAACGCGGCGGCGATGCTCTCCGCGCCGGTCGCGAGGAGCAGCGTCTCGGCGAGGTCGACGCCACGCCCGGGATCCCGGGCGCCGGTCTCCGGCCCGCTCGCGGCCCCGGTCTGCTCCACCGTGCCCGGGTTCTGGCTGTGCAACCCGATCACGATGGCGTCGACGGCGAGTTCTGCGGGGTCGGTGTCGACCAGGCTGAGAGTGGTGCTGGGCGATGTCACTCGGCGGCTCCGGGCGGGCATGGCCGGCCGCGTCGTGCGCGGGCCGGCGGTTATGGTCTCCGGCGCAACCTACCCGCCGGAAGATGGGCTGTCCCGCCGACGGTCCGCCGGAGGGTCCCGCCGATGCTAACCAGGCCGCTGACCACCGGTAGGTTGCGACCCATGACCGACGCGACCCAGGTGACCGGCC
Source organism: Plantactinospora sp. CA-290183 (assembly GCF_050936375.1). NCBI lineage: Bacteria > Bacillati > Actinomycetota > Actinomycetes > Micromonosporales > Micromonosporaceae > Plantactinospora > Plantactinospora sp. CA-290183. The sequence continues at coordinate 92,865 of NZ_JBNJMX010000006.1, read as the reverse complement.
CGACCCCGGAACCTCCCGCCGACCAGCCCCGCCGCTCACCGCTGCACGAGCGGCACGTCGCGCTGGGCGCCAAGTTCGCCCCCTTCGGGGGTTGGTCGATGCCGCTGGAGTACGCCGGCGGCGGAGTGCTCGCCGAGCACACCGCGGTGCGTACCGCCGTCGGGGTCTTCGACGTGTCGCACCTGGGCAAGGCGCGGATCACCGGCCCGGGAGCGGCGGACTTCGTCAACGCCCGCCTCAGCAACGACCTGGGCCGGATCGGGCCGGGCCGGGCGCAGTACACGCTCTGCTGCGACGACGCCACCGGCGGGGTGGTCGACGACATCATCGCCTACCTCTACGGCGACGAGCACGTCTTCCTGGTGCCGAACGCGGCGAACACCGCCGAGGTGGTACGCCGGCTGCGGGCCGCCGCCCCGGCCGGGATCACGGTGACCGACGAGCACGAGGCGTACGCCGTACTGGCGGTGCAGGGGCCGCGCTCGGCCGAGGTGCTCGGCGCGCTCGGGCTGCCGACCGGGCACGACTACATGAGCTTCTCCACCGCCGAGCTGAGCTTCTCGACCGCCGAGTTCGCCGGTGCCGCCGGGCCGGTGTCGCTGGTGGTGTGCCGGACCGGATACACCGGCGAGCACGGCTACGAACTGGTGGTGCCGGCGCGGGCGGCCACGGTGGTGTGGGACGCGCTGCTGGCGGCCGGCGAACCGTACGGGATCCGGGCCTGCGGGCTGGGTGCCCGGGACACGCTGCGCACCGAGATGGGCTATCCGCTGCACGGACAGGACCTGTCGTTGGAGATCACCCCGGTGCAGGCCCGGCTGGGCTGGGCGGTCGGCTGGGACAAGCCGGCGTTCTGGGGCCGGGACGCCCTGCTCGCCGAGAAGGCCGGCGGGGCGCGGCGGACCCTGTGGGGGCTGGAGGCGCTGGACCGGGGCATCCCGCGGCCCGGCATGACGGTCTACGCCGCCGACGCGGTGGCCGGCACGGTGACCAGCGGCACGTTCTCCCCGTCCCGCAAGGTCGGCATCGCGCTGGCGCTCCTGGACGGCGCGGCCGGGCTGGGGCAGGGCGACCGGGTCGAGGTCGACATCCGGGGGCGGCGGGCGGCGATGCGGGTGGTCCGGCCGCCCTTCGTGCAGCCCTCCGTGAAGTAGCCGCCCGCCCGGCGGGTCAGCCCGCGCGGCGGGGTCAGCCGCCCACGCGGCGGGGTCAGCGCTGGGAGCGGTCGCCGGCGTCGAGCACGGCCTGCGTCCAGCCGCCCTCGATCACGCCGCCGCCGTCGAGCAGGGCCCAGTCGACGACGTCGACGACGTCCACCACGACCGGCTGGCCGATCCGGACCGCCGGGTCGGCGGCGGCGTCGCTGGCGCTGGCGCCGACGATCCGCTCCGGGGTCGCCCACGAGGTGACCCCGGCCCAGACGAACTCGGGCCCCTCGTCGGTCGGCAGGCCGTACTTCACCAGGAGCTGCACCCCGCCGGGCAGGGTGCCGGCGAGGAACCGTTCCCGGATCCCGGGCAGGCCGTCCCGGGCGGTGGTGATCGCCGTGGCCATCGCGTCGTCGGGTCGGGCGTACCGGACGTCGGACTGGGTCGCGCCGAACAGGGCGGCGCAGACCGCGGCGAAGTACCGTCCGGCCGGGCCCGGGTGGCCGGCGGGCGGCAGCAGGGTCAGGAACGAGTCGGCGTCCGGATCGGTGGCCGGGTCGAGCTCCAGCCGCAGGGCGGCCGGCTTCGTGGTGTCGTGCTGCTGCGGATTGCCGTACGCCACCGCGATGTCGTGCCCGGTCACCGAGGTGAGCACGGGAAGCTGGACGAAGGCCGGCACCTCGCTGTCGGTCAGCTCGTCGGTCCAGGCCCGCAGCAGCCGGCGGGCCACCCCGGTCATCACCGCGCCCCAGGCCCGGGTCAGGTGTGCGGGCACCCCCTGGGCCTGCAACTCCAGCAGCCCGAACCGGCGCAGTCCCTTGGTGGTGAACCAGAGCCCGCCGTCGTCGGAGGAGTACGGCACGAGGACCCAGTCGATGAGGCGTACCCGCCCCTCGGCGTCGGGCAGCGAGCGCAGGGCGGCGGCCGGGTCGAGGAACTGGAGCGCGAAGACGTCCACCAGATCGGTGCCGGCCGCCTCGGCCAGCGCGCTCGCGACCGTACGGGCCGCCCACTCGTGTGCGGGTGGCCAACCGGGCCGGTAGCTGGCCTGGACGACCACCAGTTCGGTGGCGGCGGCGAGCCGGGCCAGCTGGGCCTCGCTGGCGCCGAACGCGGTGAGCAGGTCGGGGGGCAGGTGCGGGAACTCGGATATCGGGCGGGTGTCCACCGACATGAGCGGACTGTCCAGCATCTGCCGGGCAAGATCGTGCACCGGGCCGGAGACCCGGCCGCCGAGCGCCGCCACCGCCCGCGCCGGTGAGGTCTCCAGCTCACCGGTGGTGGGCACCAGATAGGTGGCGGTCAGCGACTCCGGGACCGGCACGGGCAGGAAGTCGTCCGTGATGATCATTGTGCTCCCCTGCTCGACCGCCTCGCGTCCTCTTCGCGAACGCTACCCGCGTTGGTCGTGCCCGGTCAGCCGGTCAGCATGACACCCAGGTAGAACAGCGTGGTGCCGAGTTCGACGACGGCGCCGAGCACGTCTCCGGTGATGCCGCCGAGCCGGCGTACCACGTGGCGCAGCAGCAGGAGCGCGCCGGCGAGCGCGGCGGCGACGGCGACCGGCCCCTGCCACGGCCGGCCCGGCACCGCGGGCACCGCCAGGAGCGCGACGGCGACCGTCGCCACCACCAGCACCGCCGGGCCGACGGTCCCGGCGACCAGCGCGCCGAGCCCGTCCGGGCGGGCGGCGGGCACGCCGCGCCGGCAGGACCAGCTCACCGCGAGCCGGCCGGTCGCCGCCCCGGCCGCCACGCCGGTGAGCAGCGCGGGCCACGACCGCTCCGCCAGCGCCGCGAGGGACGCCGCCTGGAGCAGGAGTACGAGGACCAGCGCGGCGACGCCGAACGGGCCGACGTCGGGCTGCCGCATGATCTTCAGGGCGGCCGGCCCGGACCGGTAGGAGCCGAGCGCGTCCACGGTGTCGGCCAGCCCGTCGAGGTGCAGGCCCCGGGTGAGCAGGGCGGCCACCGCCACCGTCAGGCCGGCGGCGACCAGCGGCGGAGCGAGCGTGGCGGCCCCGCCGAGCACGGCCGCGAGCAGCAGCCCGAGCAGGGCGCCGACGGCCGGCGCCAGGCCCATGGCGACGCCCGCCGTCGACCGGTCCACCCGGCCGCCCTCCAGGGGCGCGACGGTGAAGGTGGTCAGCGCGAGCCGACCGCCGGCCCGGAGCCGGCCCTCAGGCACCGGGCGGTACGGCGGCGCCACCGGACCGGCTGGCGGCGGTGTCGTCCGGGGTGGCTCCGTCCGGGGCGGTGTCGTCCGGGGCGGCCGGGCGGGCCGGTGTCGCCGGTCCGGGACCGGCCGGCGGCGGTTCGACGAACTCCTCGTCGTCGCCCTCCGGCGCCTCCGGGGCGGGCGTCGCCGGCGCGGGCGTCGCCGGCGCGGGCGTCGCCGGCGCAGGCGTCGCCGGTGCGGGCGCCTCCGGTGCGGGCGTCTGCGGCCCGGGCGTCCCGGAGCCCGGCCCGGTCGGCCCGGCGTCGGCGGGGGACGCGGCGGCCGGGTCGGCCAGCGTGGGATGCACCGGCAGCGCGCCGGCCAGGGTCAGCGCCGACCGCAGCAGGGAGAGCGTGGCCAGCGCGGTGGCGCCCTCGCCGAGATCCAGCCGCAGGTCCACCAGCGGGGTCAGCCCGAGCACGTCGGCGGCGAGCCGGACGGCCGGGTGGTTGCCGTGGTCCGGGAGCAGGCACCAGTGCCGGGCCTGACCGGCGAAGTCCCGGCTGACCAGGCCGGCCGCCACGCCGACGGGGCCGTCGAGCAGTACCGGGGTGCGTCGGGCGGTGGCGCCGAGCAGGACGCCGGTGGCGATCGCGATGTCGCCGCCGCCCAGCTCCGCCAGCACGTCCCGCCCCTCCCGGGCACTGCGCCGGGTCCGCTGGAGTGCGTCCCGGACCGCCGCGCAGCGCCGCATCCAGGCCTCGTCGTCCACCTGACCGCCGGGGGTGACCACCCGGCCGAGCACCGCCGCGGGCTCGGCCCCGGCGGTGACCGCGAGCACGGCCGCGGCCGCCGCTTCCGCGCCGGCTCCGCAGGCGCCCAGCACGATCAGCCGTACGCCGACGTCCGCCGCCTCCTCGGCCAGCCGCCAGCCGTACCGCAGCGCCGCCTCGACCTCGTCCGTGGACAGGGCCGGACCACCCTCCATCGGGGCGGCGGTGGGCGCCTCGACCACCTGGAGGGTGGCGCCGGCCTCGGCGGCCAGCCGGGCGAGCGGACCGGCGCCGGCGCGGGCCTGGGCGGCCCGGCGGGCGGAGTCGCCGTCGGGCGTACCGGCCGAGGCGCCGCCGGCGTGGTCGCCGTGGAGCAGCAGCACCCGTACCGAGCGCCAGGGCGCCGGCCGCTCCGTGCCCTGGGTGGCGGCGGCGAACCCGACCACCCGGTCCAGGTTGCCGAGCCCGGCGCCGGGCAGGTCGAGCGTGGCGAGCCGGTCGAGGGCTGCCTGGCCGGCGTACTCGTCCGGCATCGGCAGGTCCATGCCGGGCTGGATGACCAGCCCGGTCGCCACCATCGGCAGCGCCATCGTCGGCGCGGCCCAGGTCGTACCGGCGGTGGTGTCGGCCGGGGAGGTCGTGGCGGGTCCGGTGGTCTCCGGTTGCAGCACCTCGGGCGGTGCGGGGGTGGCGGTCGCCGCGCCGAGCAGCCCCGCCCAGGGCGTCGGGCCCGCCGCCGCGGCCTGTCGCTCGGGGCCGGCCTGGGCCGGTACGGCGGCGGCCGGTGCGGGCGGCGTGGCGGATCCGGCTCCCTCGGCCCCGTGCTCGGCGCGGTCGGAGCCGGCCGGCGCGGCGCCGCGCCGGGGATCGGCCTTCAGCCAGCTCGGCTGCCCGGCCACCACCAGGACCACCGTGTCACACACCTGCGCGAGCGCCTGGTTGGTGGTGCCGATCGCGTCGGCGAACGCCCGCCCGAGTGGCGTGGTGGGCACCAGCGACAGCCCCACCTCCGGACTGACCAGCACGAGGCGGGCGGGGCAGTTCCGGACCGCGTCGGCGAGTTCACCGACGGTGGCGACGTCGTCCGCGGGCTGGTGCGCCGGGTCGAGCAGGATGGTAACCCAGCCGCCGAGGTCGTCGACGAGCAGCGTCTCGCCCGGTTCGGCGTTGCTGATCAACTCCGCGAGCCGGGAAGGATCGGCGTTGGCCTCCTCCGTCGTCCAGCCGGCCGGCCGGCGCACCTTGTGCGCCTCAATCCGGGCGACCCACTCGGCGTCCTCCGCGCCGATTGCGGCTGTCGCGACATAACGGACAGCCGGCAGGTCCGCGACCAACGCCTCGGCGAACTCGGACTTGCCGGACCGGGTCCCGCCCAGCACGAGGACCCTGCTCCACCCGTCAACTGCCATGCCCGTACCTTAGAGCGCTCGGCCGCGCTTCCCGTCGACAGGTGCGCCCGCCCGGCACCTCGGGCCGCTCCCCGCCGGTGCGGGTGGGCCGGCCGACTAGGCTGGCGGAGGTTGTCGGCGCGGGAAGACGGCGAGGGGAGACGGGACATGCCGTGGAGCTGGCGGTACGAGGGCGCGGACGGCAGCCCGGTGAGCGGGCCGGCCGAGGCGTTCAGCAGCCAGGCCGACGCCGAGTCCTGGATCGGCCAGACCTGGCGCGAACTCGCCGCCAACGGCGTCGCCTCGGTGGTGCTGGTCGAGGACGACCGGGTGGAGTACCGGATGAGCCTGCTCTCCGGCGCCGAGTGACCGGGATGAGCTTCGACCAGCGGGGGCGGGACCGGTTGCTGCTCGGGGTGCCCCGGGAGGCGTTCCGGCCCAGCCCCATCTTCCTGGCCCTGGTCGCGCTCTTCGTGACCAGCGGCGTGATGGCCTGGAACGGCTTCGGCAACGTCCGGCTCGACGTCTTCCTCTTCGTCGTCTCCGGCTGGCTCGTCTCGCTCTGCCTGCACGAGTACGCGCACGCCGTGGTGGCGTTCCGGGCCGGCGACCGGGGAGTCGCGCACCGGGGCTACCTGACCCTGAACCCGCTGAAGTACAGCCACCCGTTGCTCTCGATCATCCTGCCCGTGGTGGTGGTGCTGCTCGGCGGCATCGGCCTGCCCGGCGGGGCGGTCTGGGTGGACCGGCACGAGATTCCCGGCCGGTTGCGGCACTCGCTGGTCAGCCTCGCGGGGCCGGCGACCAACGTGCTCTTCGCGCTGATCCTGGTGGTGCCGTTCGCCGTCGGGGTGGACGTCTTCGCGCATCCCGAGTTCTGGGCCGGGGTCGCGCTGCTCGCCTTCCTCCAGCTGACCGCGAGCGTGCTCAACCTGCTGCCGGTGCCCGGCCTGGACGGCGGCAACATCCTCCAGCCCTGGCTCTCCCCGCAGTGGCGACGGGGCTACGACCTGATGGCGCCGTACGGGTTCCTGCTGCTCTTCGCCCTGCTGTGGAATCCCCGGATCGGCGGCTGGTTCTTCGACGGCGTCTTCGCCGTCGGCGACGTGATCGGCCTGCCCGCCTACCTCTACGCAGACGGCCTGCGGCTGATCAGGTTCTGGCAGGGCTGAGCGCCCCGCTCCACCGGAGCTGGACGCGGCCCGGTTCTCACCCACGCCGACGGCCCGGCAACGGAACCGCCCGCCGGCTCCGGGCTACGGAGTCGGCGGGCGGCGGCGTCGGGGACCGGGGTCGTCGAGGACCGGGATCAGGGACGCTTGGCCGGGCTCTCGGTCTTGGCCGGGTCCCGCTCGGTGATCGGGTCGACGATCTCGTCGATCGCCTTGAGCAGCGCGGCGTCGAGCTTGACCCCGGCGGCCTTGGCGTTGTCGTTCACCTGCTCCGGACGCGAGGCGCCGATGATCGCCGAGGCGACGTTCTGGTTCTGCAGCACCCACGCGACGGCCAGCTGCGCCATGGTCAGGCCGGCCTGCTCGGCGAGCGGCTTGAGCTGCTGCACCCGGGTCAGCACCTCGTCGCTCATGAACCGGGCGATGAAGGCGGCCCCGGACTTCTCGTCGGTGGCCCGCGAGCCCTCCGGCGGTGCCTGGCCTGGCAGGTACTTGCCGGTCAACACGCCCTGGGCGATGGGGGAGAAGACGATCTGGCTGACCCCCAGCTCCTCGCTGGTCGGTACGACCTCCTCCTCGATGACCCGCCACAGCATCGAGTACTGCGGCTGGTTGGAGACGAGGTGGATCTTCAGTTCGCGGGCCAGCGCGTGCGCCTCCCGGATCTGCGACGCCTTCCACTCGGAGACACCGATGTAGAGGGCCTTGCCGGAGTGGACCACGTCGGCGAACGCCTCCATGGTCTCCTCCAGCGGCGTCTCGTAGTCGTACCGGTGCGCCTGGTAGAGGTCGACGTAGTCGGTCTCCAGCCGCTTCAGCGAGCCGTTGATCGACTCCATGATGTGCTTCCGGGACAGGCCGCGGTCGTTGCGCCCCGGCCCGGTCGGCCAGTAGACCTTAGTGAGGATCTCCAGCCCCTCCCGGCGCTCGCCCCGCAGGGCGCGGCCGAGTACCGCTTCGGCCTTCGTGCCGGCGTAGACGTCGGCGGTGTCGAAGGTGGTGATGCCGACGTCCAGGGCCGCGCGGACGCAGGCCGTCGCGGCGTCCTCCTCGATCTGGGAGCCGTGGGTGATCCAGTTGCCGTACGAGATCTCGCTGATCAGCAGGCCGGAACGGCCAAGGTGTCGGAATTCCATACCCTTGACCCTAGTCGTCGCCCCGGTGGCGGAGCAGGTTGGCCGGCCCGACGAGGAATGAAGATCACAGTACGGGTTTGGTGTCCGCGAGCAGCCGGTCGATCTCCTCGATCACGTCGTTCCGGCTCGGGTGCGCCATCTCGATCAACAGCTCGCCGCGGCGGTCGAGGGCGCCCCACTGGCCGCTACCGTTGCCGACCAGGAACGCGACGGGATGGATGACCAGGGCCGGATGCGCCGGTGGGATGAGCACCTGCCCGGACCGGTCCACGACCCCCTTGCGACCACCGAGGTCGACGATGGCCAGTCCCTCGTCGGTGAAGCCGTCGACGTAGCGGCCGTCGGTCAGCGCGGTGGTGAAGCCGGTGTACCGGGTGGGCAGGACCACCCGCCCGGTCCGGTCCACCGCGCCCCAGCCGCCCCGGCGTACCGCGGCGACACCCCGCCGGAACGGGCGTACGTCCTCGAAACCGGCCGGGATGACGACCTTGTTCGACTTGTCGATGGCGAGCCAGGCGCCGTTGCCGTCCCGGGAGACCCAGGCCAGCCCGTCGGAGAAGGAGCCGACGCCCAGGTAGCCCGACGAGGCCTTGATGAGCAGCCCGCCCGACTCGTCGATCAGTTCCCAGGTGCGGGTGTCGGGGCGGCGTACCCAGGCCGCCCCGTCGTGGAACGGCTGCACGTCGGCGTAGCTCGGCGCGATCGCCAGTTTGCCGTCCGGGTCGGCGTAGCCCCAGCGCTGGACCTTCTCGCTGAACTTCGGCACTGGTGGCCGGTGCACCTGGAGGATCTCGTCCCGCTCGCGCGGGTACGGTCCCCAGCCGTTCTGCGCCACCTTGCTGAACACCGCGTCCAGCGCGAGTTCGGTGCGGGCGATCAGATCCGGGTCCTCGACCTTGCGCAGCTCCAGCGCCTTCTCGAAGTGGTTGCACGCCTCCATGTAGCGGCCCTGGTCGTAGCAGGAGCGCCCGGCGTGCTCGTGCATGGTGGCGCGCAGCCGGTCCGGCAGCTCCGAGGAGTTGGCCTCCTCGAACAGCCGGTCCGCCTCGGTGAAGTCACCCCGCCACTGGAGTACGTGGGCCAGCCGGGCCTGGGCGATCGCGATCCGCCGCAGCTGACCGGTCGCCTCGGCGTGTCCCAGCGCCAGCTTGCCGTCGGCGAGCGCCTTGCCCAGGTCGCCGAGGATGCGGGAGACGACCGCCCGGAGGCTGAGCAGCCGGGCCCGGGTGGCGTTGTCCTTGGCCGGTTCCAGCTTCTCGGTGAGCCGGTCCCGGATGGCCCGCAGCTCGTCGGGGTCCTCGACCAGCTCGCGCAGGGTCTCGTGGTGGAAACGCCACTGGTACGACGCGAGGACCTGTTCCGGATCCGTCGGCGGCGGTGTGGCCTCGGCCTCCTCGGCCGCCGGTTCGGCGTCCTTCTCCGATCTCGGCCGGATGATCGGGGTGAGCATGGTCGGCGCGCTCAGCGCCGTGGCCGCACCGGCGGCCGGCCCGGTCGGCAGCACGGTGTCCGGGCTTGCCTCGACCGCCGGGGGCCCGGAGACGGGGCTGTCCGCCGGCGGACCCGAGGTGGGGCTCTCCGCTGGCGGCCCCGTGGTGGCGCTGTCGGCCGGCGGCCCGGAGGTGGGGCTGTCGGCGGGTGGCGCGGAGATCGGGCGGGCGGCGCCGGGGTCGGCCGCGCCCGGGTCGGCTGGTTGCGCCGCGGCATCGTTCGGCGTGTCCACCGTGCTGGGCGGCGCCGGTTCGGCGGCGGCACGATCGACGGTCGGGCCGCCCGGGGTCGTTGCCGGCGTCGTTCCGCCGGTGGGCGGCTCCGCCGGCGTTCCGCCGCTCGGCTCCGTCGGCGGCGGGCTGGCCGGTGGCTCCGCCGGCCGCGTCGCGCCGTCCTCGGGCGCCGTCGCGGTACCCGGTTCGGCTGGCTCCGGGGCGACCTCCCTGGCGGAGGGCGTGGTGGGAGTGGTGGGGGTGGTTTCCGGCCGGGATCCCGCATGGGTCCGGTCCGCGACAGGTCCGGTTGGCATGGAGGGTACGGAGATCTCACTTAGATCGGCCGCTCGTGCGGATGCCGGTTCGGGGCCGGCGGACGCCGGTTCGATCGGAGGACCGGACGACGGTGCGGGCGAGGCGGGTTCGATGACGGAATCGAGGGCCGGGGCGGCGGCCGACGGTTCGACGGATGGGCCGGGTGGGACCTCGACCGGCCCGGTCGGGACCGGGGCTGGCTCGGTCGAGGCGCTGTCCGGCTCTCCGGGTGCGCTCCTGGGCGGTACGGCGGGGGGCGTCGGGGCAGGAAGGAACTCCAGGCGTAGTCCGGTGGTGGGTGGGGGCGTGACGGGGGCGGGCCGGGCGCCGGCTGCGGGGCGCCGGAGGAGGTGGCCGGTTTCGCCGGTCCGGCGCCCGGATCCGGTGACGAATGCGGCGTCAGCCAGCCGGAGGCGCGGTCGCGGACTCCGCCGGCCGGGCGGGTCTGCTCGGGGCGCGCGACGGTCGGCGGCGCGGGCTGGCGCGGCTCGGGGGCCGGGCTGGCCGGGGGCGGCTCCACCCAGGACGGAGGTCCGGCCGCCGGCCGGGTCCCCGCCAGGTCGGCCGGGCGTGCCGGCTCGGCCGGGCGTGCCGGCTCGGCCAGGCGTGCCGGCTCGGCCGGGCGTGCCGGCTCGGCCGGGCGTGCCGATGCCGCCGGCCGGGCCGCGTCCGCCGCGGGGCGTGCCGACTCCATCGGGCGTGCCGACTCCATCGGGCGTGCCGGTTCGGCCGGGCGTGCCGGTTGGACCGGACGTGGCGGTTCGGCCGGGCGTGCCGGTTGGACCGGGCGTGCCGGTTCGGCCGGACGCGGTGCGTCGGCCCGGCGGGGCGCCGCCTCGGCCGGGCGTGCCGCGTCGACCGGGCGCGGCTGTTCCACCGGGCGCGGCGGGTCGGCCGGCCGGGGCTCGATCGGACGCGACTGCTCGATCCTGCGTACCGGCTCGGCCGGGCGTGGCTCGACGCGTCGGGGCGGCTCGACCGGCCGTGGCTGCTCGGCGGCGCGGTGCGGCCCGGCGGGACGGGGCGGTTCTCCGGCGCGGGGCGGTTCCCCGGGACGGGGCGGGGACGTCGGTGGCACCCGTCCCCCGGGCCCACCCGGTCCGGGCACCGGAGCGAAGGAGCCGCCGCGGTCCCGCCGTACCGGGAAGTCGTCCGGTTCGGCTGGCCGTCGCGGGGTCCGGTCCGCGCCGGGTATCCGGTCCGGACGCCCGTACCCGGTGGGCAGGTCGGCCGGTTGGCGGTCGGCGCCGGGCGGGACCCGGCCGGGGCGCTCGGTGCGGGGCGGTGGTCCGGCATAGCCGGGCTGCTCCGGCGCCGGGCGGGGGTCGCGACCCGACGGCCGGCCGGGCGCCAGGTCGGGGAAGCGGCGGCCGTCGCGCGGCGGCTCCTGGCCGCGCGGCGCCGGGCCGCGGTGGCCCGCCGCCCAGCCGGGCACCGCCGGCGGCCCGGAGATGGGGCGCGGCGCCGGGGACGTGGGCTCCACCGCGCGGTCCGGTCGACCACGTGCGGGGGTACGCCCGGGCGGAACGTCCCGCCCGGAACCGTGCGGTGGCTGGCCACCGGAACGGGCGGCCCAGCCCTCGGTCCGGTCCCGCCCGCCGGGCCCGTCGAGCGGCCCAGCCGGTCCCACCCGACCCCGTCCGTCACGGGCCCGTCCGGTGCCCCCCTCGGCGGCCGCCGCGCGGCGGTCGGGCAGCGGCTGGGTCTCCTCCGCCGGTGGACCGGTGAGCCACCGGCCGCGCCGCTCCGGTGGCGGCGGTCCCGGGCGCGTCCCCGGCCTGGGCCGGTCCTGCGGCGGTCCGGCCCGCCGGGAATCGTGCTCCTGTGGACTCCGGCCCGGATCGGGCCCGCCCGCCGCCGCGCCACGCTCGGTCCGCCGCCCCGACTCGGTGCCGCCGGTCGGCCGCCGCTCGTCTCGACCCAGCTGCGCGGACCCGCCGGAGCGGTACGCGGTGGGCTGTCCGATCCGGCCGTTCGAGGGCCGGGGGAGCGCCTCGGGTGCCTCGTCCAGGTCCTCCGGTGCCTCGGCCCAGTCATCGACCCAACCGTCCCGCCGGGTGGGACGCCGGTCCCGACGCTCGGCCGGGCCACCCTGGCCGCCGCGGGGCTTCGGGCCGGTGGACTGTGCCGGTGGCGGGCTTCCGGTGCCGCTCGGCCGGGGCGCCGGATCCGGTGCGGACACACTCGCCCGGCCCGTCGGCACCGACGCCCGGCCGGTCGGGCGGGCCGGCCGGGGCCGTTGCGGACCGATGTCGCCGGGGTAGCGCTGACCGGGGAACTGCGGCTGCCATTCCGAGGTCGGCTCGCGTACCCAGGAGGGTTCGCCCGTCTCGCCCCACCGGTCGGGGTACCGTCCCCCGGTCATGCCGCCGCTCCGGCACACTCGGTGACCGGCCAACCCGGACGCTGCGGCGCGCGCGGCGCGGCCGGGGCAGCCGGCTCGCGTCGCTCACTCACGGGGTGTCACCTCGTCGAAAATCTCGCTGGGCAGCCGGGCAGGCCGGGTAAAGTCACCCGGCTCGGGTGCAGCGTGGTCGCGGAAGGAGGGTAACGGCGTGGGCTCCGTCACCGCCACTGTGCCACCACCCATCCGCCGAAACATTATCCCGTGGTTTCGGACATTTACCGCCATAACCGAATCGGGGTTTCGTCGGTACTCTACCTATCGCCAAGCAACTGTCGCCGGTGCCTTCACCAACACGGTCTTCGGCTTCCTCCGCTGCTACGTACTGCTCGCCGTGGCCGCCGGCGCCGGGGGCCTCGCCGCGGGCTACGACCGGGCCCAGCTCGTCACCTTCGTCTGGGTCGGACAGGGACTGCTCGCGGTGGTGTTGCTCTGGGGTTGGACGGACCTGGCCGACCGGATCCGCACCGGCGACGTGGTCAGCGACCTGCTCCGTCCGGTGCACCCGGTGGTCAGCTACCTCGCCGCCGACCTGGGCCGGGCCGGGTACGCGCTGCTCACCCGGTTCGTCCCGCCGGTGCTGACCGGCCTGGTCTTCTTCGACCTGCGGTTGCCGACCCGCTGGTCGACGGTGCCGCTCTTCGCGGTCTCCGTGGTGCTGGCGGTGCTGATCTGCTTCGGCTGCCGTTACCTGGTCAACGCGACGGCCTACTGGCTGCAGGACGTACGGGGGCCGATGATCCTGTGGACGCTCGGCTCCGGGGTGCTGGCCGGGCTCTACTTTCCGCTCCGCTTCCTCCCGGACTGGATCGCCGTGCCGCTCTGGCTGCTCACCCCGTTCCCGAGCCTGCTGCAGACGCCGCTGGACGTGGCCGTCGAGCGGACCGGCCCGGCGGTCCAGTCCGGCATGGTCGCCGTACAGCTGTTCTGGGCCGGGCTGGTGCTGCTGGCCTGCCGTACGGTCCAGCGCAGGGCCGAGCGACGACTGGTGGTGCAGGGTGGCTGAGCGGCTCGGAGTGCTGCCGGCGTACCTGGCGCTGCTGCGCGGGCAGGCCCGGTCGCAGGCGTCCTACCGGACGTCCTTTCTGGTCGACCTCGTCGGCAACGTCGGCGCCACCGTCTTCGACGTGCTCACCGTGCTGGTGCTGTTCGGGGTGACCGCCCGGCTCGGCGGCTTCGACCGGAGCGAGGCGATGGTCATGGTCGGCCTCTCGGCGGCCGCCTTCGCCACCGCCGACCTGACGGTGGGGAGCATCGAGCGGGTCCGGCAGTACGTGCGCACCGGGCTGCTCGACGCCGTACTGGTCCGCCCGCTCGGCGCGCTGCCCCAACTGCTGCTGATGGACCTGCCGCTGCGCAAGGCGTCCCGGGCGATCTTCGGGGCGGGGGTGCTGGTCGCCGCGCTGGCCGTGGCGGAGCCGACCTGGACGCCCGGGCGGGTGCTGCTGGCCGTACTGGCCCCGCTGGCCGGGGCGGTCTTCTTCGGATCGATCTTCGTGGCCACCGCCTCGCTGGCGTTCTGGTGGATCGACTCCGGCGAGGTCGGTGCCGCCTTCACCTACGGCGGGCGGGACTTCACCTCGTACCCGATGACCGTCTACGGCGGATGGTTCCGTGGTCTCTTCGCGTACGGCCTGGGGTTCGGTTTCGTCGCCTACTACCCGGCGCTGGCGCTGCTCGGCCGGGCCGACCCGCTCGGCCTGCCGGGCTGGGTGGGGTGGGTGGCGCCCGGCGTGGCGCTGCCGGCGGCGGCGCTCGCCGCGCTCGCCTGGCGGGTCGGGGTCCGGCACTACCGCAGCAGCGGCTCGTGAACGCGACCCCGCCGGACGAGCCGGTGATCGAGGCGCACGGCCTGTGCAAGGAGTTCGTGGTCCGGGTCCGGGCCGGCCGGCTGCGCCGGGTGAAGCGGGTGGTGACCGCCGTGGACGGGATCGACCTGACCGTACGCCGGGGCGAGATGATCGGCTACATCGGGCCGAACGGCGCCGGCAAGTCCACCACGCTGAAGATGCTCACCGGCGTGTTGACCCCGTCGGCGGGCGAGGTACGCGTCTGCGGGCTGCCACCGGTGGCCCGGCGCACCCGGTTGGCGCTGCGGATCGGCGTCGTCTTCGGCCAGCGCTCGCAGCTCTGGTGGGACCTTCCGTTGCGGGACTCGTTCGACCTGCTCCGGCACGTCTACCGGGTCCCCGCCGCGGCGCACGCCGCCCGGCTGCGCCGCTGCCGGGACCTGCTCGACCTGGACGGCTTCCTGGACGTGCCGGTCCGGCAGCTCTCCCTCGGGCAGCGGATGCGCGGCGAGCTGACCGCCGCGCTGCTGCACGGGCCGGAGGTGCTCTTCCTGGACGAACCGACGATCGGGCTGGACGTGGTGAGCCGGCAGGCCGTCCGGTCCTTCCTCGCCGAACTCGGCCGGACCGGTGACACGACGCTGCTGCTCACCACGCACGACCTCGCCGACATCGAACGGCTCTGCCGGCGGCTGGTGGTGATCGACCACGGCCGGGTGGTGCACGACGGCTCGATCGAGGCGCTGCACGCCCGGTACGGCTCGCGCCGGCTGGTGGTGGCCGACCTTGAGGAGCCGCTGGCCGAGCCGCCCGTGCTGGCCGGTGCGCCGCTGCTGCGTACCGAGGCGCAGGGGCGCCGGCTCGTCTTCGCCTGCGAGTCGCTGACCGCCTCCGAGGTGGTGGCCCGGCTGGCCGGCCTGGTGACGCTGCGGGACATCTCCATCGTCGAGCCGGACATCGAGGGCGTGGTGACCCGGCTCTACCGGGAGCCGGGACCGGTCGCACCCCGGGCGCCGGACGCGGATCCGGCGGTGGCCGCCGGGCCGTGACTCATCCCGCCCCGCCGGCCCCGGGGGTTGCCGTGCTGATCGCGGTGATCCTGGCCTTGGCCGCGTACGCCCTCAGCTCAGATGGCGTCGCCGAGGTTGACCCGGGGGACCGGGGCGCGCATCCGGCGGAAGGTGATCGACCGCATGATCGCGTAGAGGTAGAGCGAGCCCATCCGCTGGTCGCTCTTCGGGAACCGCTCCCGGACCAGCTTCTTGATCCGTCGGGAGATCAACACCGAGTCGATCACGACGCCGACGGCCAGCAGGGCCCAGAGCAGGTTGGAGGCGAGCCGCACCGGGGCCGGCATGGCCGCGGACGAGCCGATCAGCACGATCAGCGCGCCGGCGAAGAACCAGGTGCCGACCGTACGGCGGGAGTCCACCACGTCCCGGGCCAGCGCCCGCTCCGGTCCCCGGTCCCGCGGGCCACCCTCGCGGCGGAACTCGGCCGCCGCCTCGGCCCGGCGGGCCCGGCGCTGCTCCCGGGCCTCCTGCTTGTTGAGGGGCTTGACCTCACCGACCGGCCGGCGGGCCGGGTTGGGCCGCTTCGGCGTCTGCACGCCGAGCTCCTTCTTGCTCGGGGTGTAGCCCCGAGGACGGGCGGACCCGGAGTCCCCGGTGGCGGCAGACTCGGGCTTCACCTCGGAGACGGCGTCCTCGACGAGGTTGGCGGACTTGCGGCGAAACAGCGACGGCACGGGTGAAGGGTAGCCAACCCCCGCCCCGCCCCGCACATCGCGGTGCGGGGCGGTATCGACGGTTCCGCGCGCGGTGTCGCCGGAGGTCCGGTTCGCCGGGCCCGGCCCGGCGACATCCGCTGCGGTTACGGGCGCTCGGCGTGCGCGCCGAGCGCGGAGAGCTTGGCCTCGAAGTCCTCGTAGCCACGGTTGATCAGGTCCACCCCGTAGACCCGGGAGGTGCCCTCGGCGGCGAGCGCGGCGATCAGGTGGCTGAACCCGGCCCGCAGGTCCGGGATCACCAGGTCCGCGGCGTGCAGCTTGGACGGCCCGGCGATCACCGCCGAGTGCTTGAAGTTGCGCCGGCCGAAGCGGCACGGGGTGCCGCCCAGGCAGTCCCGGTAGACCTGGATGGTGGCGCCCATCTTGTTCAGCGCGTCGGTGTAGCCGAGCCGCTGCTCGTAGACCGTCTCGTGCACGATCGACAGGCCCCGGGCCTGGGTCAGCGCGACCACCAGCGGCTGCTGCCAGTCGGTCATGAAACCCGGGTGTACGTCGGTCTCCAGCGCCACCGCCCGCAGCTCACCGCCCGGGTGCCAGAACCGGATGCCGCCCTCCTGGCCCGGGCTGCCCACCCGGGGCGGCCGGGTGTCGGTGACCTCGTACGCGCCGCCGACCGAGCGGAACACGTTGAGGAAGGTCATCATGTCGGCCTGCTCGGCGCCGAGCACCTCGACCCGGCCGCCGGTCGCCAGCGCCGCGGCGGCCCAGCTCGCCGCCTCGATCCGGTCCGGGATCGGCCGGTGGGTGTAGCCGCCCAGCCGGGCCACGCCCTGCACCTCGATCACCCGGTCGGTGTGCACCTTGATGATCGCGCCCATCTTCTGCAGGATGCAGATCAGGTCGATGATCTCCGGCTCGACGGCCGCGTTGCGCAGCTCGGTGACGCCCTCGGCGAGTACGGCGGTCAGCAGCACCTGCTCGGTCGCGCCCACGCTCGGGTACGGCAGCTCGAACTTCGTCCCGTGCAGCCCGGTCGGCGCGGTCAGGTGCATGCCCTCCGGGGTCTTGTCGACCACCGCACCGAACTGCCGCAGCGCCTGGATGTGGAAGTCGATCGGCCGGGGGCCGATGTGGCAGCCGCCCAGGTCCGGGATGAACGCGTGCCCGAGGCGGTGCAGCAGCGGCCCGCAGAGCAGGATCGGGATCCGGCTCGACCCGGCGTGCACGTTGATCTCGTCGGTGCTGGCGCCCTCGACGTTGGCCGGGTCGAAGACCAGCTCGCCGTTCTCGGCGCCGTCGGTGACCTTGACGCCGTGCAGTTCGAGCAGGCCGCGGACCACCTCCACGTCGCGGATCCGAGGCACGTCGAACAGCCGGCTCGGTTCGTCACCGAGCAGGGCGGCGACCATCGCCTTGGACACGAGATTCTTGGCGCCACGCACCCGGATCTGCCCGTTCAGGGGCGTACCCCCGTGTACGACCAGGACGTCGTCGGTCAACGCAACCTCCAGCGGGTTGATGCTGCTGAATCAAGATGGACTACATACCCAGGTCCACGCCGCCGCTTGCCCCGTGGCGCAACCGCATCTCGCGGCTGGCTCTCCTCACGGCCCCGGGCAGCATAGCGCTCCGTTACGGGGAAAGACCGCTCACTGGGCGTCGGATGGCGCGAAACGGGGAGCGGGGCACGAATCCGTACGGCGACGAACACGCACGGTGACGCTTGTCGATCAAGGAAGCGCGAGCATCTGGTCCAGCGCGACCCGGGCGTGGTGTGCGGTCGCGGGGTCCACGGTGATCTGGTTGGGCACCCGGCCGGCGACCAGCTCCTCCAGCGCCCAGACCAGGTGCGGCAGGTCGATCCGGTTCATCGTCGAGCAGTAGCAGACGGTCCGGTCGAGGAACATGATCTGCTTGTCCGGGTGGGCGTTGCCCAGCCGGCGGACCAGGTTGAGCTCGGTGCCGATCGCCCACGCCGAACCGGCCGGCGCCGCCTCGATGGTCGAGATGATGTATTCGGTGGAGCCGACCTGGTCGGCGGCGGTGACCACGTCGTAGCGGCACTCCGGGTGCACCAGCACGTTCACCCCGGGCACCCGCATCCGGACCTCCTGCACGCTGCTGAGCGTGAAGCGGCCGTGCACCGAGCAGTGCCCGCGCCACAGGATCATCTTCGCCTCCCGCAGCTGCTTCGCGGTCAGCCCGCCGCCGGGCTTGTGCGGGTCGTAGAGCACGCAGTCGTCCGCGTCCAGCCCCATCTTCAGCACGGCGGTGTTGCGGCCCAGGTGCTGGTCGGGCAGGAAGAGCACCCGCTGGCCACGCTCGAACGCCCAGCTCAGGGCCCGCTCCGCGTTGGAGGAGGTGCAGACCACCCCGCCGTTGCGCCCGACGAAGCCCTTGATGTCGGCCGAGGAGTTCATGTACGTCACCGGCACGGTGGAGTCGGCCACACCCAGCTCGGCGAGGGTCTCCCAGGCGTTCTCGACCTGCGGCAGCGCCGCCATGTCCGCCATCGAACAGCCGGCGGCCAGGTCGGGCAGGATCACCCGCTGGGCGTCGCCGGTGAGGATGTCGGCGCTCTCGGCCATGAAGTGCACGCCGCAGAAGACGATGTACTCCGCGTCCGGCCGGGCGGCGGCCTCCCGGGCGAGCTTGAACGAGTCGCCGGTCACGTCGGCGAACTGGATGACCTCGTCGCGCTGGTAGTGGTGGCCCAGCACGAACACCCGCTGGCCCAGCTTCGCCTTGGCCGCCGTCGCCCGGGCGACCAGGTTCGGGTCGCTGGGCGGGGGCAGCTCGCCGGGGCAGTCGACGCCCCGCTCGCTGGACGGATCGGCGCCCCGGCCGAGCAGCAGGAGGGCGGTTGCGGTGCTGGACGGCTCTACCCACGTCGAAGTCACGATTCCCATGCTCGCACAGCGGGGACCGCTTTCCGGGCGCACGGATGTGGGCTGCCACACTTGCCGACCATGCGGATCCTGATCTGTCCGGACAAGTTCGCCGGCACCCTCTCCGCACCCGAGGTGGCCGCCGCGGTGGTCGCGGGCTGGCGGGAGAGCGCCCCCGGCGACGAGCTGGTGGTGCGGCCGCTCTCCGACGGTGGACCGGGCTTCGTCGAGGTGCTGGCCACCGCGGTACCGGGCCGTCGGGTGCCGGTGCGCACCGTCGATCCGCTGGGCCGGGCGGTCGACGGCGAGATCCTGCTGACCGCCGACGGCACCACCGGGTACGTGGAGAGCGCCCAGGCGTGCGGCCTGCACCTGTTGGCACCGGACGAGCGGGACCCGAAGCGGACCACCTCGTACGGGTTGGGCGCGCTGGTCGCGGCGGCGGTGGAGTCCGGCGTCCGGCGGGTGGTGATCGGGCTGGGCGGGTCGGCCGTCAACGACGGCGGGGCGGGGCTGCTGGCCGCGTTGAACGCCGCGCCGGTGGACGGGACCGGGCTGGCCCTGCCGTACGGAGGTGCCGCGCTGCTCGCGGCGGACGGGCTGGCCGGGCCGCCGCAGACCCGCGGGGTGGAGCTGGTCGCCGCCACGGACGTGGACAACCCGCTCACCGGCCTGACCGGGGCGTCGAACGTGTACGGGCCGCAGAAGGGCGCCTCCCGCGAGGACGTGCTGCTGCTCGACGCCGCGCTCGAACGTTTCGCCGGGGTGCTGGAGCGGTCCCTGCCGTCCTGTCCGCCCGGACTGGCCGGACTGCCGGGTGCCGGCGCGGCCGGTGGCCTGGGGGCGGCGGTGCTCGCCCTGGGCGGTCACTGCGAGTCGGGCATCGGCCTGGTAAGCCGGCTGATCGACCTGGAGGCCGCGGTGGAGGCGGCGGATCTGGTGATCACCGGCGAGGGTTCGTTCGACCACCAGTCGCTGCGCGGCAAGGTGGTGGCCGGGGTGGCCGGCGCGGCACGGGACCGGGGGCTGCCCTGCGTGGTGCTGGCCGGCCGGGTCAGCGCCGGGCGGCGGGAGGCGGCGGCGGCCGGGGTGACCGAGACGCACAGCCTGGTCGACCACTTCGGCGGTGAGCCGCACGGCGGCGTGGCGCGGGCCATGGCGAACCCGGCCGACGGGCTGCGGGCGCTCGCCGCCCGGCTGGCCGGCCAGTGGAGCCGGTGACCCTCCGCACGCCGTCGGGGAGCCCCCGCCGGCCGGGCGGGTGATCCTCGCCATCCCGTGGGAGTTGCCCGAGCCCGGGTGACCCGCCCGGCATCGACCTACAATCAGATTCAGGCCCGGATTCGGGCAGGCAGATTGGGAATGGCTGGCCGGCGGACTAGCGTTGGCCAGAACGGATATACATCGCACCCGGCGCAGGGGAGATTTTCACGTGACAACGCCAGCGCAGACCGAGTCGACCGCGGGCACCGCCCCGAGCACCATCGTCCTCACCGACGTCGCGGCAGAGAAGGTGAAGGCGCTGATCGAGCAGGAGGGCCGCGACGACCTGCGGCTGCGGGTCGCGGTGCAGCCGGGTGGCTGCTCCGGCCTGCGTTACCAGCTCTTCTTCGACGAGCGCTCGCTCGACGGTGACGTCGTCAACGACTTCGGTGGCGTGGAGGTCGTCGTCGACCGGATGAGCGCGCCCTACCTTGCCGGCGCCAAGATCGACTTTGCCGACCGGATCGACGCCCAGGGCTTCACGATCGACAACCCGAACGCGCAGAACTCCTGCGCGTGCGGCGACTCGTTCCACTGACCGGCGATCCCGGTTCGGGCGATTCCTTCGGCTGAGCGGGTCGCCCGGACGCGGCGGACGCGACGATCATCGTCACGTCCCCACGTCCGGGTGGCCCGCTCTTCCGCGTTCCGGGCGGCCACGAGGTGACGCCCCGGTGGCAGGTACCCGATCGATCGGCGACGGGCGGATGGACGGACCGGTAGGCTGACCCGGCCGCGCTTCCGTCTCATAACCCCGAGGGCCGACATGAAGATCGCCGTCACCGGCTCGATCGCCACCGACCACCTGATGCACTTCCCGGGCCGGTTCGCCGATCAATTCATCGCCGACCAGCTGCACAAGGTCTCGCTCTCCTTCCTCGTCGACGAGTTGGTGCTCCGGCGGGGCGGGGTGGCCGCCAACATCGCCTTCGGCATGGCCCAGCTCGGCCTCAGCCCGGTGCTGCTGGGCGCGGTCGGCGCCGACTTCGAGGACTACCGCTCCTGGTTGGAGCGGCACGGCGTCGACTGCCAGTCCGTGCACGTCAGCGAGGTGGCGCACACCGCCCGGTTCGTCTGCACCACCGACACCGAGATGTGCCAGATCGCCTCGTTCTACGCCGGCGCGATGAGCGAGGCGCGCAACATCGAACTCGCCCCGGTCGCCGACCGCGTCGGAGGCCTCGACCTGGTCGTGGTGGGCGCCAACGACCCGGCCGCGATGCTGCGCCACTCCGAGGAGTGCCGCACCCGGGGGTACGCCTTCGTCGCCGACCCGTCCCAGCAGCTCGCCCGGATGGACGGCGCCGACGTGGTCGGGCTGATCGACGGCGCCGACTACCTGATGACCAACGACTACGAGAAGTCGCTGCTGCAGAGCAAGGCCGGCCTGACCGACGCCCAACTGCTGGAGCGGGTCAAGGTCCGGGTCACCACGCTGGGCAAGGACGGCGTGGAGATCGCCGGCCGGGACGTCGAGCCGTTCCGGGTGCCGATCGCCCGCGAGATCCAGGCCTCCGACCCGACGGGCGTCGGCGACGGCTTCCGGGCCGGCTTCCTCGCCGGACTCTCCTGGGGACTCGACCTGGAGCGGTCGGCCCAGGTCGGCTCGCTCCTCGCCACGCTGGTGCTGGAGACGGTCGGCACCCAGGAGTACGAGGTCCGCGGCGACCTGTTCGTCAAGCGCCTCGCCGAGTCCTACGGCGACGCGGCGGCCGAGGACGTCCGGCCGCACCTCGCCGGCTGAGCCGGAGCGGCCCCGCCTACGACCTCCGCCGGACTCAGTGCGCCCGGCGGATGTCGTACGCGGGGGAGCCGTCGACGGTCGAGGTGCCGACCAGCTCCTGACCCCGCATCCGGCACCAGGCGGGAATGTCGATCGCCGCCGCCGGATCGTCGGCGAGCACCCGGAGCATCCCGCCGACCGGCAGCCCGGTCAGCCGCCGGGCCGCCGCGATGACGGGCAGCGGGCAGCGCTGGCCGAGGCAGTCGACGACCTCGTCCGGCGTGCCGGTCCGCGGCTCACCGCTCTCGTCCTGGCCTTGGTCGTGGTCGCGTAGCCCGGGCACGCGTACGTCCTTCCCACCGGTGGAACCCATCCGGCGATTGTCCGGCCTCGACCGCCCTGCGGCCAACCGCCCCGCCGCCCGGGTCGGTCGCGCCGCGGCGCCGGCCGGGTCAGAGGCCGACCACGCCGGCCTCCGCGCGCAGGTCGGCGACGATCCCCGGCAACTCGGCCAGGAACCGGTCCACCTCGGCGCCGGTGCTGTCCCGGTGCAACGAGACCCGGACGTTGCCGTGCGAGAGCACCCCCATCGCCTCCAGCACGTGCGAGGGGCGCAGCGTGGAGGAGGTGCAGGAGGAACCGGAGGAGACCGCGAAGCCGCGCCGGTCCAGCGCGTGCAGCAGCGCCTCGCCGTCGACGTACAGGCAGGAGAAGGTGACCAGGTGCGGCAGCCGGTCGACCGGATCGCCGACCACCTCCACGTCCGGCACCGTCGTCGACACGGTCGCCCGGATCCGGTCGACCAGCGCGGAGAGCCGGGCGGCCTCGGCGTCCGCCTCGGCGCTCACCGCCCGCAGCGCGGCCGCCGCCGCCACGACCGCCGGCAGGTCCGGCATTCCGGGGGTACGGCCGGCCTCCCGCTCGTCGGCCGGGTAGGGCGACTCCCAGCGGGTGCCCTTGCGCACCACCAGCAGCCCCACCCCGGGCGGCCCACCCCACTTGCGGGCACTCGCCGACAGCACCGACCAGCCCTCCGGCAGCGGCGTCCGGCCCACGGACTGGGCCGCGTCGACGTACAGCGGAACTCCGGCCGCCGCGCAGACCCGGGCCGCCCCGGCCACCGGCTGGGTCGTGCCGACCTCGTGGCTGGCGCTGATCAGTGCGGCCAGCGCCACCCCGGGGGCGCCGACCGCGGCCGACCAGGCGGCCAGGTCGAGCCGACCGGACCGGTCCACCGGCACGGACGTCACGGCACCGCCGGAGGCCGCGTGCCGCTGCGCGGCGTGCAGCACCGCGGAGTGCTCGATCGCCGAGTGCACCAGGGTGGCGCCCACCCGGCGGCGCCCGGCCAGGCCGCCCAGCACCGCGGCGTGCGCCGCCGCCGTACCGCTGGGCGTGAAGGAGAGCTCGTCGGGGCGTACCCGGAGAATCTCGGCGGTGACCGCCCGCGCCGCGTCGAGGAGCTGGCGGGCCCGGCGGGCCTGCGTGTAGAGCCGGCCCGGATCGGCCCAGCCGTCACCCAGTGCGGCGATCATGGCCTGCCGGGCCACGGGGTGCAGCGGGACCGCCGTGGCCGCGTCGAAGTATGCCGGCGTCGCGCCGCCGTCCGGGGTATCCGCTGGTCCGCCCACTCGGAAACGGTAGCGTGAGACGGATCGAGGGGTGTCCCGGCGGCCGGTGACGCCGACCCCAAGGCCGTCCAGCCGGTCCCGGTCGAGTAATCTGCGACCGTCGGTGACGCCTTTGCCGCCGGTGTCGACAAAGCGGACACCGCGGCGCGCTAGGGAGGCAGGACCAGGTGGTCGCAAGGGGTTCGGAGGTACGGCCCTCGGTCGTACGGCACAGCACTCCCCGTGATGCCGTCGGGCGTGGCCCGCGGCCTCCGGCCGGCCGGCTGGCCGGGCTCGGGCTCGGTGGCGCGGTGCTGCTCGTCCTGCTGACCGGCTGTGACGTCGGCAAGGCGGTCGACGGTTTCGGCTGGCCGCAGGGCGGGATCTCGCCGGAGTCCCACCGGATGTACGACCTGTGGATCGGCTCCGCGATCGCCGCGCTGGCGGTCGGCGTCTTCGTCTGGGGCCTGATCTTCTGGTGCGTGATCCGCTACCGCAAGCGCGGCGAGTCGCTGCCCGTGCAGACCCGGTTCAACATGCCGATGGAGTTCCTCTACACCATCGCGCCGATCCTGATCGTCTCCGTGCTCTTCTACTACACGGCGATCGTGCAGACCGGGGTCAACAAGCTGCGGCCCAACCCCGACGTGACGGTCGAGGTCGTCGCCTTCAAGTGGAACTGGCAGTTCAACTACCGGGACCGGCCGGGCGCGGACGCGACGACGCTGGCCTCGACGCTGGGCACCACCGAGGTGATCCCGATCCTGGTCCTGCCGACCGACCGGACCATCCGGTTCGAGGAGACCAGCAAGGACGTCGTGCACTCGTTCTGGGTGCCCGAGCTGCTCTTCAAGCGCGACGTCTTCCCCGGCAACGTCCGCAACGTCTTCGAGGTCTCCGCCCTGAACTCCGAGGGCGCGTACGTCGGCCGCTGCGCGGAGCTGTGCGGCACGTACCACTCGATGATGAACTTCGAGCTGCGGGTGGTCTCCCCGGACCGCTACGACCGGTTCATCGCGGCCAAGCGGGCCGGCCAGTCGACCCAGGACGCGCTGGTCGCCATCGGCGAGGAGCCGCTGGCCCAGACGACGAGGCCGTTCCAGACCCGGCGGAACACCAACAACTTCGGTAACGCGAGCGCCGCCGGCGCGGGAAGCTGAGGCACCGGACATGAAGACTGAGTGGCGTCTGTTCGGCATCGTCTCGATCTTCCTGCTGCTCGCGGGCATCGTCTACGGCTGGTGGACCTGGTACGACAGTGGCGACATCGAGTGGGTCGGCACCGTCGCCCTGGCGCTGTCCTTCCTGCTCACCTCGATGTGCGGCGGCTTCTTCTGGTTCGTCTCCCGCCGGATCGAGCCGCGTCCGGAGGACCGCGCGGACGCGGAGATCGCCGACGGGGCGGGCGAGGTCGGCTTCTTCAGCCCGGGCAGCTACTGGCCGTTCGGCCTGGCCCTGGCCGCCACGGTGGCCGGGCTCGGGCTGGTCTTCTGGCAGTGGTGGCTGATCGCCACCGGCATGGTCGCGGTGATCTTCGGCGCCTGCGGCCTGCTCTTCGAGTACTACTCCGGCACCCGGCGCACCGCCGAGCACTGACCGGGGCCGTACCGGCTCCTCGACGACCCGCTGCCGATCCGGCGGCGGGTCGTCGCGTCGTGGCGGTCAGCGCAACCCGCGCAGCGCGGCGCCGATCGCCGCGACGCCCTCCTCGATCTCCCCGGCGGCGGTGGCGGCGTAGCCGAGGACGAGCCCCGGCCGGTACGGGCGTTGGCAGTGCCAGGACAGCGGCTGCACCTTCACCCCCCGCGCCAGGGCGGCGGCCGCGAGGTCGACGTCGGCGAGGTCGGCGGTGAGGGTCACCATCAGGTGCAGGCCGGCCGCGGCACCGTGCACGACGGTGCCGGGCAGGTGGGTCGCGATCGCCCTGATCATGGTGTCCCGGCGCCGGACGTGCCGTCGGCGCAGCAGCCGTAGGTGGCGTTCCATCCCGCCGGAGCGCATCAGCTCCGCCAGCACCAGCTGTGGCAGCACCGCGTTGCCGAGGTCCGCGTCCCGCTTGGCGGCCACCAGGTCGTCCCGGTATCTGCTCGGCGCGAGCATCCAGCCGATCCGCAGCGCCGGGGCGAGCAGCTTGGAGACGCTCCCGGTGTAGCAGACCCCCTCCGGCAGTACGGCGCGCAGCGCGGGCACCGGCGGCCGGTCGTACCGGTGCTCGGCGTCGTAGTCGTCCTCGACCACCAGTCCGCCCGCCTCCGCCCAGCGGATCAGCGCGCGGCGCCGGTCGCCGCCGAGCACCACCCCGGTCGGGAACTGGTGGGCCGGCGTCACCATCACCGCCGGTGCGCCGCCGCGGGCCAACTCGTCCACCCGCAACCCCGCCGGATCGACCGGGACCGGTGGCGTGTCGAGCCCCCAGTTCCGCAGGTGCTGGCGGGCGCCGAGCGATCCCGGGTCCTCCACCGCCACCTGCCGGATCCCGTCCCGGACGAGCACCCGGGCCAGCAGGGCGAGTGCCTGGGAGACACCGGCGACGATCAGCAACTCGTCCGGGTCGGCGCGGATGCCGCGGAACCGGGCCAGCCAGTCGGCGGCGGCGCTGCGCAGTGCGGCTGCGCCGCGCGGGTCGCCGTACCCGAGGTCGGCGGGCGCCAGCGCGTCGAGGACGGTGCGCTCGGCGCGCAGCCAGGCGGCCCGTGGGAACGCGGCGAGGTCCGGTACGCCGGGGGAGAGGTCGATCCGGGCCGGCGCCGCGCGGAGTGCCTCGAAGATGTCCGTACCCGGTGCGGTGCCGAACAGCATCCCCGGGCCGGACGGGGTCGCGGGGAAGCCGGCCGGGGCCGGTGCGGGGCCGGCGACGGGTCCGGGCGGGCGGGACCGGGGTGCGGTCGGCAGGCCGGCGGCGAGCACCACCGTTCCGCCGCGCCCCCGCCCGGCCACGTGGCCGTCCTCGACCAGCCGCTGGTAGGCCTCGGTGACGACGCCCCGGGACACGCCGAGTTCGCCGGCCAGGACCCGGCTGGCCGGCAGCCGGCTGCCCACCGGGACCCGGCCGTCGGCGATCGCCAGCCGGAGTTGGGCGGCGAGCCAGTCTGCGCGCCCGCCGACCGGCGCGGCGCCGATCTCCAGTTGCAGGAAGTCCGAGCCCGGGGTCGTCACCCGGTGTCCCACCTCCGGGTCCATGGCCCGGTGATCCGCTCCGGCCTTCCCCCTGCCCATCGGGCCATTGTCGCAGCGCGGCCCCGGCCGTTACACCTCCCGCAGGTCCTTCCGGAGTTCGTACGGGTGCGGCATCCGCTGGCCCCGCCTCGTCCGGGCGGCGGCGGTCCGCCGGACCCGGCTCCCAGTGGACCGCGGCGAGTGCGTGGGGTCCGGCCCCATGCCCGCTCAGCGGTTCCGTGCCGGCCGAGGGAGGGCCACCCCGGCTCCCCGCTCTACCCGAAGGCGGGGCGGGGCTTCGCGGCCCGCTGGGCCGGAAAAGAGCGTGGCGCCCGCCGGAACTCCGGCGGGCGCCACGCCCCTTGCTGTCGCGGGTGGGTCAGCGGCTGCCGCCGCTGCCGATCTCCTCGCGCTCGGCACGCGGCTCGACCGGCGGATGGCCGGGCGAGACCGGCGCCTCCACCGGCTTCTCGATCGGGTAGAAGAAGCCCTTGATGGCCGGGCCCAGCGCGCCGAGCCGGTTCATCTTCTTCGGGACCACCCAGCCGACGTACTCCAGCTCGCCGTGGCCGTCCTCACCGGGGGCGGCGAGCGGCTGGTGCACCTCGACGAACCGACCGTCCGGCAGCCGCCGGATGATGCCGGTCTCCACGCCGTGCGCGAGGACCTCCCGGTCGTGCTGCTGGAGACCGAGGCAGATCCGGTAGGTGATGTAGTACGCCAGCGGCGGCACGATGATCAGGCCGATCCGGCCGGCCCAGGTCATCGCGTTCAGGCTGATGAAGAACTTGTCCGCGATCACGTCGTTGGCGCCGGAGAGGGTCAGCACCAGGAAGAACGACACCGCCATCGCACCGAGAGCCGTCCGGCCGGGCACGTCGCGGGGACGCTGCAACAGGTTGTGCATCTCCCGGTCCTTGTTCCGCCGGGCCTCGATGAACGGGTAGAACAGCGGCACCATGGTCAGGATGCCGGGCAGCACCACCGTCGGCCAGAACAGCGGCGGGATCACGTAGCCGTCGCCGATCGGGATGTTGATCTGCCACGGCGGCATGAGCCGGGTCGAGCCGTCGAGGAACATCACGTACCAGTCGGGCTGGCTCGCGGCGGAGACCACACCCGCCTCGTACGGGCCGAACAGCCAGATCGGGTTGATCTGGAAGAGACCGCCCAGCAGCGCGATGACGCCGAAGACGATCATGAAGAAGCCACCCTGCTTGAGCGCGTAGCGCGGGAACATCCGCTCGCCGACCACGTTCGAGTTGGTCCGGCCGGGGCCGGGCCACTGGGTGTGCTTCTGCTTGAAGACCAGGCCGAGGTGGGCGCTGATCAGGGCGACCAGCAGGGCGGGGATCAGCAGCACGTGCGCGATGAAGAACCGGCTGATGATGATGTCGCCGGGGAACTCGCCGCCGAAGACCGCCGCCGACGCCCAGGAGCCGATCACCGGAATGGAGAGGATGATGGCCGAGGCGATCCGCAGGCCGGTGCCGGAGAGCCCGTCGTCCGGGATCGAGTAGCCGGTGAAACCGGCGAGGAAGCCGACCCAGAAGAGCAGGAAGCCGATCATCCAGTTCAGCTCACGCGGCTTGCGGAACGCGCCGGTGAAGAAGACCCGCATCATGTGCACGACGATCGCGGCCATGAACAGCAGCGCCGCCCAGTGGTGCATCTGCCGCATGATCAGGCCGCCGCGGACGTCGAACGAGATGTCCAGGGTCGAGGCGTACGCCGCGGACATGTGGGTGCCGCGCAGCGGCGCGTAGCTGCCGTTGTAGGTGACCTCGGTCAGCGCCGGCTCGAAGAAGAGCGTCAGGTAGACGCCGGTCAGCAGCAGGACGACGAACGAGAAGAGTGCGATCTCGCCCAGCAGGAACGACCAGTGGTCCGGGAAGACCTTGTTGAGCAGGGAACGCAGCGGGGTGTTGACCCCGAGCCGGTCGTCGACCTCGCGGGCCGCCTTGCCCGGCACCGCCGCCATGTCGAACCTACGCCGCTTCACGGCCGCTCCCAGAAGTCTGGCCCGACGGTCTCGGTGAAGTCGGATCTCGCCGCGAAGAAGCCGCCCTCGACCGTGAGGGGCAGTTGCGGCAGGCGCCGGCTAGCGGGGCCGAAGACCGGCCGGGCATTGTCGGTGATGAGAAACTGCGACTGGTGGCACGGGCAGAGCAGCCGGTTGGTCTGCTGCTCGTAGAGGCTGGCCGGGCAGCCGGCGTGCGTGCAGATCTTGGAGTACGCGATGTGGTTGCCCCACATGAAGTCGGGCTTGCCGGCCCGGGCGTTCGCCTCGCGTGCCCGCCGCGCGTCCTCGTCCCGCAGGTGGATCAGCAGTGCCGGGGCGTCGGCGTGCTTGTTGGTGGCGCCGTCCGGGACGCCGGGGAAGACGGTGATCATGCCGCCGGGGCTGACGTCCTCGGGGCGTACCGGGGTGCCGTCGTGGTGGGTCAGCTTGACGAGATGGGTGTTGCCGCCCTCGCTGACCGGCTTCCAGGCGGTGGTGAACATCTGGTTGTTCTTGTGCGGCTGCTGGATCAGGCCGCCGATCAGCGGCGCCGCGGCGACCGCGCCCACCGGAGCCAGGCCGGCGAGCAGCGAGATGCCCAGCAGCGGCCGGCGCCGGATCCCCAGCTCGTCGGACAGGTAGGTCAGCGTCCCGCCGGTGATTTTGCGCTCCTCGTCGGAGGCCGGCTCGTCGTGGCGGGCCTGGATCGAGACCTCCTTGGGCAGCAGCTTCTTGCCCCAGGCGAGGATGCCGAAGCCGATCAGGAGCAGCGCGAGCCCGAGGGTCAGCCCGAGGATCGGGGTGTAGTACTTGGGCGCGCCGTTGCCGGGCTCGTACTTCCAGGGCCACCAGATGTAGGCCGCCAGGAAGGCCGTCGAGAAGAGACCCACCAGGAGGAACATCAACGCGATGGTCCGGGTCAGCCGGCGCTCGGCCCGGGTGCCCGGCACCGGGAACTGCGCCTCGTAGTGGACGATCTCGATGTCGTCCCGGCGGGCGCCCTCCCGGACGATGTCGAAGTCCGAGATGTTGGGGTCGTTGACGTCGAGGGGCTCCCGGGTCTTCCCATGGGCCCGTTCCTGCCGGTCGTGTTCCGTTTCGTGTGCCGTGCTCATGACTTACCCGCAATCCACAGCGAGGCGAAGACCAGCGCCACGATGCCGATCAGGAAGACCGCCAGACCCTCCGTCGACGGGCCGTAGCGACCGAGGTTGAGACCGCCCGGGTCCTTGTCCTTGGCCAGGGTCTCCTGGACGTACGCGATGATGTCGGCCTTCTGGTCGGGCCGGAGCTGGTTGTCGCCGAAGACGGGCATGTTCTGCGGGCCGGTCAGCATCGCGGCGTAGATCTGCCGGTCGCTGGCGGGCCGCAGGTTGGGGGCGAACTTGCCCGAGGAGAGCGCACCGCCGCCGCCGCCGAAGGCGTGGCAGGAGGAGCAGTTGATCCGGAAGAGCCGGCCGCCCTCCGCGACGTCGCCCTGGGAGTGCAGGTCGTCGCCGGCCGGCACCTGCGGGCCGCCGCCCAGCTCCTGGACGTACTCGCCGAGCTGCCGGGCCTGGTCGTCGTTGAAGACCGGAGGCTTCCGCTCGGCCTGGGCCTCCTGCCGGGCCAGCGGCATCCGACCCGTGGTGACCTGGAACTCGACCGAGGCCGCGCCGACGCCGATCAGGCTCGGCCCGCGCCCCTCGATGCCCTGGGCGTTGCGGCCGTGACAGCTCACGCAGCTGGTGTCGAAGAGCGCCTTGCCCTCCTGCGCGCCCCCGCTCAGCTGGGGGGTGTCCTGCGCCTGGAGGCCCGGCGCGAAGACGGTGTAGGCGCCGCCGGCCAGGATCAGCGCGGCCAGCAGCCGGACCGTGGCGCCCAGCCGTCGACGGGCCTTGCCGCGCGGCGTCGACCGCGCGCGGCGCAGCCGCGAGAGCAGACCGCGTGAGCGGTCGCCGCCGGGGGTGTCAGAAGTCATGGCCTGTGTCCTTAAACGGTTTCTCGACCTTGTGTCAGGGACGGGGCAGCGGGGCGGAACGTGACAGCGCCAAGATCACTGAAGCCAGTAGATCATGCCGTAAAGGGCGATCCAGACCACATCGACGAAGTGCCAGTAGTAGGACACGACGATCGCGGAGGTGGCCTGCGCCGGGGTGAACCGGCCCATCGTGGTCCGGATCATGAAGATGATGAAGGCGATCAGACCGCCGGTCACGTGCAGCGCGTGGAAGCCGGTGGTCAGGTAGAACACCGACCCGTACCCGTCCTCGTTGATCTTCACGCCGTGGTGCACGAGCTCCCGGTACTCGTTCAGCTGGCCGAGCACGAAGACCAGGCCCATCACGAAGGTGACGGTGAACCAGCGGCGGAGCGAGTGCACGTCCCCCCGCTCGGCGGCGAACACCCCGAGCTGGCAGGTGACCGAGGAGAGCACCAGGATCACCGTGAAGGTGGTCGCGTACGGCACGTTGAGCACCTCGGTGTGCTTCTCCCACTGGTCGGGCGCCGCCGCCCGGATGGAGAAGTACATCGCGAACAGCGCCGCGAAGAACATGAGTTCGCTGGAGAGCCACACGATCGTGCCCACACTGACCATGTTCGGTCGGGTCAGCGAGTGGATCCGGCTCTTGTCAATGGCTGAGGCCGCAGTCACGCCGTCATTATTGCCCGCGAGCCGCATCGGCCATCGTCGGGGTGGCCCAACTGCCTCGTCGGACGGGGTCGCGTGCCCCGCCCGGTTCACCTGGCCTAGCCTGAAAAGCGTGCTCCAGGTCGATCCCGTTGTCACGTCCGCCCCGGCCACGGCGCCGGCCGCCCTGACCGCCACCGGCTCGGCGCCGCCGCCGTTCACCGTCTCGTCGATCTTCACCGAGAGCACGCTGAACAGCTGGCTGGCCGTCGGTCTGGTGATCGCCGCCGCCTGCTACCTCTACGGCGTGCACCGGCTGCGGGTCCGCGGCGACCACTGGCCGGTGGCCCGCACCCTGCTCTTCCTCGGCCCCGGACTCGGCGGGATCGCGTCGGTGACGCTGAGCGGGCTGGGCGCCTACGACACCACCCTGCTGTCGGTGCACATGGTCCAGCACATGGTGCTCTCCATGGTGGCGCCGATCTTCCTGGCGCTGGGCGCGCCGGTCACGCTGGCCCTGCGTACGCTCACCGGCGCCCCCCGCCGCCGGCTGCTCGCCGTGGTGCACAGCCGGGTGGCGCGGGTCTTCTCGTTTCCGCTCCTCGCGTACGCGATCTTCGTGGTGAACCCGTTCGTGTTGTATTTCACCGGGCTCTACCGGGTGACCCTGGAGCACCCGTTCGCGCACGAGATGGTGCACGCGCACTTCATCCTCACCGGCTGCCTCTTCTTCTGGCCCCTGGTCGGGCTGGACCCGCTGCCGGGCCGGTGGCCGTACCCGGCCCGCGCCCTGCTGATGGTGCTCTCGGTGCCGTTCCACACCGTGCTGGGGCTCACGATCATGCAGAGCACCACCCTGTTCGGCGGCGACTGGTACCCGTCGCTGGCGCTGGACTGGGCCGACCCCTGGAACGACCAGAAGGTCGCCGGCGGGATCCTCTGGGCCGGCGGCGAGTTCGTCAGCATCACCATGATCGCGGTACTGGTGGTGCAGTGGATCCGCCAGTCCGAGCGGGAGGCCCGGCGGGTGGACCGCGAGCTGGACCGCCAGGAGGCCCGGGAACGCGCGGCCGGCACCTCCGCCTGACCCGCCGGCCGGACCGGTCGTCCCGGGATGCGGGCCGGGGTGGACCCGGGGGCGGGCGGGCCGGGAGGGCGGCGGTGGGGACCGGTACGATCGGCGGGCAGCTACGAGGTGGGAGCCAGCGACCGATGACCGATCGTCAGTACACCGTCCTGCTCTACAGCGACGACCCGGAGGTCCGGGACCGGATGCGGCTCGCCGTCGGCACCCGGCCGGCCGGCGACCTGACCGTCGAGTTCGTCGAGGCGTCCGACTACGCCGAGTGCGTCCGGCTGGTCGACGACTACGAGATCGACCTGCTGCTGCTCGACGGTGAGGCCAGCCCCGGCGGCGGTCTGGGCATCGCCCGGCAGATCAAGGACGAGCGGGAGGACGCGCCGCCGACCTGCGTGGTGATCGCCCGGGCCGCGGACCGGTGGCTCGCCGCGTACGCGCAGGTCGACGCCACTCTGGTGCATCCGCTCGACCCGGTGACCACCGGCCGGACCGTGGCCGCGCTGCTGCACGCCCGGGCCAACGGCGCGAGCGCCCTGCGCTGACCGGACGGGCCGGCGCCGTCCGGCCCCTCCGCCGCACCACCGCCGCATCCGCACACCGCACCCGCCCCGCTCGGGAGGCCAGCATGGGGGAACGGACCTGGCCCAATCTCCTCACCGCGCTGTTGCGCGCCGAGGAGCTCTCCACCGCCGACACCGCCTGGGCGATGGGGGAGATCATGTCCGGGGTGGCGACCCCGGCCCAGATCGCCGGCTTCGCCATGGCGCTGCGGGCCAAGGGGGAGACCCCGGCGGAGCTGGCCGGGCTGGTCGAGGCGATGCTCGGCAAGGCCACCCTGGTGGAGCTGCCGGACGCGCTGCGGGCCAGCGCCGTCGACGTGGTGGGCACCGGCGGTGACCGCGCCCACACGGTGAACATCTCGACGATGACGGCGATGGTGGTGGCCGGCGCCGGGGTACGGGTCGTCAAGCACGGCAACCGGGCCGCCTCCTCGTCCTGTGGCGCCGCCGACCTGCTGGAGTACCTGGGCATCCCGCTCGACCTCGGTCCGGCCGGGGTCGCCCGGTGCGTCACCGAGGCCGGCATCGGGTTCTGCTTCGCCGCCCGGTTCCACCCCGGGATGCGGCACACCGCGGTGCCCCGGCGGGAGCTCGGCGTGCCGACCGTCTTCAACTTCCTCGGTCCGTTGACCAACCCGGGCCGGCCCCGGGCCGGTGCGGTGGGCTGTTTCGATCCCCGGATGGCCGAGGTGGTGGCCGAGGTCTTCGCCGGTCGCGGCGACTCGGTGCTGGTGATGCGGGGCGAGGACGGGCTCGACGAGTTCAGCACGGCCGCGCCGACCCGGCTGTGGATCGCCCATCAGGGCCGGGTCACCGAGACCACGGTCGACACCACCGATCTCGGGCTGCCCCGGTCGGCCCCCGGCGACCTGCGCGGCGGTGACCCGGCGTTCAACGCCGACGTGACCCGCCGGCTGCTCGCCGGTGAGCCCGGACCGGTCCGGGACGCGGTGCTGGTCAACGCGGCGGCGGCGCTGGTCGCGCAGAGCGGCCTCGCCGGCGACCTGCTGCCGGAGCTGAGCGCCGGTCTGCGCCGGGCGGCCGAGTCCATCGACTCCGGCGCCGCGGCGCGGGTCCTCGACACCTGGATCGACGTCTCCCAGGCGGCGAAGGCCGCCGAGTAGGTCTTCCCCGCCGGCCGGCGGACAAACCGAGGGTCGCGGCCCGTCGCTGCCGCCGGACCCCACCGGCCCGAGTGTCCGCCGGTCAACCGGGTACCCCCGAAGTTCAACGACAGAGGGGGGAACAACATGTTGGGCGTCAAACGCCTGGGTGTGCTGGTCTCGATGGTGGTGATCGGGCTCGTACCCGCCGGAGCCGCGTACAGCGCCGTCGCGGCGCCGTCCGCGACACCGTCGGCGGCGTTGTCCGCGCAGGACAAGCAGTTCCTGCAGTCGATCCACCAGTCGAACCTCGCGGAGATCGCCACCAGCAACCTGGCCCAGCAGAAGTCGGCGAACCAGGAGCTGAAGCAGCTCGCCACGCGGTTGGTCACGGACCACACCCAACTGGACCAGCGGGTGCAGAGTGTGGCCTCGTCGGCCAATCTGGCCCTGCCGAACAAGCCGACCAACGAGCAACAGGCGGTCATGAACCAGCTGCAGAACGTCAACGGTGCCGACTTCGACACACAGTGGGTGACGGCCCAGTTGACCGCGCACACGCAGGCGATGCAGCTCGTACAGGCCGAACTGACGCAGGGCTCGGACCCGTCGGCCAAGCAGGTCGCCCAGCAGGCGGCGCCGGTGCTCCAGGCGCATCACCATGCGCTGGTGGCGCTGGCCCAGAACCTGGGTGTGCCGATCCCGGGTGGCACGACCGTGGCGCCGAGTCCGGGGGGCAGCTCCGCCCCGGCACCCAGCGGTACGGCGGGCACGCCCGGCCCGACCCGTAGCTAGGGCGCTCCGGCGGGGGCGTCATGATCGTCAGCCGTGCACCGATGGATCCGGACCGTGATCCACCGGTGGCGGACCGAGGATCATGGCGCGCCCGGCCCCGCCGGCCGACGGGTCAGCCGGCGCGGAGTCGCGCGGCGAACGACGCGACCCGGGCGGCGATCGGGGCCGATGCCCGTACCCAGGTGAAATGGTCCAGCCGGAGGCCCGCCTCGGCCGCCGTGTACCGCTCCCGCCGCACCGCGGCGGCGGTCAGCTTGGCGCAGAGGCGGTCGAGGGTCTGCTCCGGGGTGAGCTGGTCGTGCTCGACGCTGATCGCCAGCACGGGCGTGCGTACCGTCCGCACCGCGGCCTCGGCGTCGACGCCGTCCAGCCGGGGGAACCGGCCGGTCCGGATGGTGTACGCCCAGTCCCGCATCACCCCGCGCGCCTGCCGGCCGCCGAAGCCCCAGCCGGGCCAACTGCCCAGCACGGCCGCCACGCCACGGATGAACTCCGCGGCCGGCCGTACCAGGTGGCGCCGCCATCCCGGATAGGACCGCCAGTGCGGCATCCCGGCGGCCACCAGCACCAGCCCGTCGACCGGCTGCCCGCCCAGCGCGAGGTGCAGCAGGGCGGCCTGCCCGCCGAGCGAGTGCCCGAGCAGCAGCGTGGTGCGGTCCCCGATCCGGTCCTTCAGGCTCTCCAGCACCGCGCCGACATCGCCGACCAGCTCCGGATAGCCGTACCGGGAGACCCGGCTCGCCGGCGGGGTGCTCGCCCCGGTGCCGCGCAGGTCGACCACGACCACGGCGAGGCCGGCGGCCCGCAGCTCGGCGACGAACGGCTGGTAGTAGCCGGCCCGGACGCCCATCGCCGGCCAGAGCAGCACCAGCGGCGCCTCCGGCGTCCCGGTCGGCTCCGGATAGCTCCGCAGTCCGATCCGGTCGTCGCCGCGCTCCACGAAGGACTGCTGGTAGCCGGGCGTCGCGGTCATCCGGCGAGCGTACCGGCGGCGGTTACCGGTGGGTAGACAGGCGCGCTCAGTCGGAGTCGGCGAGGCCGATCGCGAACGCCTGCTCCAGGTCGTGCTGCGAGTACGCCCGGAAGGCGATGTGCGACTCGGTGCCGAGCACCCCGGGCACCTTGGAGATGCCCCCGGCGATCACCTCGGCGATCTGGTCGAACTCGCGTACCCGGACCATGGCGATCAGGTCCACGTGCCCGGCGACCGAGTAGACCTCGCTGACGCCGGGCAGCGCGGCCAGCGCCTCGGCCACCTCGGGGATCGAGTCGGTGGCGCAGTCGATCAGGACGATCGCGGTGATCACCGGTGGACTCCTCTCGTCGACGTTGGGCCGCCGGTCGCCCGGCCGCCGTACGGGCTCCGGGCCGGTGCTCGTCCGGGCGCCGGGGCGCCCCGCTCATGCTAGAGGTCGCACCGCCCCGGCCTGACACGTACCGCCGCCGCCGGGATCAGTTCGCCGCCGCCACGGTCAGCGTGCGGCCCACCCGCACCGCGTCGGTCAGCCGCTCCTCCGCCTCGACCACGCCGCCGGGCCAGACCACGACCCGGCCGACCGAACCGCGTACCAGGGCACCGGCGCCGATCACCGCGCGCTCGTACCGGCCGGTCACCGTCGCGGTGCGGTGCACCAGGCTGCCGCCGCCCGCGGCGTGCAGGTTGGCCGCCAGGTAGTCGCCGGGGGTGCCGGTGTCGAGGAAGGTGCCCCGGTAGTCGACCACCTCCAGTTCGCCGGCCGCCTCCGCCGGGCGCCACACCGTCCGGACCAGCTCGGACACCTCCACCGGCAGGTCGCGTACCCGGGCCCAGGGCAGCAACGAGAAGCCGGCGAAGCGGTGTCCTCCGAAGGTGTCCGGCTCCGCCGGGTCCTGGGCCGGCCGGCCGAGCAGCCGTACCGTCCGGCCGTCCCATCCGGCGAGCAGGGCGGCGATGTCCGGGCCGGGCGGTAGGGCGGGGTCGCTCAGGTAGGCGTCCGCGTTGCCGACCAGTACGTCGCGGCCGTCGATCCAGTCCCGCAGGTGCGCCAGCCCGCCGGAGGTGCCGAGCGGGTCCCCGGGCTCCACCGAGAGCCACGCCCGGGCACCGACGTGCCGGACCACCTGGTCACCCAGGTAACAGGCGTTCACCGCCACCGTCGCCGGGCCGGCGAAGCCGAGCCCGCGGAGCCGGTCGAGCGCCCGGTCCAGCAGCGCCACGTTCCCCACCGGGCAGAGCGCCTTGGGCAGATGCTCGGTGAGCGGGCGCAGCCGGCGGCCCTCCCCGGCGGCCAGTACGACCGCGCAGATCCCACCGCGGGCCGGAGTGGGGCCGGCGGTCGGGCCGCGGCCGGCGGTCACGTCGACCGGTCCGGGCCGGTGTCGGCGAGCGGACCGATCCCGTAGTGGGCGAGGAGCCGGGCGGTCGCGGTGGAGAGCCGGGGCAGCTCGTCCAGCCGGTGCCAGGCGGCCTCGTACACCTCGGCGCCGTCGACGACGAGTTCGGTGGTCGACGCCGGGACGGAGACCTCGAAGACCATGTCCACCCAGCCCTTGAGGTGCACGACCGCGTTCGGCACGGCCGGCCGTAGCCGCTCCGGCGGCAGGTCGATGCCGCTCTCCTCGTGCAGCTCGCGGGCCGCGCCGACCACCGGGCTCTCACCGCGTTGCAGCAGGCCGGCCGGGAGCGTCCAGCCGCGGCCGGGGGGTTGGCGCAGCAGCAGCAGCCGGCCGGGCTCCGCCGCCTCGGCGTCGCGGACCAGCGTGACGGCGCCGACGATGTACTTCGGCACGGCCATCCGGACCAACCGGCGACGCACCCCGAGCGGAAGCCGGTAGAAGACCTTGTAGCCGAGGGCACGCGTCGGCGAGCGGCGGGTGATCACAAAACCAGGCTAGAGGGCGTACGCCCGCGGCGCGTGCTCCGGGGCCGGCGGTCTCATTCCTGGTGGTCCACCATGGCGATGAGCTGCTCCACCACCGCGTCCGGCTCGACCGCCCGGTCGACCACCGCCACCAGCAGGGTCTCCAGGTCGGGGTAGCCCTGCTCCTCGGCGAGCCGACGCAGCGGCAGGTCGCTGGCGAGTCCCCGGTTGTGCTTGCGCAGGGTCAGCCCGATGGTGGCCCGGCCCAACCGGACCTTGTCCGAGATGGAGATTCCCGGCTCCTGGTGGTCGGCGAACCAGCGGTTGATCTGCATCTGTGCCTGCGGCGACTTGACGAAGCCGAGCCACTCCCGGCGGGGCCCGGGCGGGGCGACCGCCAGGTCGAACTCGCTGTGCGCGTCGGTCTCGCTGAAGATCTCCACCACGTCGCCCTCGTCCAGCTCCGACGAGAGGGGGGCGAGCCGGCCGTTGATCTTCGCGGCGAGGCAGTGGTCGCCCCGGTCCGGGCCCAGCTCGTACGCCAGGTCGACCGGCGTGGAGCCGGCGGGCAGGACCACGGTCCGGCCCTCGGCGAAGACCTGGATCTGGGCCTCGGCGAGGTCACAGCGCAGCGACGCCAGGAACTGTGCCGGGTCGGTGGTGTCGGGCTCCCAGTGGAGTACCCGGCGGAGCCAGTCGAGCTGTTTGGTGTTGGTCGCGGCGTTGACCCCGGGCTTGGGGAACCGGAAGTCGGCGGCGATGCCGTACTCGGCGGACCGGTCCATCGACTTGGTGCGGATCAGCACCTCCAGGGTCCGCTCGCCCGGACCGATCACCGTGGTGTGCAGGGACCGGTAGAGGTTGTTCTTCGGGGCGGCGATGAAGTCCTTGAACCGGCCGGCGACCGGGCGCCAGAGCCCGTGGATCGAGCCGAGCGCGGCGTAGCAGTCGGTGTCCGGGCCGTCCACCACGATCGCGATGCGGGGCAGGTCGAAGGGGCTCAGGTGCTCCCCGGCGACCGTGTCCTTCCAGATCGAGTAGTAGTGCCGGGGCCGGTGTTTGACCTCGGCCACGATCTTGTCCCGCCGGAGCACGACCCGGACCTGGCTCACCACGTCGGCGTGGTACGCGGCCCAGTCCGGGCGGTTCCGGACGTGCTCGTCGATCCGCTGGTACGCCTCCGGCTCCAGGTGGCGCAGCACCACGTCGTCGAGGTCGCGCTTGAGGGCCTGGATGCCGAGCCGGTCGCAGAGCGGCACCAGCACCTCCTGGGTGGCCCGCGCGATCCGGGCCCGGGAGGCGGCGGAGCGGGCGTCCAGGGTGCGCATGTTGTGCAGCCGGTCGGCGACCTTGATGATCAGCACCCGGACGTCCTTGCCGGCGGCGATGATCATCTTGCGGATCGTCTCGGCCTCGGCCGCCTTGCCGTAGAACGCCTTGTCGAACTTGGTCACCCCGTCGACCAGGTGGGCCACCTCGGGGCCGAAGTCGCCGGTCAGCGCCTGCAGCGTGTAGCGGGTGTCCTCCACGGTGTCGTGCAGCAGCGCGGCGACCAGGGTCACCGTGTCCATGCCCAGCTCGGCGCAGATCTGGGCGACCGCCAGCGGATGGGTGATGTAGGCGTCGCCGCTCTTGCGGAACTGCCCCCGGTGCATGCTCTCCGCGATGGCGTAGCCGCGGCGCAGCACCGCGATGTCGGCGCTGGGGTGGATGCTCCGGTGGGTCCGGGCCAGCCGGGTGACCGGATCGTCCTCAGCGGACGGCCAGGACAGGAACGAGCGCAGGCGTCCGCTCAGCGTGATCTCGGTCGCGCGGGCGCCTCCGAGGGCGGCGCCGTGTCCGGCGTCGACATCCACGCGGAGACACCTCCTTACACTCGCCGCCCGGGCCCGGCGCCGGCTCCGCGTGACCGCGCGGGGGCACGGCAGGGGAGCAAGCCCCGAAATCGGGCAGGACTGCACTTCTCTAACAGCGTAAGGGAGTGTAGGTCGTCCGATCGGTCACTTGCTTATGTGCGTTCGGTCGGGAGTTGCGCGGCGGCGGCCGCCTCGGCCCGGACGAGCAGGTCACGGAACCGGCCGGCCCCCCTCGCCGGGGATGCCCAACCGGCCGAGGTCTCCACCAACCGCGTGTCGGGCCGCTCCAACCAGGACAGGATGCGTTCGGACTCCTCCGCCGAGGCGTTCGGCACCGGACCGTGGCCGGGCAGCACCGTCTCGGCGGTGGCCCGGACCAGGTCGAGGACCGGCCGGGGGTGTACGCCGGGCGGGGCGGTGCCGGCACCGGCGAGCCGCCCGTGGCGGATCACGGCCAGCTCCCAGCCGCCGTCGGCGCTCCGGCGGGCGGCGCTCAGCTCGGCGATCCGGGTCAGCCCGACCAGGCGCTGCATCCGCAGGGTGGCCCGGAGCACCGCGACCAGCCGGCCGCGTACCGCCGCCGCCTCCTCGTAGCGCTCGGCCCCGGAGAGCGTCTCGATCCGGGCCAGCAGGGCGTCCACCACCACCTGCGGGTCGTCCACCATGGCGGCCCGGACCGGGGCCACCGCGCGCCGCTCGTACTCCGGAACGGAGATCCGGTGCTCGCAGGGCGCCGGGCAGCGGCCCAGCTCGGCCAGCGCGCAGGCCGGCGTGGTGGTCCGGACCGAGAGCCGGTGGGTGCACTGGCGCAGCGGCACCGCCTCGTGCACCGCCGCCGCGGCCAGCTCGGCGCCCCGCCGCGAACTGAACGGGCCGAGGTAGGCCTCGTCCTCCGGGCCGAGCACGCGGACCACCGACAACCGGGGGTACGGCTCCGGGGTCAGCTTGAGCCACACCATCCGCTCCGGGAACTTCGACCGCCGGTTGTACGGCGGCGCGTGCGCGCCGATCAGCCGCAGCTCGCGCACCTCGGCCTCCAGGGCGTGGGCGCACTCGACGGCCTCCACCCGTTCGGCGGCGGCCAGCATCTCGGAGATCCGGGCCCGCTTCTCCGCCGCCGTGAAGTAGCTCCGCACCCGGGTGGCGATGTCGCCGGAGGTGCCGACGTAGAGCGGACGGTCGTCGGCGGCCCGGAAGATGTAGACCCCGGGCACCCGGGGCAGCCCGTCGGCGAGGTGCCGCTTGCGCCGCTGGGTCGGGCTGATCGCCTTGGCGAACTCGATCGCGTCGCCGAGCGTCTCCACCCGGTGCCCGCCCAGCCGGGCGATCAGGCCGTGCAGCACGTCCACGGTCGCCTTCGCGTCGTCCAGGGCGCGGTGCGTCGGCTGGTGCGGGGTCCGGAAGTATGCCGCGAGGGTGCCGAGCTTGCGGTTGGGGACCTCGTCGCGGGTCAGCACCCGGCGGGCCAGCGCCGCCGTGTCCAGCACCCGCGGGTTGGGCCAGTCGTAACCGTGCCGGGCGCAGGCCGCCTTGAGGAACCCGACATCGTACGGAGCGTTGTGCGCGACCAGCACCGCGTCGCGGAGGAACTCCAGGAAGCTCGGCAGCACCTCCTCGATCGGCGGCGCGGGGTGCAGCATCGCCTGGGTGATCCCGGTCAGCACGGTGATGAACGGCGGGATCGGCTCGCCCGGGTTGACCAGGGTGGCCAGCACCCCCAGCTCCTCCCCGCCGCGCACCTTGACCGCGCCGATCTCGGTGATCCCGCCACCGTCCGGGGCGCCCCCGGTGGTCTCCAGGTCGACGACGACGAACGTGGTCCGGTGCAGCGGCAGCGCCGCGGCGGGCCAGCCGCCCGCCGGAGGCTCGCCGTCCGGCAGGCCGTCCAGCGTGCCCTGGACGTAGAGAGGTTGCGCCACGCCGGGGAGGGTAGGTGCACCGTACGACACTCCTGTCCCAGCCGTACCGCCGGTGACCGGGCGTCGACGCCGCGAGATCATCTGAGGTGTTCGGCAATCGGTGGGGTGTCGGTGGGAGACTGACGACATGCCCAGCGCCGAACCGCCCGACCGCCGCCTCCGACCGGGGCCGGCGGACGCCGCGCGCGTCGCGGGCGACGACGGCGCCGAGGCGGCGCTCCTCGGGGACGACGGGGCCGAAGCCGCGTTCCTGGGCGACGACGGGGCCGAAGCGGCGCTCCCGGGCGACGACGGGGCCGAGGCGGCGCTCGCGGGGGAGGACCGGCCGGACGGGGGGCCTCCGACGGATGGCGGGCCGGCCGGGACCCCTGCGGTGGACCGTGATCCGGAGCCGACCCTTCCGGAGCCCGTCCGGCAACGGATCATCAGCCTGGCCGCGGCGGCGCTGCCCACGCTGCCCTTCGAAGAGCTGCCGCCGCCGCTGCGCCGGGTGGCCAAGTTCGCCCCCAACCGACGGGCCCGGCTCGGCGGCGGGCCCATCGCCACCCAACTCGCCACCGATCCGCTGTTCCGGCAGCGGGTGGCGACCCGGATCCTGGCCGAGGCCGACGAACTCGGCGCGGCGGTGGTGGCCGGCGACACCCCGGCCGCCGCCGATCCGGTGCAGGTGGCCGCGCTCGCCTACCTGGTCCGGCCGCCGCGCTGGCGCGACCTGGTGGAGGACGCCGGGGCGGCGGTGCGGGCGGAGGCCGACACCGCGGTCGTCGCCGAACTGGTCCGCGACGCCGAGCGGCGGGCCAGCCGGGCCGAGCACGATCGCGCGGTGGCGAAGGTCGAGGCCGACAAGCTCCGCGACGAGGTGGCACGGCTCCGGGAGGAGCTGGGCCAGCTCCGCGAGGAGGCCCGGGTGCTGGGCCGGTCGCTGCGGGAGACCCAGGCCCGGGAACGGCGCGCGGCCGAGCTGCTGGCCACCGAGAAGGGCCGGGCCGCCCGGGCGGCCGCCGACCACGAGGCGGAGCTGCGCCGGGTACGCGCCCGGCTGGCCGAGGCCGAGGCGGCGGCCGGCGCGGTCCGGCAGACGGCCAAGGAGGCGCGCTCGGTCGACGACGCGCGGCTCTGGCTGCTGCTGGAGACGATCGGCCGGGCCGCCGTCGGCCTGCGCCGGGAGCTGGCGCTGGATCCGGCGGACCGGCTCCCGGCCGACTACGTCGCCGACGCCTTCGCCGAGCGGCCGGCCGCCGCCACCTCGGCCCGGGCGCTCGACGCCGACGACCCGGCCCGGCTCGACGAACTGCTCGCGCTGCCCCGGGCACACCTGCTGGTGGACGGCTACAACGTGACCAAGCGCGGTTTCGGGGAGATGTCCCTGGAACAGCAGCGCAAGCGGCTGATCACCGGGTTGGGCGGCATCGCGGCGCAGACCGGGGACGAGGTGACCGTCGTCTTCGACGGTGCCGAACGGATGCACGGGCTGCCGCCGGCCCCGCGCGGGGTCCGGGTCCTCTTCTCCCGGCGGGGCGAGACCGCCGACGACCTGATCCGCCGACTGGTCCGGGCCGAACCGGCCGGGCGGCCGGTGGTGGTGGTCTCCTCGGACCGCGAGGTCGCCGACGGGGTACGCCGGCACGGCGCCTACCCGCTCGGCGCGGACGCCCTGCTGCGGCGGCTCGCCCGGTCCTGACGCCCCGGACCGGGGCGCCGCCGGCCGGATGGCGCCACCCCCCCCGTGTCCCGCCACCCTCCGTGTCCTGCCGCCGGGCGGGGGGATCGGGCGGATCGAGGGCGAGCAGCGTTTTGTCGTACCCCCGTCCTAACGTCGATGTCACCGACGGTGGTGGGGCTGCGACAGCGTCCGCCACCACTCGCTGAGGAGGAGCGATGCTCATCGACTGCGACAGTTGCGCCGTTCGGGGCGCGGCCTGTTCCGGCTGCCTGGTGAGTGCCCTGCTGGACCGTTCGCCGGCCGAGGCCGGGCTCACCGCCGACGAGCACCGCGCGATCGAGGTGTTCACCCGGGCCGGCTTCGACGTGGAGGTGCTCGCCGCACCGACATCCGCGCCGGTGCGGCTCGCCGACCGACGCCGCCGGCACGTGGCCTAGCGGCGAGACACCGCGCGATCCTTCGGGGTACGGGTTCGATGGTGCCTCCAGCCACGATTCGATTCTTGACTGACTAGTCACTCGCTATCTATGATGAGTGACCAGTCAGTCAAGAGGGGGCGGTCGGTGGCCCGGGCGAAGAGTGACGACAAGCGCGAGGCAATCCTGGAGTCGGCCATCCGGGCCATCGCCGAGCAAGGGCTCGGCGTCTCGACCGCGGCGATCGCCGCCAGGGCCGGCGTCTCCAACGGCACGCTCTTCAACTACTTCACGACGAAGGCTGACCTTCTCAACCAGCTCTTCGTCGCGCTGAAGACCGAGGTCGGCGCCACCGTGATGGAGGGCCCTGCGCCCGACGGGGGACTCCGGCCGCAGGCCGAGCGGGCCTGGGCCCGCTGGATGGCATGGGGTACGGCCGATCCGAGCCGGAAGCGGGCCCTCGCGCTGCTCTGCACCTCGCACCAGATCACGGCGGAGAGCCACGCGGCCGCGGCCGACGCCATGGCCGGGGTGACGGAACTGCTCGAACGCGGCCGGGTGACCGGCGTCCTACGTGACCAGCCGCTGGACTACGCCGTCGAGGTCGCCGAGGCACTGGCCGACACGACGATGAACTTCATGATCCGCGAACCGGCCGCGGCCGGCAGGCACAGCGCCGCGGGCTTTGCGGCGCTGTGGCGAATCCTCACCTAGGAGATGGCATGGACGGCGACCTGGTACTGGTGACCGGCGGCTCCGGTTTCGTCGGCGCGCACTGCATCCTTCGGCTACTACAGCAGGGTTACCGGGTCCGTACGACCGTCCGTTCGCTGCGGCGCGAGCCCGACGTCCGGGCGATGATCGAGGCGGGCGGGGTGGCGCCGGGAAAGGCACTGTCGTTCGCGGTCGCCGACCTGACCCGCGACGACGGCTGGTCCGACGCGGTAGCCGACTGTTCGTATGTGCTGCACGTCGCCTCGCCGTTCCCCGCGAACGCGCCGAGGCGCGAGGACGAGATCATCACGCCGGCGCGTGAAGGCACCCTGCGGACGCTGCGAGCCGCGCGTGACGCCGGTGTCCGGCGTACCGTGCTGACGTCCTCGTTCGCCGCCGTCGGGTACGGCCACCGGGACAACGGGCGGGTGTTCACCGAGTCCGACTGGAGTGACCCGGACGGCGCGCCGATGACCGCGTACGCGAAGTCCAAGCTGCTCGCCGAGCGCGCGGCGTGGGACTTCGTCGACCGCGAGGGCGGCGGCATGGAGCTGGCGGTGATCAATCCGGTCGGCATCTTCGGCCCGGCCCTCGGCCCGGACTACTCGCTCTACATCGAGCTGATCGAGCAGTTGATGAACGGCGCGATGCCGGCGTTGCCGCGACTGTCGTACGGGGTGGTCGACGTGCGGGACGTCGCAGACCTGCACCTGCGGGCCATGGCCGATCCGACCGCGGCCGGCGAGCGGTTCCTGGCCAGCGCCGGCCTGATGTCGCTGTCGGACATCGCCGGCCTGCTGCGCGCGCGGCTCGGCACAGCGGCCCGGCGGGTGCCGACGAGGAGGCTGCCCGACTGGACGGTGCGGCTCACCGCGACATTCAGCCCGCGGATCGCGCAGGTGATCCCCGACCTCGGTACGGTGCGCGACGCCTCCAGCGACAAGG
Organism: Plantactinospora sp. CA-290183; assembly: GCF_050936375.1. Lineage (NCBI taxonomy): Bacteria > Bacillati > Actinomycetota > Actinomycetes > Micromonosporales > Micromonosporaceae > Plantactinospora > Plantactinospora sp. CA-290183. Next base: position 48,002 of record NZ_JBNJMX010000006.1, on the reverse strand, counting down.
CGCGACGGACACTCGGCTGGAAGCCTCGACCGGTCGAGGAGACCATCCTCGACACGGCACACAGCCTGGCCGGCCTGGGACTGCTGCGCGAAACGGCAACAGCGGCGTGATCCACCCTCGTGGTACGCCTCGCCGGCCCCGGCCCTCCGGGTGGGATCGGGGCGCTCCCCACCTCCGCCCGGCATAGGATTGCCGCGCGGGCGGGCCGGCGGGAGGGGCGAGGCGGTGACGGATCGATCGGACGTCGTCGTCCGGCTGCGGCCGGAGGAATCCGGTGGCGCCCGGTGCGGCCGGGTCGGCGCGGCGCTGCCCGAGGGGTCCGTGGCATGACCCCTCGCACCTGGGCCGGGCTGACGCTCGCCGCGCTCGTGGTCCTGCTCGTCGCCGCCACCGTGCTGCTGGTGCCGTGGCACCGGCCGCCCGCACCCCGGACGGACCAGTTGGCCGCGCTCGGGGAGCTGCCTCCGGCGGAGGTGGCCCGGGGCCGGGCCTTCCACGCCGCGCTGCGTCCCGGCGGGTACGCGGCCCTGGCGGTGGGACTGCTGGTGGCCCTGCTGCTCGGGGTGACCCCCCTCGGGGCCAAGCTGGTCGGGTTGGTCGGCCGCCCGTTCAACGACCACTGGATCGCCCAGGCGGTACTCGGCGGGCTGGCCGTGGTGCTGGTCGCGGAGCTACTGGTGCTGCCGTTCGCGGCCTGGCGACATGCCGTGGTCGCCCGCTACGGGCTCTCCACCCAGGGCTGGGGCGGCTGGACGGCGGACCTGCTCAAGTCGTACGCGGTCAGCGCGGTGATCGGTGCGGTGGCGCTGCTGGGCTTCTACACGGTGACCCGGCTGGCGCCGAGGTGGTGGTGGGCGATCGGCGCCGTCGGCGCGGCCGCCCTGGTGACGCTCCTCTCCTTCGTGCTTCCGGTGCTGGTGGAGCCGATCTTCAACCGGTTCACCCCGATGGAGCCGGGACCGCTGCGTACCGAGCTGATGGCGCTCGCCGACGCGGACGGGGTACCGGTGCGGGACGTGCTGGTCGCCGACGCCTCGCGGCGGACCCGGGCGGTCAACGCCTATGTCTCCGGCTTCGGCCCCACCCGGCGGGTCGTCGTCTACGACACGCTGCTGCGGGAGGCGGCGCCGGCCGAGGTGGCCAGCGTGGTGGCCCACGAACTGGGGCACGCCAAGGAGCGCGACGTGCTGAGTGGCACCCTCACCGGGGCCCTGGGTGCCGCCGCGGCCGTGGTGGCGCTCTACCTGATCGGGTCGTCGGCGCCGTTGCTGCGGGCCGCGGGCGTCGACTCGGTCGCCGAGCCGCGGGCCTTCCCGCTGCTGGTGGCGCTGGTCTCGGTCGCCGGGCTGCTGGCCGGCCCGGGGCAGGCCTGGATCTCCCGGCAGGTGGAGGCGCGGGCGGACGCGCACGCGCTCGCGCTGACCGGTGACCCGGCTGCCTTCGAGGCGATGCAGCGCCGCCTCTCCAGCCTGAACCTCGCCGATCCCGACCCGCCCCGCTGGGAGTACCTCTGGTCGGCGAGCCATCCATCCACAGTGGAGCGCATGGCCGCGGCCCGCGCGTACGCCCGAGGAGCCGGCGGTTGACCAGGACTCTGCTCGTCACCAACGACTTCCCGCCACGACCCGGCGGCATCCAGTCGTTCGTGCACAACCTGGCGGTGCGCCAGCCGGCCGGCTCGGTCGTCGTCTACGCCTCCACCTGGTCCGGTGCCGAGAAGTTCGACGCCGACCAGCCGTTCGAGGTGATCCGCGAGCCCACCGGGATGCTGCTGCCCACCCCGCAGGTCGCGCGCCGGGCCACCCGCCTCGCCCGGACGTACGACTGCGACATTGTCTGGTTCGGCGCCGCCGCGCCGCTGGGCCTGCTCGCCCCAGGGCTCCGGCGCCGGGCCGGCATCCGGCGTGCCGTGGCGCAGACCCACGGCCACGAGGTGGGCTGGGCCGCCCTGCCGCTCGCCCGGTCGGCGCTGCGGCGGATCGGCGACGGCGTCGACGTGACGACGTACCTGGGCGAGTACACCCGGGTGCGGCTCGAACGCGCGCTGCGCGGTCGTACCGAGCTGTGTCGGCTGGCGCCCGGGGTGGACGTCGACTTCTACCACCCGGACGTCGACGGCGGCCCGGTACGCGAGCGGCACGGCCTGGCGGACCGGCCGGTGGTGGTCTGCGTCTCCCGGCTGGTGCCCCGCAAGGGCCAGGACGCGCTGATCCGGGCGATGCCGGAGATCCGTCGGCGGGTACCCGGCGCCGCGCTGCTGGTGGTGGGTGGCGGGCCGTACCGGGGCGCGTTGGAGAAGCTCGCCCGGCGGATCGGCGTCGAGGCGGATGTCGTCTTCACCGGCTCGGTGCCGGCGGCCGACCTGCCGGCGCACTACGCGGCGGGCGACGTCTACGCGATGCCGTGCCGCACCCGCAACGCCGGGCTCGACGTCGAGGGGCTCGGCATCGTCTACCTGGAGGCGTCCGCGACCGGGTTGCCGGTGGTCGCGGGGGACTCGGGCGGGGCGCCGGACGCGGTACGCGACGGCGAGACCGGTTACGTCGTCGGCGGTCGGGACGCCGCCGCGCTGGTCGACCGGGTGGCCACCCTGCTGCGCGACCGGGACCTGGCCCGCCGGATGGGCGCCGCCGGCCGGTCCTGGGTGGACCGGGAGTGGCGCTGGGAGAGCCAGGCGCGGCGGATGGCGGAGCTGCTGGCGGGCTGACGGTGCGGGCCGTCCGGGTGCGCCCGGCCCGGCCGGGTGGGGCCGCCACGGGCCGCCTCTGCGGTCCGCGTCGACTTGACGGTGGCCCCGCGATGTCTGACGATCGTAATCGATGTGAGTGTTAGCGCTCACACGCAATCGCGACTGGAGTTCCCATGCGTGCTCTCGCTGCTCTCGTCACGCTCGGTCTGGCCGTCACGCTGACGCCGGCCACCCGCGCCGACGCGGCCCCGGCCGGCTCCGGCAGCGCGGCCAAGGCCGACGAGCGGATCGTCAAGCGGGCGGCCAGGGCCCTGACCGTCCACAACCTCGACGACGTACGCGGCAACCTCACCCTGCCGACGACCGGCGGGGACGGTACGACGGTGCGCTGGTCCTCTGCGGACCCCGCGGTCGTCTCGCCGACCGGAGAGGTGCACCGGCCGGCGCCGGGGGAGGGCGGCACCCGCGTCCGGCTCACCGCCACCGTCTCGCGCAACGCGGCCGCCACGACCCGCACGTTCACCGCCCGGGTGCCCGAGCTGCCCGCGACCCAGGAGTTCACCGGTTACGCCTTCAGCTACTTCACCGGCGAGGGCACCGCCGACGGCGAGCAGGTCTACTTCGCCCTGAGCCAGGGCAACGACCCGCTCAACTGGCGCGAGTTGAACGGCGGCCGGCCGGTGCTCACGTCCGAGCTGGGCGAGCGGGGGCTGCGCGACCCGTTCATCATCCGCTCCCCGGAGGGGGACAAGTTCTACCAGATCGCGACCGACCTGCGGATCTACGGCAACGGTGACTGGGACGCGGCGCAGCGCACCGGCAGCAGGTCGATCATGGTGTGGGAGTCGACGGACCTGGTCAACTGGACCGACCAGCGGCTGGTCCGGGTCTCGCCGGACACCGCCGGCAACACCTGGGCGCCGGAGGCGTTCTACGACGAGGCCCTCGGCGCCTACGTCGTCTTCTGGGCCTCCAAACTCTACGCCGAGGACGACCCGGACCACCTCGGCGACAGCTACAACCGGATGATGTACGCCACGACCCGCGACTTCGTCACCTTCACCGAGCCCCGGGTGTGGATCGACCCGGGCTACTCGGTCATCGACTCCACCGTGATCAGGCACGACGGCACGTACTACCGGTTCACCAAGGACGAGCGCAACAACACCTCGTCCACGCCGTGCAGCAAGTTCATCATCGCGGAGAGGTCGGCCGACATCCTCGACCCCAGCTACGACTTCGTCGCCGACTGCATCGGGAAGGGCTCGATCAGCCGGGGTGAGGGCCCGACCGTGTTCAAGTCGAACACCGAGGAGAAGTGGTACCTGTTCATCGACGAGTTCGGCGGGCGCGGCTACGTGCCGTTCGAGTCGACCGACCTGGCGTCGGGGCTGTGGCGGATGTCGACCGACTACACGCTGCCGCCCCGTCCCCGGCACGGCACGGTGCTGCCGGTGACCTCCGCCGAGTACGACCGCCTCCTGCGGGCGTACGGGACGGCGTAACCGCAGCCTCGGGGCGCCGGTGTGAGCGGACACACGATCCTCCGACAAAGGCCGCGGCTCATCCATGGTCTGGACGTATCCCGCGTGGCAGTCTGAGAACGTGCAGAACCCCGCGCTGACCGGATCCCTCGCGGCGGTGACCACCCTGCTGCTGGCCACCGGCTTCGCGCTGTACCGCCGCCGCGCCGACGGACGGCTGCGTCCGGTGGCCGCCACGCCCGTCGCCGCCCCGCCCGTCGCCGCCCCGCCGGCGGCACGGGACCGGGACGACCGTGACGGGGCGCCGGTGGAGCCGGAGCTGCTGGCCGGTCTCGGTGTCGTACCCGGCACCCCCGCCACGCTCCTGCAGTTCTCGTCGGCGTTCTGCGCGCCGTGCCGGGCCACCCGCCGGGTGCTCACCCAGGTGGCCGAGCTGCTGCCCGGGGTACGACACGTCGAGGTCGACGCGGAGAGCCGGCTGGCGGCCGTGCGGGCCCTCGGGATCTGGCGTACCCCGACGGTGCTGGTGCTCGACGCCGAGGGCCGGGTGGTCCAGCGGGCCACCGGGGTGCCGGGCAAGGCCCAGGTGGTCGCCGCGGTGGCGCCGCTGCTCACCGGCGTACCCAACCCCTGAGCGCGGTCGTCCCCGACCGCGCCGCCGCCCACACCCACCCCCGGACGAGCGCCTCCCGCCCCCACCCGAGCGCCGTCCCCTGCCCCCCGAGGTGAACATGCCGCTCGACCCCCGTGGACCGCGTTTCGCCGCGGCCGTCACGTCCGTCGTCATGGTCGTGGTACTCGTCACCGGCTGGGGCTGGCTGGCCCTCGCCCAGGCGGTGGTCTTCGCGATCAGCGCGGTCGACCCGCGCCGAGGCCCGTACGCGCTGCTCTTCCGGGCCGTGCTGGCACCCCGGCTGAGCCGCCCGACCGAGCTGGAGCCGGTGGCGCCGCTGCGCTTCACCCAACTGGTCGGGCTCGGCTTCCTGCTGGTCTGCGCCGGCGGCTACCTGGCCGGCGCGACCACCCTCGGCCTGGTGATGGCCTGCCTGGCGCTGGCCGCCGCCTTCCTCAACGCGGCCTTCGGGCTCTGCCTCGGCTGTGAGGTGTACCTGGCGTTCCGGCGGCTGACCGGACGGGCGATGCCGGCCCGGGTGCCCAACCCGGCGCCCTGAGCACCCGGCCACCACCGCCGACCGCCCGGCGACCGCGGAACGCGGTGACCGGGCGGCCAGCGGTGCAGTAGGTCGGCGCGTCCGGCGCCGGTCAGAACTTCGGCGCGTCCGGGGCTTCGAGGAGCCCCAGCCGCAGCGCGGTCATCAGGGCCTGCGCCCGGTTGGCCGCGCCGAGCTTCTCGTAGAGCTTCGAGATGTGCGTCTTGGCGGTCGACTCGCTGACGAAGAGCTGCTTCGCGATGCCGGCCACGCTCATGCCGTCGGCCAGCAGGCGCAGCACCTGGCCCTCCCGGGGGGAGAGCTGTGGGCCGGACGGGGCGAGCCGCCGCTTCATCGCCTCGGCCAGGTCGGCCGCGGTGAACGCGCTCGGTGACGAGGCCGCGTGCCGGGCGGCGGCCACCACCTCGTCGGCGGGGGCGGTCTTCGGTACGAAGGCGCTCGCGCCGGCCTCCAGGGCCCCGAAGAGCTGGTCGTCGCCCGCGTACATGGTCAACACCACGATGCCCATCGTGGCGCTGGACTTGCGCAGGGCGCGGGTGGCCTCAAGGCCGCTGCCGTCGGGGAGGCGGAGGTCCATGATCACGACATCCGGCTGTAGGGCGCCGGCCTGTCGGACCCCCTCGGACGCCGTGGCCGCCTCGCCGACAACCTCGAACTGCCGGTCCCGCTCGAACGCGTGCCGCAGGCCCTTCCGGATCAGGTCGTGATCGTCGACGAGCAGGACCTTGGTCCGAGTGGTCGGCATGGGGCTGGTGGTCATGCTCGGGTTACTCCCCTTCTGATGCGGTGACGCTATCGCGCACGTTATCGCGCCGGGGTGAGGATCCGAGCACCACCGCGACCGTCGTGCCGCTGGGTTGTCGCGGACTGATCTCTAGCCGGCCCCGGATACGTTCCGCTCTCTCGGCCATGATCGCAAGACCGTACCTGCCATCAGGGCGCTGGTCAGCGATGCCCTGACCATCATCCGACACTTCAATCTGGGCGAATGGGGGATCGATGGCACAGGCGACCCAGAGATTCGTGGCCCCGGCGTGCTTGCGGGCGTTGGTGATCGCCTCCTGGGCGATGCGCAGCAGCTCCGCCTCGGTGGCGGCCGGCAGCCGGGCCGTCGACTCGTCCAGGGTGTAGTGCACCCGCAGCCCGGCCGAGGCGCCGACCGTGCGGGCGTACTCGGCGATGGCGGCGGCCAGGCCGCCGTGCCGGTCCACCTCGCTGCGCAGCTCGAAGAGGCTGAGCCGCAGCTCGGTGATGACCCGGGTCACCTCGCCGCGCAGCACCCGCAGCTCCTCCGCCGTCTCCTTCGCCTCCTCGGGGAGGGTGGCCAGGGCGTTGTCGATGCCGTACCCGACCATCACCAGCTCCTGGGCGACCCCGTCGTGGATCTCCCGGGCCAGCCGCTGGCGCTCCTCGTTGGTGGCCAGCGACCGCACCTCGTCGAAGAGCAGCGCGGCCTCCAGCCGCAGCGCCGCCGGCCGGGTCAACCCGGTCACCCGGGACACCACGGCCGGCGGGTAGGCGTTCGCCACGTCGGCCTCCAGGGTGACCAGCCCGACCGTCCGCACCCCGGCGACCAGGGGTACGACCAGCGCCGAGACGTCACCGCCGGAATGGGACCGGGCCTGGGACCGGCTGGCGGTCTGCGGCTGCTGGCTGGCCCACGCGTCGGCGATCGCGGAGTCGGCGTCCAGCGTCGTCTCCCAGTCGACCCGGTCCACCCCGGCCTGGGCGAGGACGACCAGCCGCCCGCCACCACTGGCCGAGAGCACCGCCGCCCGGTCGGCCCGGGCCACCCCGCGCAGCTCCTCCACCAGGTGCTCGGAGATGCTTCCCGGGTCCAGGGTGGCCCCGGGAAGCTGCCGGGCCACGCTGCGCAGCTGGGTGAGCAGCCGGGTCGCCTCGGCGTACGGCTGCGGTTTCTGCTCCCCACGGGCCTGCATGATCCGTTGCAGCGTGCCCGCGGCGGAGAGCCCCAGCGCGGCGAGGATCAGCCACTGGGCGGCGACGGTGAGGTAGCCGACCTGCCCGATCTGCCGTTCCGTGCCCTCCTGGGCGAGGAATCCGCTCAGCGCCAGGGTGACCGCGGCCACCACGATGAGGTTGATCCCCTCCCGGGTCCGGCGCTGTAGCGCGGCCACGGTGAGCGGCACCGACAGGTACGGCAGGATCGCCGAGGCGCCGAGGCCGGGCATGGGGTCGCCGATGGTGGCCGCCGTGGCCACCTGCCCGGCGGCCAGGCCCACGATCACCACCTCGGCGAACCGGCCGAGCGGCGCGAGCAGGCGGTGCCGGGGTGCGACCACCGCGGGGATGCCGGCGACCGCGAGCAGGGCGATCCAGCGCAGTTGGTCGGGCTCCCGGGTCGCGATCAGCGTGAGTACCGCGACGAGCGCGAGCATGACGACACGCGCCGCCGCCGCGAGCGGGTGGGGGCGGGGGAGGGCGGAGGTCGAGGCGGGCACCTGACGGATCGTAGTCAGCTCCCGTATATGTCGGCGATTTCCGCCGAGTATGTCTTCTCCACGACGTTCCGCTTGACCTTGAGGGACGGGGTCAGCTCGCCGGTGGCCTCGGTGAAGTCCCGGGGCAGGATCCGGAACTCCCGGATCGACTCGGCCCGGGACACCGCCCCGTTGGCCTCGTCCACCGCGGCCTGGATCTCGGCCCGCAGCTCCGAGTCCTCGCGCAGCTTCTCGGCCGTATCCGTCTCGGCCCGCCCGTGCTCCCGCAGCCAGTTCGGCAGGGACTCCTCGTCGAGGGTGACCAGCGCGGCGATGAACGGGCGCCGGTCGCCGACCAGCATGCACTGGCTGACCAGCGGATGGGCCCGGATCCGGTCCTCCAGCATCGCGGGCGCGACGTTCTTGCCGGCCGCGGTCACGATGATCTCCTTCTTCCGCCCCGTGATGGAGAGGAAGCCGTCGCCGTCCAGCTCGCCCAGGTCGCCGCTGTGGAACCAGCCGTCGGAGCTGAGCACGTCCGCCGTGGCCTGCGGGTTGTTCCAGTACTCCCGGAACACGATGTCACCGGAGATCAGGATCTCGCCGTCGTCGGCGATCCGGACGGTGACCCCGGGCAGTGGCCGGCCGACCGTGCCGATCCGGACGGCGCTGGGCAGGTTCGCCGCGACCGCCGGGGACGTCTCGGTCAGCCCGTACCCCTCGTAGACCGTGACGCCGACACCGCGGTAGAAGTGGCCGAGGCGGGCGCCGAGCGGGGCGCCGCCGGAGATGGCGTTCTCGCAGCGTCCGCCGAGCGCGGCCCGCAGCTTGCGGTAGACCAGCCGGTCGAAGACCCGGTGCCGCAGGCGCAGGCCCACGCCGGGTCCGGACGGCGTGTCCAGCGCCTGGCTGTACGCGATCGCGACCCGCTCGGCGGTGGCGAAGATCTTGCCCTTCCCCTCGGCGCTGGCCTTCTGCACCGCGCCGGTGTAGACCTTCTCGAACACCCGGGGCACCGAGAGCACGAAGGTGGGGCGGAGTTCCTGTAGCTCGCTGACCAGGTTCTTCGGGTCGGCGCTGTGCGCCATCGTGGCCCGGGCGCGTACCACGCCGATCTGGATCAGCCGGGCGAACGAGTGGGCCAGCGGCAGGAACAGCAGCGTCGACGCGCCCTCGTTGAAGAGGTTCGGCAGCACCGGGATGGCGTTGCAGATGTCGGTGAGCATGTTGCGGTGGGTCAGCACGCAGCCCTTGGGCCGGCCGGTGGTGCCGCTGGTGTAGATGATGGTGGCGATGTCGTCGGCCTGGACCCCGGTACGGCGCAGGTCCACCTCGGCCGGCTCGATGGCGGCGCCGCGCTCGACCAGCTCGTCGAGCCCCCCGAGCTCGATCTGCCAGACCTGCTCCAGCTTCGGCAGCTGGTCACGGATCCCGGCCAGGGTCATCGCGTGCGCGTTGGTCTCGACCAGGCAGGCCACCGCGTCCGAGTCGGAGAGGATCCAGGCCACCTGTTCGGCGCTGGAGGTCTCGTAGATCGGTACGGTCACGCCGCCGGCCGCCCAGATGGCGTAGTCGAAGAGCGTCCACTCGTACCGGGTCTTGCTCATCAGGCCGACCCGGGCACCCGGGGTGATGCCGGCCGCGACCAGTCCCCGGGCGACCGCGACGACCTCGTCGCGGAACTGCCGACAGGTGATGTCGGTCCAGCCGCCGTCCGCGCCGCGCCGGAGGAACTGGACGCTGTCCGGAGACTCCGCGGCGTTGTCCCAGACCGGGTCGCTGAGGTTGGCCGCGTCGCCGACGGTGGCCGCCGGCGGGACAGAGAACTCGCGCACCTGTACTCCCTTGTACTCGTATCGAGCCGGCCCACCTGTGACCGACCCGTCCCGGTTCTACCGCAACCTACCTGCCTGCCCACCTGGCCCACCCGGGCAGGCCCGGCCCCCACCCCCGGGGCCGAGGTGGTCGGCCCGGCCGCCCCGGCTGCGGGGTAGCCTCCCGGACATGGCGGATTCCTCCTCCCAGTCGATCGTCATCGCCGCGCCCCCGGAGAGGGTGACGGCGGTGATCTGCGACTTTCCGCGCTACCCGGAGTGGACCGACGCGGTGAAGCTGGTCGAGGTCGTCCAGGAGTACGAGGACGGTTATCCCGCCCAGGTCCGGTTCGTGCTCGATGCCGGCGTGATGACCGACGAGTACACCCTCGCATACGAGTACGCCGAGGACATCTCCCGGATCGAGTGGCACCTCGTGGCGCCCTCCCGGATGCAGCGGACCCAGAACGGCTCGTACGACATCGAGGGCAGCGTGGACGGCACGTCGACGGTGACCTACACCCTGGAGGTCGAACTGTCGGTGGGGATGATGGGAATGTTCCGCCGCAAGGCCGAAAAGATGATCATGGACGCCGCCCTGAAGCAGCTCAAGCGGCGCGTGGAAGCCTTGGAGGCGACGCGTTGACGCGCTCGTGCGGCGCGGGCCCGGCATAGAGGAGCCGATCATGGGAGCAACCGGTCCGTTCAGCGGGGCGACCGAGCCGGGATCCGCCCGGGAGGAGGCGGAACGGCTGGTCGCCACCGCGCTCGTGATGGCCCGGGCGGCCGCGTCCGAGGCGCGGAACCGGGCCGGCGCGCTGGGCCCGCTCGGCCAGCTCATCTCCGACGTCCTCGACCACGACCAGACCCGCCCCGGTGCCACCGGCCCGACGACGACCACCGCCGGGCCGGCCACCGCCGGGCCGGCCGCCGCCGGGCCGGCCGCCGCCGGTCATCCGGGGGCCGGTGCGGACGGCACGGGGTCGGTCGCCGGGTTCGCCACCGGTGCGCCCGAGTGCTGCGTCTGTCCGGTCTGCCGGGTCATCTCCGCGATGCGGGACCCGAGTCCGGAGTTCACCGAACGCCTCGCCACCGGTGCCGGTGACTTCGCCGCCGGGGTGGCCAGCCTGCTGCGGGCGTTCTCCACGGTCGCCGGCCCCACCGGTGCCCGTACCGACGCATCGACCGGCAACGGTTCCTCGGCGGGCCGCCCGGGAACCGGTGGCGACGAGATGTGGCGCGAGGCGACCCGTACCGGGCATGATTCGTGGCCGGCGGACGGGCCGGACGTCTGGGCCAGCGCGACCCGCGCGGATCTGGACACCGGCGCGGCCGACGGCCCGGAGGGGCCGGCGTCGACCGGGGCGGACGGCGCCGCGCCGGGCGTGCCGCCGACCACCGGGCGCCCGCCGGTGCCCACCAGCCGGGCGCCGCAGGCCCCGGCCGGGGTCGGTGACCAGGAGATACCGGGCGACCGGGCCTGAGCGTCGCCCCGCCCGGCCGTGGGACGGGGGCGGGTGGCGACGGCGTACGAGCAGCAGCAGTGCGGCAGAGCAAAAGGGCCTGGTACGGCAGAGGGGAGCGGCAGCGGTGACGCTGACCATCGGAGTCGACGTCGGGGGTACGAAGGTGGCCGCCGGCGTCGTCGACGTCTCGGGTGAGGTCCGGACGCGGATCCGCCGGGACACGCCGGCCGACGACGTCGCCAAGACCCGGGACGTCATCGTCGAGATGGTCACCGAGCTGGCGGCCGAGCACGAGGTCGCGGCGGTCGGCATCGGTGCCGCCGGCTGGATCGACGCCGCTCGCTCCACGGTCCTCTTCGCGCCGAACATCGCCTGGCGGGACGAGCCGCTGCGCGACTACGTCAGCGCCGCGGTCAACCTGCCGGTGATCGTCGAGAACGACGCCAACGTGGCGGCCTGGGCCGAGTTCCGGCACGGCGCGGGGCGGGACGCGGACAGTTCGATGGTGCTGTTCACCATCGGCACCGGGGTCGGCGGCGGCATCGTGCTCGGTGGCGAGCTGCTGCGCGGCGCGCACGGCATCGCCGCGGAACTCGGGCACATGCTCTCGGTCCCCGACGGGCACCTCTGCGGCTGCGGCCGGCTCGGCTGCATCGAGCAGTACGCCAGCGGCAACGCCCTGGTCCGGTTCGCCCGGGCCGGTGCCCGGCAGGAGCCGGCGCGGGCGACCACGCTGCTCGAACTGGCCGGCGGCGACGTCGACGCGGTCACCGGGCCGATGGTCACCGCCGCGGCCCGCTCCGGCGACCCGGTCTCCTGCGCGGCGTTCGCTCAGATCGGCCACTGGCTCGGCATCGGCCTGGCCGACATGGCGCAGATCCTCGACCCGCAGCTACTCGTGGTGGGCGGCGGCGTGGTCGAGGCGGGTGAGCTGCTGATGGGCCCCACTCGAAGGTCCTATATGGACGCTCTGGCGGCGCGTGTCACAATCCCGGTGGCGGAGATCCGGCCGGCGGAACTCGGCAACACGGCCGGGGTGGTCGGCGCGGCCGACCTGGCCCGCCGGCGCTGACCCGGGTCCGGGAAGCAGGGGGTACGGCGTGACGCGACAGCGGTCCGGGAGCGACGGAGGTTCCCCGGCGCGGCTACGGGTGCTGTCGTACAACGTGCACGGCCAGCGCGACGACGCGGACGCCCTGGCAGCCGTGGTCCGGGGCGCCCGACCGGACGTGGTGATCGTGCAGGAGGCGCCCCGCCGCTTCCGGTGGCGGCAGAAGTGCGCGACGCTGGCCAACCGGTTCGACCTGGTGGTCGCGGCGGGCGGCCTGCCGGCCCTGGGCAACCTGCTCCTGACCAGCCTGCGGGTACGGGTGCACCACACCTGGTGCCGGCAGTATCCGCTCACCCCCGGGCGACACCTGCGCGGCGCGGTCTTCGCCGAATGCTCGGTCGGCGGCAGCCGCTTCACCCTCGCCGGCTCGCACCTCTCCACCGACCCCGCCGAGCGCCCGAGCCAGGCCCTGCTCTTCAAGCAGGAACTGACCGCCGCCCGGCAACCGGTGGTGGTCGGCGCGGACCTCAACGAGAACTCGGGCGGCGGCGCCTGGCGTACCGTCGCCGACGGCCTGACCGACGCCGCCGTCGCGGGTAGCGGAGCCCAGCGGTTCACCTTCTCCTGCGCCAGCCCGCACAACCGGATCGACGCCCTCTTCGTCGATCCCCGGATCACGGTGCTCGACTACGACGTACTCGACACCGAGCAGAGCCGGCGGGCCAGCGACCACTTCCCCATCCTCGCCGACCTCGCCCTGTAAGGCGTGCAGGCGTGTAAGGAAGGGCCCCCTGTTATCGCTTTTTGTAGAGGAAGGGCCCCCTCTTAACACCCCTCCGGGCAGCGCCGCTGGTCCATGTGGGCACCGGGGGTCCGCGCCGCGGAGGACACCGACGCGGCGGCCCCGCCTTCCCGAACGCGGGGAGGCGGGGCCGCTGCGAAGTGTGGGCTGGTCGGGGCTTACGGTCGGCGGGCGACCTGGGTCAGGAAGGTCTGCCAGGTGGCGGGGGTGAAGGTGAGGGCGGGGCCGGTCGGGTCCTTGCTGTCCCGGACTCCGATGATCCCCGGCAGGTTGTCGGCGACCTCGACGCAGTCGCCGGTGTTGCCGCTGCTGCGGGTGCTCTTGCGCCACCGCGCGCCGGTCAGGTCCATGTCTCCGCCACCTTCAGGATGAGGTCGGTTGACTGCTGTTGTGGAAGCGCCTGCCCACGAACGGCTTCCCATACTAACTGGATCGTCGCCACCTCCTCGGCGTCGTCAACCACATCGCCTTGGATCTGGTTGTCCAGGTAGCCCGTGGCGCGACCGCCCGGATCGAGCGCCACTACGAAGGGCCCGTTCAGCCCGGGATACGCGCCGACCGACAACGGCACGACATGTACCCAGATGTGTGGCTCCTCGGCAGCCTTGACCAGTGCGTGAAGCTGCTCCCGCATCACCGTCGGGCCACCGACCGGCCGGCGAAGAACCCCCTCGTCCAGCACGGCGAACAACTGCGGTGGGTTGTCCCGGGTCAGGATCTCCTGCCGCCTCATCCGCTCGGCGAGGTGACGCGCGACGTCCTCGCGGCGGAGCAGGCCGGCGTCGCCGAGGACCGCGCGGGCGTACGCCTCGGTCTGCAACAGGCCCGGCACAACCAGAGGTTGATATGACCGGAGCACGGCCGCGCCGGCCTCGGCCGAGCCCCATTCGATCTTCCACTGTGGTGTGCCGAGTTCGGTGGCCAGGCGTTCGAAGGTGCCGCCCGTCTGTAATGCCTTGTCCACCAGCGCCCAGAAACCGGGCGGCGGCTTGCGGGCACCGGTCTCGACCATGGCGACCGTCGACGGCGACCAATTGATCATCCGAGCCAGATCATCCTGGGTCACACCTCGCGCGGTGCGTACCAGACGCAGTTCGTCGAGCAGGAACCGCAGCCGGTGATCAATGCTCATCACGTCTCCTCACAATTCCGAATGTGCGACCCACGCTGGTCACGCGCCCGGCGATACCGCTCACCGCGTGACCATTCGCCTTCCGAGCGTAGTGAGAAAGGGTCCACAGTGTCACCGGCGGAACTGTTCGGCGCGGCGGCAAACGCCCGGGCGGAACCGAGCGGGGAACCGCCCCACCCGACTTCCCCTCAGGGGCGGTTCCTCGCAACCAATCCGCACTGACGCACCCCGGGTCCGCACTGACACACATCAGCCCGAAAATGAGAGGACAGGGACATGACATGGTTCCGGCGCACACCGACAACAATTCGCTACGCGCCCCTGCACCATCGGGACTGGCGTCGGTTCTGGCGCTACTGCCGGTGCGGACTGCGCTGGCGCTGCCCGGACCGGATCGGCCCGGGGGCACCGGCGCTGGGTGTGCCGCCGCGCCCGGCCCCGGTGCTGCCGCGCCCGGCCGCCGTGCCGGTAGGCCCGCCGCCTGCGCCGCCCGGCGGCGTACCGGCCCGGCCGGCGGTACCCCGGGACGTGCCGCCGCCACCGGCCGGCGCCCGCCAGAGAAACCGCGGTCCGGCCTGGAACGCCCCCACCGGCTCCCATCTCGTCGGCCGGGCGGGACGGCTGACCCCCGCCCAGGCACACCGCACCGGAACCGGTCCCCGGTGATCCGGGGCGCCGAGCCAAACCCGGACGGGGCTGACCGGCCCCTCTGGTACACCCGGACAGACCGCACCGCCGCGAAGCCCGTCTCCAGCGCGCGGCCCGGCGGCGGGGGCATCGACCCGCACACCCCGCGCCGGCCGCTCTGGCTCTGCCGGACCTGCGCCGTCGACTGGCCCTGCCTCGCGGCCCGGAGCCTGCTCTCCGTCGACTTCGTCACCGACCCGACCGGCCTGGCCGTCTATCTCGCCGCCCAACTCCAGGACGCCCTGGCGGACCTGACCGCGCTCAACCCCGACCCCGGCCCCGACCCGGCGGCGCTGCACGCCCGCTTCCTGGCCTGGGTACGACCGCGCGTCGCGATCACCCGGGCCCGGCTCGACGGCGGCACTCCACCGCCCGCATCGGTAACGCGCGGCGGGCTGGACAAAGGGTGACGGAAATCGAGAGGATTCCCCCGCACGTCGGCACATGTGCCGGACAGAAGGAGAATTCTCGGTGTCCACCCTCAGCCACCAGGAGAGCCACGAGCCGGGCGCGACCCTCTGGCGGGACGGGCGACCGGTCTACGACCGGGGCGACACCGTCTGCGTCGTCGGCGCCGGGGCCAGCGGCCTCACCGCCATCAAGAACCTCAAGGAGTACGGCTTCGGCGTCGACTGCTACGAGCGCGAGACCGGGGTCGCCGGAGCCTGGAACTGGCGGCACGACCGCAGCCCCGTCTACGCCAGCACCCACCTGATCTCGTCTCGGCCGACGACCCAGTTCCCGGACTTCCCGATGCCGGACACCTGGCCGGACTACCCGCACCACAGCCAGGTGCTGTCCTATCTGGAGCGCTACGCCGACCACTTCGACCTGCGGCCGCACATCTGGTTCGGTACCGAGGTGATCCGGGTCGAGCCGGCCGAGGGCGACCGGTGGGACGTCACCACCCGCAGCACCGGCGGCTACGGCGCCGAGCGCACCTCCCGGTACGCGGCCGTGGTGGTGGCGAACGGGCACAACTGGTCGGCGAAGCTCCCCGCGTACGAGGGGATGGAGGAGTACCGGGGCCAGGTGCTGCACGCCTCGGCGTACAAGGACGCCACCCAGTTGCGCGGCAAGCGGGTGCTGGTGGTCGGCGGCGGGAACAGCGGCTGCGACATCGCGGTCGAGGCGGGCCAGCAGGCCGCCCGGTGCTGGCACTCCACCCGCCGCGGCTACTGGTACGTCCCGAAGTACGTCCTGGGTCGCCCGGTCGACCAGGTCAACGACGCGGTGGCGGCGCTGCGCCTGCCGCTGTGGCTCCGGCAGTGGATCTTCCACCGTACGCTGCGGCTGCTCGTCGGCGACCTGACCCGGTTCGGCCTGCCGAAGCCCGACCACAAGGTCTACGAGACCCACCCGATCGCCAACAGCCAGCTCATCTACCACGTGGGGCACGGCTCGATCACCCCCGTGCCGGACGTGGCCCGGTTCCACCGCAACAGCGTGACGCTGGCCAACGGCCAGGAGATCGAGCCGGATGTGGTGGTGCTGGCCACCGGCTACCTGCCGCGCTTCGAGTTCCTGGCCCCGGAGATCCTGGGTACCGACAGGGACGGCCGTCCGGCGCTCTACCTGAACGCGTTCCCCCGGCGGTTCCCCACGCTCGCGGTGGTGGGTCTGCTCCAGTCCGACGCCGCCCTCCTGCCGCTCGCGCACTGGCAGACGGTGGCGGTCGCCCGGTGGCTGCGGCTGCGGGAGACCGCACCGGAGCGGGCCCGCGCCTTCGCCGGCCGGGTCGACGCCGAGGCCGGTGTCCGGTGGCACTCGGCCAAGGTGAAGGAGAGCACCCGGCACTGGTTCGAGATCGGGCACGTCGACTACCTGCGTGCGCTCCAGCGCACCCTGGACGACCTGGAGGCTGTCGCGTGAGCGCGAGGAGTGAGCTTGCGAGCCCCGCAGTCGCGAACGAAGGGTGGACCCGATGAGTGGAAACGCCTCTGCCGGGCGGACCCGGATCGTCCGGCTGCCGGAGTGGGCGCGGCCGGTGCCGGCGGTACGCCGGGAGGTGCTCGGCGCCACGCCCGAACTGGACGAGGGCAAGCCGCCGCTGCTCTTCGTACCCGGGTTCGGGCACGGGGCCTGGGTCTTCGCCGAGAACTGGCTCGAACACGCCGCCTCGCGGGGCTTTCCGGCACACGCGGTCAGCCTGCGCGGGCACGGCGGCAGCGGCCCGGCGCCGAAGGCGACGCTGCGGGCGTACGCGCACGATGTGGTCCAGGTGGCCGCGAGCCTGCCGCGCCGGACGGTGCTGGTCGGGCACGGCGCCGGGGCGCTCGTGGTGGCACACGCGCTGGCGCGCTACCCGGCCCGGGCCGGGGTGCTGGTCGCGCCGGTCTTCGGTGGTTGGGCCACGCTCGGCACGGCGCTGCGCCGCAACCCCGCCGGCACGCTGCCGGCGGTTGTCGGCGGCGCGCTGCGGCTGAACCGTCGCCAGCTCTTCAGCCGGGAGCTGCCGAACGCGGCGGCCGGCACCTACGCCAACCGGCTCGGCCGCGCGTCCGCCCGGGCACAGTGGCAGCTGCTCCTCCAGCGTCCCCCGGAGCCGGCGGTGGGCAACCCGCCGATCCTGGTGCTGGGCAGCCCGGACGACCGGGTGGTGCCGGCCGCCGCGCTGACCCGGGCGGCCCGGCGGTACGGCGCCGCGCCGCTGCTCTTCCCCGGCATGGGCCACGACCTGATGCTCGACGCGCGGTGGCGGGAGCCGATCGACGCGATCCTGGACTGGCTGGACAAGGACCTGATCGGCTGACCGCCGACGCCGACGCCGACGCCGACGCCGACGCCGACGCCGCCCCGAGCGGGGCGGCGTCGGAGCTTCAGGCCGGGGTGAACCGGGCGGCCAGCCGCCCGCTGCCGTCCAGCGCGGTCAGGTAGGAGCGGGCCCAGGCGTGGATGTCGTGCACCCGCAGGTGCTCGCGCATCGCGGTCATCCGGGCGGCCAGGTCGGCCGGGGTGGCCTGCAGGGCGTGCATGAGGGCGAGCTTGAGCCCCTCCAGGTCGTGCGGGTTGACCAGGAACGCCTGCTCCAGCTCCGCCGCGGCGCCGGCGAACTCGCTGAGCAGCAGTCCGCCGCCGCCGTCGACCCGGGCCGCCACGTACTCCTTGGCGACCAGGTTCATGCCGTCCCGCAGCGGGGTGACGGCCATGATGTCGGCGGCCCGGTAGAGCGCGGCCAACTCCGAGCGGTCGAACGGCTGGGTCAGGTAGTGGATCGCCGGTTCACCGACCCGGCCGAACTCGCCGTTGATCCGCCCCACCTCGCGCTCCACCCGCTCGCGCAGGATCTGGTACTGCTCGACGCGTTCCCGGCTCGGCACCGCGACCTGGACCAGCACCGTGTCCCGTACCTTGACGTGCCCGGTGGCGATCAGCTCGCTGTACGCCTTCAACCGCTGCTCGATGCCCTTGGTGTAGTCCATCCGGTCCACGCTGAGGATCACGTGCTGCGGGTCGCCCAGGTCGGTGCGGATCCGGGCGGCCCGGCGTACCACGTCCTCCCGCTGGGCCAGCGCCGCCATCTCGGCGGTGTCGATGGAGACCGGGAACGCGCCGATCCGGACCACCCGGTCGTCCACCGCGATCCGGCGGTCGGTGGCGGGCAGTTGCAGCACCCGGGCCGCGAGCTGCGCGAAGTTGTGTGCCGCCTGTGCGCGCTGGAAACCGACCAGGTCCGCCCCGAGCATGCCGAGCAGCAGCTCGGCCCGGCGGGGGAGCTGCATGAACAGCTCCGGTGGCGGGAACGGCACGTGCAGGAAGAACCCGATCCGCAGGTCCGGGCGGATGGCGCGGAGCAGGCCGGGCACCAGCTGGAGGTGGTAGTCCTGCACCCAGACCACCGCCTCCGGCTCGGCGGCCTCGGCGGCGGCCTCGGCGAACCGCTGGTTGACCCGCTGGTACGCCTCCCACCAGCGGCGGTGGTAGACGGGCTGCTCCACGGCGTCGTGGTACAGCGGCCAGAGGGTGGAGTTGGAGAAACCCTCGTAGTGGTCCCGTACGTCGTCGCGGGTCAGCGCCACGCCGCGCATCCGTACGCCGTCGATGTCGGGCAGGGCGGGCGCCGGGCCGGTGCCGCCGGCCCAGCCCACCCAGGTCGCCGGGGTGTGCTGGAGGAGGGGATGGAGGGCGCTGACGAGGCCACCCGGGCTGCGACGCCATTCGCACGCGCCGTCCGGCGCCACGCTGTCGTCGACGGGCAGCCGGTTGGCCACCACCACGAGAGAACTCTGTCGCATTCGGGCACCTCGTTCCGGGCGAGGCGACCGCCGCGAGTGATGAGCGGTCGGGGCAGTCGTGAGGGGGAAGTTACGTACAGCAGTATTCCTACTGACGCCAAGTTACACGAGTGTTACACCATGCGCGCGAAGGGCAATGGATCTCGCGATCTGGACAGCAGGGGTCAGACCACCGCGCCGTTCTCGGGGTCCTCGTCCTCCTCGTCGCCGGGGCGCAGCCGCCATACCAGCGTCACGAAACCGATCAGGATGCCGGCGAACCCGAGCATGGTGACCAGCCCTCGGTCGATCGGGAGCAGCGCGGGGAAGAGGAAGAGGGCGAAGCCGGCGGTGAGCGCCAGCAGCCCGACCACGGCGTACTTCGACAGCCGGGGCAGCGGCGGCGGTGGCGGCGGGACGTAGCGCTCCTCCGGGTCGTCCGGCAGGTCCGCGCCGAAGCTGTCCAGCCCGTCGAGCAGCGACGGGTCGTCCGCCCGGCCGCCGACCGAGATGCCGGAGAAGTCGGTGGCCGAGGGGAGCCGGCGTACGCCCGTGCCGGCCGGACCGGTGCCGTCGGCGCCCGGCCGGACGGGGGAGGCGGTCGGGTCGGCCGGGTCCACCACCGGGACGTCCTCGACGGCCGGCCAGGAGCGGTGGTCCGCCGCGACCTCCGTGTGGTAGCCGGCGATGATCCGGGCCCACTCCGCCTCCACGTCCGGATCCGGCGGCGGGGACTGCGCCGGAGCGTCCTCGTCGGCGAGCTGGGTGAGGTAGTCGCGGGCGGTCGCGAGGAAGCTGCGGTCGACGTAGAGCCGGTCCACCGGCCGGGGCGGCATGGTGGTGGTCCGGGTCACCGGGTTGAGGTCCGCCGAGGGTTGCAGGTAGGCGGCGATGCCGCCGGCGGCCAGGACATCGAGCAGGTGCTCGCCGAGCCGCGGGTCCACGTCGCCAGCGACGGCGTACTCCGTCGCTTCCAGCCCGTTGTCCCGCCGTCCCCGACGGGCACCACCCGCTGACACTCCGACACCCTCCCTACCGGCGGGTGGCTGGCGAGCGGAATCCCGCCGCCGGCTCGACCCACATCCGCCGTGCACTGAATCGTGACACGGCAGCCACTGGTTCCGGGAGTGCGTTGTGGCGCGGCGTACCCGCTTCGTAGGCTCATTGCCGACACTTCCGCCTTCGGCTCGCGGCTCGGGTGTGATCGTGATCGCCGCGCGCCGGGGGCCGGCCGCCCGGCCGACGTGGGGACGTGCGGGACTATCGGGAAGGACACCGGTGCTGTACGGGCTGATGAAGTACGTCATCCTGGGCCCCTGGCTGAAGCTGATCTTTCGGCCCCAGGTGGAGGGGCGGGAGAACCTGCCCGGCTCGGGTCCGGCGATCATTGCCAGCAACCATCTGTCGTTCTCCGACTCGATCTTCATGCCCCTGATGGTCAAGCGAAAAGTGACGTTTGTGGCAAAGGCCGAATACTTCACCGGCAAAGGGCTGAAGGGTTGGCTGGTGCGGATGTTCTTCGTCGGCACCGGCACCATCCCGGTCGACCGCTCCGGCGGCCGCGCGGCCCAGGCGGCGCTCGACACCCAGCTCAAGGTGCTGCGGGCGGGCAACATCGCCGGGATCTACCCGGAGGGGACCCGCTCGCCGGACGGCCGGCTCTACCGGGGCAAGACCGGCGTCGCCCGGCTGGCCCTGGACAGCGGGGCTCCGGTCATCCCGGTGGTGATGTTGAACGCCGACGAGATCCAGCCGCCCGGCAAGCTGATCCCGAAGATCAAGCGCGTGAAGATCCGGTTCGGCAAGCCGCTCGACTTCTCCCGGTACGCGGGAATGTCCGGCGAGCGCTTCGTGGAGCGCGCGATAACCGACGAGATCATGTACGAGCTGATGGAACTCTCCGGCCGCGAGTACGTCGACATCTACGCCCAGAAGATGAAGAACCAGCAGGTCAAGGCCGCGGTCGGCGCGAAATCGACCGGCGCCGGGGCGGCCGGCGGCTCCAGCGGGTCGGTCGCGGCCTGAGGGGGCGCCGGCCACCCTCGCCCGGCGCGGCCCGTCAGGACGCGAGGATCCGCGCCGCGCCGCCGCCCTTGGGACGGCCGATCCGCAGCAGGCCCGGCGCGCGGTTGCGCAGCGCGAAGGCGCGCACCTCGGCCAGCGCCAGCTCCGCGTCCGACCGGTCACCGGCGCGGCCGAACTCCTCGGCGGCCAGCGCCAGCCCGAGCATCCGGTCCGTGGTGTCCGGGATGCCCGCGTAGATCTCGGCCGCCGCGACGTAGAGCTGCCCGGCCCGGCTGTGGTCGCCGTCCGCGCTGGCCACGGCGGCGGCCACGGTACGCAGTGCCGCCTCCACCCAGGGGGTGTGATGGGTGACCCGGTCGAGCATGCCCCGGACGCGTACCGCCGGATCCCGGCCGGCCAGCGCGGCGGCGTACGCGGCGGCCGGAATCCACTCGCCGCTGGCCAGGGCGGGCACCGCGCACCACGACTCGGCCAGCTCGTCGAGGAGTTCGCCGGCCTGCCGCCGCCGGCCCTGCACCGCCCGGCAGAGCGCGCCGAGGCCCAGCATCGTCCAGTGCAGCCGGTGGAAGCCGCTGCGCCGGGCGGTCTCCAACGCGTCGGTGACGTCGTCGCTGGGCGCCTCGTCGGGGCGGGTCGAACGGGCCTCGCCGGGCACCGGTTCGTCACGCAGCACCCGCAGGTACGCCCGCACGCCGCGGACCTGCATGTCCCAGCGCCCCGCCGGGGTGTCCACGAACGCGTCGGCCACCGTCAGCAGCTTGCCGAACTCGCCCTCGCAGTAGGCCCGCATCGCCTCCCGGGAGCCCCCGGTGGCCAGCGCCTGACCCCGGGTCAGCGCGGGGCAGGAGGCGACCAGCTCGCCGGAGCGGATCCAGTCGCCCTCCTCGCGCACCGCGTACGCCAGGTTCTGCACCGCCCGGGGCAGCGCGAGCAGCTGGTGGGTCTGGCAGAACCGCAGGATCTCGTGCAGCTCCTCCAGTCCGGCGCGGTCCCCGGCCTGGTAACGGGCCGTCGCGACGGTGATCCGGGCGTCGGTGCGGGTCTCCACCAGCCCCAACCGCTCGGCGATGTCCGCCGCCGCGCCCGCCGCGGCGATCGCCGGGTCCCGCTCGTAGTTGAGCATGTGCAGCCGGCCCAGCTCGGCGTAGGCGTCCGCCTTCTGCGCGGTGTCCGGCAGCGCGTCGAACAGCTCCACCGCCCGGTCCAGACAGGACAGTGCGCCGGCCCGGTCCGCCCGCAGCCAGGCCGCCTTGCCCAGCAGGGTCCAGGCGCGGGCCGCGCCGCCGTCGTCGCCGTGCGCGTAGAGCTGGTCGGCCAGCGCCTGCAACTGCTCGGTGCCGCCGCCGGCGAGGAAGACGTCGCCGTCGCGGAAGTAGGAGATCTCGGTGGAGAGCAGTTCCAGCCGCAGCCGGCCGACCGGATCGGAGTCGTCGGCCAGCCCCAGCGCCCGGGCGGCGTGCGCGGCGGCCGTGTCCAGCGCGTGCAGGGCGTACGCCCGGCGGGCGGCGCGGTGCAGCGCCTCCCGGGCCGCCGGAGCGTACCGGTCGGTGTCCACGCCGAGGGTGGCGGCGATCTCGTGGGCCGCCCAGCGGTGGTGGGCCAGCACCTCGGCCAGGTCGGTGTCCCGGCCCCGGGACAGCCCGTCCAGCCAGTTCGCCGTCCGCTCGTGCCGGGCGACCCGCTCGGTACGGGGCAGCCGCTGGTAGCAGACGTCCCGGACCAGTACGTGCCGGAACCGGAACTCCGGCTGGCCGGCCATCGTGGACGCCGCCTGCTCGTGGACGAAGTCCCGCTGCTCCAACCGGCGCAGTGCCCGCTCCACCAGCTCCACCGGCTGGCCCAGCGCGGCGGCTACGGCACCGGGCCAGAACTGCATGCCGACCACCGAGGCGGCCAGCAGCACCATCCGGTCCGGACCGTCGAGCAGGTCGACCCGGTTGGCGATCACCGAGTGCACGCTGTCCGGCATCGGCAGGTCGTGCTGCTTCTCCAGCGACCAGCCCCGGCCGGTCTGCCGCAGCGCGCCCTGCTCGATCAGCATCCGGACGTACTCGTGGGCGTAGAGCGGGTTGCCGTCGGCCACCTCGACCAGCGGGTTGAGCATGTCGGTGGAGAACGCGGCCTGGCCGAAGATGTGCGCGTAGAGCGAGGCGATGCCGGTGTCGCGCAGCGGCGGCAGGGTGACCGTCATCGAGCCGGTGATGGTCCCCGCCCAGCTCGGGTCCCGGTTGACCAGTTCGGGACGGGCGGTGCAGAGCAGGAACAGCGGTACGTCCTGGGCGAAGGCGCCGAGCAGTTCGACGAAGCGCAGCATCGCCCCGTCGGCCCAGTGCAGGTCCTCGAAGACCAGCACCGTCGGCTGCCGGGCGGCGAGCGCGACGAGGAACCGCCGCCAGGCCGACTCGGCCTCCTCGGCCGGCAGGGTGGGGCCGGGCAGCCCGACCACCGGCCGCAGCGCGTCCATCAGCCGGTCCGCCTCGCCCGGCCCGACCAGCTCGCCCAGGGCGGTACGCAGCCGCTGGGCGGCGGTGTCGGCCGGGTCGGTGTCCAGGATGCCGGCCTCGGTCTTCACGATGTCGGCCAGCGCGGCGAAGGTGACGTTCTCGCCGAACGGCGGGCAGCGGCCGACCCGCCAGGTCAACGCCTGGTCGGTGAGCCGCTCGGTGTGCCGGAACAGCTCCCGGACCAGCCGGCTCTTGCCGATCCCGGCGTGCCCGAGCACGGTGATCATCTGCGGCACCCGGTCCCGGATGGACCGGTGCAGCGCGTTGACCAGCAGGCCCAGCTCGTGCTCCCGGTCGATCAGCGGCGTGGTGTCCGGCTCCCGGTCCGGCGGCTCCTGGTGTACCGGCGCCAGCGCCAGCCAGACCTCCGTCGGCGCGGAACGCCCGCGCAGCGTCACCGGCGCCTGCTCGTCGTAGCGGATCGCGTCCCGGGTCAGCGCCTGGGTGGTGCCGCACACCAGCACGCCCCCGGGCGGCGCCACCGACTGCATCCGCGAGGCGGTGTTCACCACGTCACCGGCCACGATGGCCTGACCGCCGTCCCGGGCCGCCGCCACGTCCACCAGCGCCTCGCCGGTCGCCACACCCACCCGGAAACGCAGGTGGTCCACGCCGCTCGGGGTGAACCGGGTCAGCACCCGCTGCAACTCCAGACCGGCGCGTACGCAGCGCAGCGCGTCCGTCTCGGTCGCCACCGGCGCCCCGAACAGCGCCATCACCGCGTCGCCGATGTACTTCTCCACCACCCCGCCGTACTGGCCGATGACCCGGCGGGCGGCCGAGAAGAAGCCGGTCTGCATGGTGCGTACCAGCTCCGGGTCGGCGCGTTCGACGTACGGGGTGAAGTCGATGAGGTCGACGAAGAGCACGCTGACCCGCCGCCGGTCCTCCTGACCGACCGCGCCGCCCCGCTCCGGCTCACCCGGGCGGGGCGTACCGCAGGCGGTGCAGAACGCCGCGTCGGCGGCGAGTGGCCGTTCGCAACGCGGGCAGACGGGGACGAGTTCGGTCCCGCAACCACCGCAGAAACGGTCGCCGGACGCGGTGGTCCGGCCGCATGTCGTACAGCGAGCGGAGATGCCGTCCTCCTGCACCGTCGAAGTGGCGTGCTGTCTCGTCGGGCGGCGCCTTCGGCCGCTGGCGCGGCCGGTAGGAGCGGTGCGGCGCCGTCGGCCGACGTCGGGATCACCACCGCCGAGTATCGCTGCCCAGCACCGCTGTCGTGAACCGGGCTGTTAGCTAGCAGACACTCCACCAACCGTGGACCAAGTTACAGTCGTTGCGCCCGGAACGGCGACGACCACAGGGAGAGACGTCAATGGTTTACGTCCGCTTGGACAAGGATTGGACCGATGGCAAGGGCAACGGCCACTCCGCGGGGGAGATGGTCGATGTGGACGCCGGCACCCTGGCGCAGCTGCAGGCCTCGGGCGTCGTCGGCGGCGAGGGCACCGACTGGCTCGGGCCGACGGGCGGTGGCAAGGAGGGCACGGACTGGCTCGGCCCCACCGGCACCAACCCCTGACCGCAGCGTCAGGTCAGGCGCGTCGGGCGTACCGGGGCCGCGATCGCGGGCTTCCGGTACGCCCGCTGTCCTGTGCGGACGGCACCGCCCGGCGCCGGATCCGCCTCGGGGCGGTGCTCAGCGGTCGGCCATGCCGGCCCGGCGCCGCAGCGCCGCGACGTCGGTCACCACGATCCGGCGCCCCTCGGTGCGCAGCCAGCCGCGACTGGCGAAGGACCCGATGGCCTGGTTGACGCTCTGCCGCGAGCCGCCGGCCATCTCGGCGAGCTGGCTCTGGTTGAGCTCGATCGTGATCATCGGTGCCTGGCTCTCGCCGGCCAGCCGGACCAGTGTCTTGGCCACCCGACCCGGCAGGTCGAGGAAGACGTGGTCGGCGTTCTGCTCGGTCAGCCGGCGGATCAGCCCGCCGAGCGAGCGCATGACCGCGTCGAGGATGCGCGGGTTGGAGTGCACCAGCTCCATGAAGGCGCCCCGGGAGAGCGCCAGGGCGGTGCAGTCCTCGATGGCCTCGGCCGAGGCGGACCGGGTGGACGCGTCCAGCAGCGACACCTCGCCCAGCACGTCGGGCGGGCGGATCACGTTGAGCACGGCACGCTCGCCGGTCGGGGCGGTGCGGAACACCGCCACCGCGCCCCGGCGGAGCACGATCAGGGACTCGCCGGGATCGTTCTCCACGAACAGCAGCTGGCCCTTGCGGTAGGTCCGCGGCACCGCCGCGGCGATCACCCGTTGACGCACCTCGGGCTCAAGGCCGGCGAACATCTCGACGCCGGTGAGGGCGTCGCCCGGCTCAGGCAGGCGAACCTCCAAGGCTCAACCCCTCCCCGGTAAGGACCACAGTCTGCTCCCGGACGACCCGCAACCGACCGGGGAGCAAGATGAAACGTGATACCGGAGGAGTCCGGTAGCGGTACACATCAGATCATGACGGTCGTGTCGCTTGCTGTACACCCCCGAAATCACTTCTGTGACAGTTCTGCCGCCCGCCGGCGGGCATTGTGGTTGTCAGATCCGCCGCAGGGTGGGGGCCGTACGGGGGCGTGGCGGGTCGGGGGCGCGGGGAGCCGCGGCCGGCCGGAGGGGGAGCACCGTCGCGTCCGGCCGGCCGCGGCACAGCCGGGCTGACCGGCGGGCCGGCACCGTACGGGTCGACCGCCCGCTCCGCCCCGGACGCGCCAAATGGATCACCGGTGGGCAGATCCGATGGGTCGGAATCGATGCGCTATTGCCACCCCGATTACCGGGTCACCGGGCGCGTGGGTGAGGATGGCCGCGATGGTCTACCGCTATTTCTACGACTGCGAGTTCATCGAGGACGGCCGGCTCGTCGACCTGGTGTCGATCGGCGTCGTCGACGAGTACGGTCGCGAGTTCTATGCCGTATCCACGGAGTTCGACGATTCCCGGGCGGTGCCCTGGGTGCGCCGGCACGTGCTCGACAAGCTGCCCTCGCCGGGGGACCGGGCGTGGCGGTCGCGCGAGCGGATCCGCGACGACCTCTACGAGTTCCTGGTCGAGCCGATCCGGGGCCGGCCGAACGAGCAGCTCGAACTCTGGGCCTGGTACGCGGCGTACGACCACGTGGCGCTGGCCCAGCTCTGGGGGGCGATGCCGGCGCTGCCCCGGGAGATACCCCGGTTCACCAAGGAGCTGCGGCAGCGCTGGGACGACCGGGGACGCCCACCGCTGCCCGACGCCGCCGCGGACCGGCACGACGCCCTGGTCGACGCCCGCCACAACCTGGCCCGCTGGCACGCCATGACCCCACCCCCAAGATCGCCGTGATCAGGGAGTCTTCCGGGCGTGTCGTCGGCGCGTCGCGGGTACGCCTCCCTGATCACGCGGATCTTGCCGGGCGGGCGGGCGGGCGGCGCGGGCAGCGGCCCGGCGGTGCGGCGGCCCGGCGGTGCGGCGCTGGCCGGCGGGGCGGTCTGGGGGTCGGTGTCGGGATTGGTGCGGTGGCGGTCCGGGGCGCGCTGGCCTGCCCCGGGGCGGGCGACTACAGTGCGCAATGACGGCCCGCCCCGGGCCGGCAATGACGCCGACGGTCTGACCTGACTTCGACCCTGGGGCTTGACGGGCTTACTCGAAGTTCCTGGAGGATGAGCAGATCATGCGTATCGGCGTGCTCACCGGTGGTGGTGACTGTCCGGGTCTGAACGCGGTGATCCGGGCGGTGGTCCGCAAGGGCGTCGCCACCTACGGCCACGAGTTCGTGGGATTCCGCGACGGTTGGCGCGGCCCGCTGGAGGGCCTGACCAAGCCGCTCGGCATCCCCGAGGTGCGCGGCATCCTGCCGCGCGGCGGCACCATCCTGGGCTCCTCCCGGACCAACCCCTTCAAGATCGAGGGCGGGGTCGAGCAGATCAAGACCAACCTGGCGCAGCAGGGGGTCGACGCCCTGGTGGCGATCGGTGGCGAGGACACCCTCGGGGTCGCCACCAAGCTGCACGAGCTGGGCGTCCAGGTGGTGGGCGTGCCGAAGACGATCGACAACGACCTCAGCGCCACCGACTACACCTTCGGCTTCGACACCGCGGTGAACATCGCGATGGAGGCGATCGACCGGCTGCACACCACGGCCGAGAGCCACCACCGGACCCTCGTCGTCGAGGTGATGGGCCGGCACGCCGGCTGGATCGCCCTGCACGCCGGCCTCGCCGGTGGCGCCAACGTGATCCTGCTGCCGGAGCGGCAGTTCGACGTCGAGCAGGTGGCCGGCTACGTCGAGAAGCGCTTCCAGCACCAGTACGCCCCGATCGTGGTCGTCGCCGAGGGCGCGCAGCCGCTCGACGGGCAGATGGTGCTGCACAACCAGGAGCTGGACGCGTTCGGGCACGTCCGCCTCGGCGGCATCGGCCAGTGGCTGGCCCAGCAGCTGGAGGCGAAGACCGGCAAGGAGGCCCGGACGGTCGTCCTCGGCCACATCCAGCGCGGCGGCACGCCGACCGCGTTCGACCGGGTGCTCGCCACCCGGCTCGGTCTGCAGGCGATCGACGCGGTCAACGAGGGCGACTGGGGCAAGATGGTGGCCATGCAGGGCACCAACATCGTCCGGGTGCCGCTGGCCGAGGCGACCCGCGAGCTGAAGACCGTGCCGCTGGAGCGCTACACCGAGGCCGAGGTCTTCTTCGGCAGCTGACGGCGGATTCTTCGCCTCCGCCGTACCGGCCGTCGTCCGCGCCGCCGGCCCCTTCGTGGGCCGCCCGCGGACGCCGGCCGGCCGGCGGGACCACCACCGCCGCGCCCGCGTCCGTCGTCGACCGGGCGGGTGGCCCGCGGCGGGCACCGGAAGGGGGTACGGATGGCACCCGGCGTGCACACTGTCGCGGTGATCGGCACCGGCAAGATCGGCGAGTTGATGCTCTCCGGCCTGCTCCGGGCCGGCTGGCCGGTGGACCGGCTGCTGGCGACCACCCGGCGGACCGGACGGGCCGAGGAGATCGCCGCCCGGTACGGCGTACGGGTGGTGGACAACCTGACCGCGGTCGCCGAGGCAGAGGTCCTCGCGGTGTCGGTGAAGCCGCAGGACGCCGGTGCCCTGCTGGACGAGATCGGACCGAAGGTACCGCCCGAGAAGCTGGTGGTCTCGCTCTGCGCCGGCCTGCCGACGGGCTTCTTCGCCCGGCGGCTGCCGGAGGGCACGCCGGTGATCCGGGTCATGACCAACACGCCGGCGCTGGTGGACGAGGCGATGACGGCGATCTCCGCCGGCTCCCACGCCACGGCGGCACACCTCGCGTTGGCCGAGGAGATGTTCAAACCGCTGGGCGCGACGATCCGGGTCCCGGAGTCGCAGCAGGACGCGGTCACCGCCCTCTCCGGCTCCGGACCGGCGTACTTCTATCTGCTGGTCGAGGCGATGGTCGACGCCGGCATCCTGCTCGGCCTGCCCCGTCAGGTGGCGCACGAGCTGATCGTGCAGACCGCCATCGGTTCGGCGACCATGCTGCGTGACTCCGGCGAACATCCGGTGAAGCTCCGCGAGGCGGTGACCTCGCCGGCCGGTACGACCATCTCGGCGATCCGCGAACTGGAGAAGCACGGGGTACGGGCGGCGTTGCTCGCGGCCCTGGAGGCGGCCCGGGACCGGGCCCGGGAGATCGCCGCGCAGAGCGAGTGACCCGGGTGGGCGGGGCGCCCGGCCCGGCCGGCCCGGGGCCTGCCCCATACTGTCGACGTGTTCACCCTCGCCCAGGCGCGCCATCTGGTCGCCACGCTGCGTCCCCGGCTCGATGAGCTGATCGTGCTCCGCGCCGACCTGGCGGAGTTGCGGGCGGACCTGGCCGAGCCCGGGGCGCTCAGCCCGCTGGGCGGATTGGCGGAGATCAAGGGGCTGGAGGCGCGGATCTTCGGCGTCCTCGAGGAGTTGAGCGGGCACGACATCCAGGTCAAGGGGTTCGCCCCGCTGCTGCTCGACTTTCCCGGGGAGCGGGCCGGCCGGCCGGTGCTCTGGTGCTGGTTGGAGGGGGACGACGACATCGGCTGGTACCACCGGGTGGACTGCGGCTTCGCCGGCCGCCGTCGCGTCTGAGCCGACAAAGCGTCCCGGACCGGGCCGGGTCAGCCGGGCGGCGCCGCGGCGTCGGTGACGGCGAAGACCACCAGGTTGTCCGGGTAGTGCCCGCTGCGCCGGTCGAACCGTCCCGAGCAGGTGACCAGGCGCAACTCCGGGCCGGGGGCGGGCCCGTAGACGGCGGCGGTGGGGAAGTCGTCCTTGGCGTACCGGCTGCTCGCGGTCACCCGGAACCGCAGCCAGTCGCCACCGCGCCGTACCTCGACCCGGTCCCCGGGGCGCAACTCGGGCAGCCGGTGGAAGACCGCCGGTCCGGTGCGGGAGTCCAGGTGTCCGGCGAGCACCGCCGGTCCGACGTCTCCGGGCGCGGCTCCGCCGACGTACCAGCCGGCCCGGGTGAAGTCGGCCGGCGGCACGAGCCGGCCGGCCCGGTCCAGCCGCAGCGGGGTCAGCGCCGCGTCGAGCCGGACGCGCGGGATCCGTACCCGGGTCGGAGGGCCGCTCGGGGTGGGCTCGACGGGCCGGCCGACCCGGGGCACGCAGTCGGGTGGGCAGGTGGCGGCCGGCGGGGCGGCCAGCGGCGCGGCCGCCGGGGCCGGCGACGGTGGGGCGGCGTCCGGGGTCACGGCGATGCCGAGGACGGCGCCGACGACCGCGCAGAGCGCCAGGATCACCGCGCCGGGCGGGCCGGCCGCGCCGGGCGGCCGGATCGGCCACCGCCGGCGGGGCGCCTCGGGACCGGCCGGAACGATGCTCAGCACCGGCGCGGGCGACGGGCCCGGAGGGCGAGCGCGCCGGCCGCCACCGCGAGCCCGGCGAGCGCGCCGACCAGGGCCGGCCCCGGGGGGTACGCCGGGTCGCCGGGCGCGTCGACCCGTTCGGCCGTACCCCCGGCGCCGGTGTCCACGCCGCCGGCCGGCACCACGACCCCGCCGCGCGCGTCGACCCGCAGGTCGGTGGTCAGCCCACCCCGCTCCGCGTCGAGCACGAGCAGCGAGTAGACGGTCCCGGCCCGCAGCCGTACGTCGGCGGTGGTCGGCGTCGCCCCGACCGGTCGCAGCCGCAGCGTGCACCGGCCCGGCTCGACCTGCTGGTAGGGCGTGGTGGTGGCGAACTGCACGCCGTCGGCGATGGCGCCCCCCTCGGCCACCGCGACGTCGATCACCGGGGCCCGTACCGAGGCCTGCACCACCCGGACCTTCGCCCGCCCCTTCGCCGGGGCCCGTAGATCGTCCTCGATCACCCGCAGCCCCAGGCCGGCGTACCGGCCGACCCCGGCGACCGTGTACGCCGCGCCCGGGGCGACCGCGACTCCGGTGGTGAGCACCGGTGGGTCCTCGGCCGGCGCCCCGGCCCGGCGCATCGCCACCGCGTACCGGCCGGTCGGCAGCGGCAGGTACGGCGACACCACGCCGTAGCCGACGGCCTCGAAGACCTGCGGTTCGTCCGATCCGGTCGCGCTGCTGAGGTAGACGTCGACGGCCGGCGTGTCCGGGGACAGGTGTGCCAACCGGAGGTAGCCGATCCGGGGATCGGCGCCGGCCGGGGACCCGCCGATGGCGGCCGGAGCCAACCCGAGGAGGACGGCGCCGGCCAGCGCGCCGAGACGTCGGGTGGTGCCGGTCCAAGGCTTCCGAAGCCGCATCTTGCCTCCCTGGCTGGGTACGGCGGGGAAGTTATCGGATCGGCGAACCACGATGTCGCACCAGCGGTCCGTCGGGGCGCGGCCGGCTCGGTCGGCTCGGCCGGGGCGCCGACGGGTCCGACCGCCGACGGCGGGCTGCCGCGCGGGGCGGTGGCCGGAACCGGCAGGGTCGGGACCCCTCCCGGTGCCGGTGCCTACGCTCGGCTGATGGGGCTCTTCTCTCGGCGTCAACACCGCGATCCGACCTTCGACCTGGCGGCGCTCGACCTGCCGCGCGCCGATCCGCAGGCCGCGGAGGAGCGGGCGACCCTGGCCAATCTCGGCCTGTCCCCGTCCGACGACCGCCACACGGTGTCGTTCCACTATGCGCTGTCCGATATCGCCGCCCGGCTGGAACCGATGATCCCGTTCGTGCTGGCCTCCGAGGAGGGGCCGACGGTGCTCGTCCGCCTCGACGGGCTGCCCGCGGCGGAGGTCGCCGACCTCGCCCGTGCGGTGGAGGAGGGCCACTGCCTGCTGACAGCGAGCTACCGGTCCTATCCCACCTTCCCGGTACTCACGATGACCCTGGCGGTCTACGACTCGGCCGACCCGTTCCAGTTCGAGGGCTTCCGGGACGTCACCCTCGCCGACGTCCAGGACTTCGTCGTCGAGCTGTGCCGCCACGGCGGTCGCGGGAAGGTCTTCCTCTACGCCGGGCCCGACGCCCGGCAGGTCGCCGCCGGGCCGTTCGCGCTGCGGCTTCCGCCGTTCCGGGAGGTGCGCTTCCCGCACCGGACGAGTGACCGGGACGTACAGCAGTTGTGGAAGCTGCTGGGGCTGGCGTCGACCTGGCTGCGGCAGATCCCGCCGCAGCGTCGGGATTTCGCCGCCGCCGCGCGGGCGCACGAGGCGGCCACCGCGCGCTGAGCGGCGCGGGAAATTGAAAGATGGACATCTTGACGAAGCGGTGAACGGCTGAGTAGCGTCGCCTCAGTTTTATGGAAAGTTTCCTAACAATAGGGAGCGCCACATGAGGAGATCAATCCGCCGGGCGCTGTTCGCCGGCGTCGCGGTCGCGCTGGCCGTCACCGCGGTCCCGGCCGCCGCGGCCTTCGGCGCCGGCAGCGTCACCACCAGCTTCGCCAGCACCTCCGACTGGGGATCCGGTCACGAGGTCCGGGTCACCGTCAACAACGGCACCGACGCCTCCGTGGCCACCTGGCGGATCGAGTTCCAACTGCCCGCCGGCACGACGGTCAGCAGCTTCTGGGACGCCGACGTCACCCGCAGCGGCGATCGCTACGTGGCGGTCAAGAAGAGCTGGGCGGCTCCGCTCGCCCCCGGCGCGTCGATCAGCTGGGGCTACGTCGGCACCGGCGCGTACCGGGCACCGCTGAGCTGCACCGTCAACGGCGCCTCGTGCGGTGGCGGCAGCACCCCCACCACCCCGCCGACGACCACGCCACCCACGGCCCCACCGACGACCCCACCCACGTCTCCGCCGCCGACCGGCGAGCCGAACCCCGGTGGCAGCAAGGTCGTCGGCTACTTCGCCCAGTGGGGCGTCTACGCCCGGAACTACCACGTCCGAAACATCCACACCAGCGGGTCGGCGAGCAAGCTGACCCACATCATGTACGCCTTCGGCAACACCACCGGTGGCCGGTGCACCATCGGCGACAGCTTCGCCGACTACGAGAAGGCGTACACCGCCGCGGAGAGCGTCGACGGCGTCGCCGACACCTGGGACCAGCCGCTGCGGGGCACCTTCAACCAGCTCCGCAAGCTCAAGCAGATGTACCCGCACATCAAGGTGATCTGGTCCTTCGGCGGCTGGACCTGGTCCGGCGGCTTCACCCAGGCCGCGCAGAACCCGGCCGCGTTCGCCGAGTCCTGCCACGCCCTGGTCGAGGACCCGCGCTGGGCGGACGTCTTCGACGGCATCGACATCGACTGGGAGTACCCGAACGCCTGCGGGCTGACCTGTGACACCAGCGGCCCGAACGCGTTCAAGAGCGTCGTCTCGGCGCTGCGCACCCGGTTCGGCTCCTCGGCCCTGGTCACCGCGGCGATCACCGCGGACGGCAGCGACGGCGGCAAGATCGACGCCACCGACTACGCCGGGGCGATCAACAACCTCGACTGGCTGATGCCGATGACGTACGACTACTTCGGCGCGTTCGCCGCGCAGGGGCCGACGGCGCCACACTCGCCGCTGACCTCGTACCCGGGAATCCCCCAGCAGGGCTTCTGGTCCGACGCGGCGATCCAGAAGCTCAAGACCAAGGGCATCCCGGCCAGCAAGCTGCTGCTCGGCATCGGCTTCTACGGTCGGGGCTGGACCGGCGTCACCCAGGCCACCCCGGGCGGTACGGCCACCGGCGCGGCGCCGGGCAGCTACGAGGCGGGCATCGAGGACTACAAGGTCCTCAAGAACACCTGCCCGAGCACCGGCACCATCGCCGGCACGGCGTACGCCAAGTGCGGCAGCAACTGGTGGAGCTACGACACCCCCGCCACCATCGGCGGCAAGATGTCGTACGCCAAGAGCCAGGGACTGGGCGGCTCGTTCTTCTGGGAGCTCTCCGGTGACACCACCAACGGCGAGCTGATCACCGCCGTGGCCAACGGCCTGCGGTAACCGGCACGGTCGCACAGCGGGGGCCCTTGGTGTAAGGAAGGGCCCCCGCTTATCGCTTTCTGTAGAGGAAGGGCCCCCGCCTAACCACCGCCGGCCGCTGACTCGGGCGGCCGGCTCAGCTTCCGGCGGCGGCCTGCTGGTTCCACATCGTGATGACGACGCCGAGCACGAAGATCTGCACCGGCAGCGGCAGGCCGGGCAGCTCGGCGGCGATGTCACCACGCCAGACGCTGGTCCGCCGCACCGATCCGACCCGACGGCCTCCGGTGTGCAGCTCCTGCTCGTCGCTCCACAGCGACGCGCGCTGGAAGTCGTACGTCCGCCCGCCGGCCTCGACCGTCCACCGTTTCCGGCCGACCCGGTCGGCCGAGGCGACGGTCACGCCGTCCGCGTCGACCATGCCGAACCGGTTGCCCCAGGCGTTGCCGCGCACCCGGTAGTGGCCACCGTCCAGCGCGAAGCTGCCGCCGCTCTTCCAGACGCTGCTGTCCCAGGTGGCGACCGTACGGCCGTCGACACTGATCTCGTAACGACTCCGCCAGAAGCTCGTCTTCCGGGCCACCAACATCCGGTCACGCTAACCCGGGTGCGCAAGCACGGCCCGATGAGCGGTCGACCGGTCCTGCTCGGCGGGGGCGCCACGGGGAAGGGCGCCACTCATCGACGCGCTCGCCACGGTCGTGCTGCGCCCGGTCAGCGCGGCGAGCCGGTGCCGGCGGCGAGCAGTTGCCGGGCCTCGCCGGCGCTGATGGTCGAGTGGGCGCCGCAGAGCGGGTTGGTGCAGTAGAGCACGTGCTTCGTCCGGACCGGGATCAGCGGGACGAAGAACAGGCTGAACTTGGTCACCTCGCGCACCAGCAGCATGCTCCCGGACTGCCCGCACACCCGGCAGGCCATCGGTACCAGACCGAGCCGGTGGGCCTTGGTGCGCAGGCCGAAGATCAGAAACATGGGTACCCCTGTCCGTCTAGGTCGTCGCGGGCGACGGTCCCGGCCGTCCCCGCCCTGGTACCCACTGTGTGGGGCAGGCACAACGGAACGAGGACACCAGGTTTCCCCACCTCCGGGGCCCTCAGCCGGCGATCCCGATCCAGGTGGCGCGGGCGCGGGCGAGTTCCGCGCCGTCCGGGCCGTACAGGGTGGTGTGCACGAGAGCCTTGCGTCCCTCGGCCGCCACCAGGGCGCCGCGCAGCACGCACCGATCTCCCGGCGTGGGTAGCCGGCCCAGCCGTACGGTGATCCGTCCCAGCACGTACGGGCGGCCGGCGGCGATGACGGCCCAGCCGCCGGGGCAGTCCAGGGCGGCCCAGACCGTCGGGGCCGACACGTCGTCCGGCACCGTCCAGGGTGCGGCCGTCGAGTCGTCCGGCAGCCGCCCGGGGAAGATCCGTAGGCCGTCCGGTCGATCGGGCCCGCAGACGTAGCAGGTCGGGAAGGGGTGGTCGGCGAAACCGGCGTACGTGGTGGCGGCGCGCAGCGCGTCGGCGTACGGAATCGGTGGGACCGGGGTGTCGACCTCGCCGGGCGGTCGGACCTCGGCCACGACGGCACCGTCGGCCGTGCGGACCTGCCCGTCGATCATCGACAGGGGCGTGTCCAGCGGCGGCGGCCGGCGCAGCGTCACCTCTCGGTCGGCGTGGCCGGCGAAGAGGCCAGCGGAGTAGCCACCGTTGCCCGAGCTTGGCGGACCGTTGAAGCGCGCGGGAACGATCACCGGTCCGCCTCTCGGAATCAGGTGCTCATGCCCGCCGCACCGGCGGGCATGGCGTGGCCTGGGTCGCCGGATCAGCCGCCCTGGAGTTTCCGGTTCTGCTCCAGTGCTTCCTGTAGCTGGTCCTCGAGGATGATGATCCGGCAGGCGGCCTCCAGGGCGGTGCCCTGGTCGACCAGTTCGCGGGCCCGGGCGGCCAGGCGTAGTTGGTACCGGGAGTAGCGGCGGTGTCCACCGGTCGAACGGTGCGGGTCGATGAGCTTCGCCTCGTCCAACCTGCGGAGAAAATCCTGTGACGTGCCGAGAATTTCCGCGGCACGGCCCATCGTGTAGGCGGGGTAGTCCTCGTCGCCGAACATGTCATCGGGGCTTTGGGTCATTCCACCTCCATGTCGAGGGCCCCGGCGCTTTCGCGCCGGGGCCCAGGGTCAGGGTTCAGAAGCACCATCTGCCGACAAGAAGTCGGTTCACATCACACCGGGTACCTGTGCGGCATCGGGTGTGAGGATCGCATAAGCGTGACCGGATACCACCTCTCGTTCGATGGGACCAACGGTGTCCGCCTGGCCTGATTGCCGGCCGCTAGGCGGGCGATCCAATGGTGTACGGCCCTCCCTTTCCTCTGCTTCCAACTCTTACTTCCGTACTTCGCCGATGCCGGAACCCCACGCAACTTCTCGGGTCTGGGCACCTGTCGCGCAATCTTCAGCTGGAGCCCTGAACGTGCCTCGGCCCCACCTGCGACGCCCGGCGTATGGCACGCCGGGTAACACCTTTACCACCACTGTCCTACTACCGCTGTGCCCGTCGTGACCTCACGGCCGGACACTCTTCGTCCGCGTCTTTCTTTATCTCTCGACCCGAGAAACTGTAGCAGAGCCCGGGAGGATGTCTAGTCCGAACCACCGAGATTTTCTGGCTGCCGGCTCCCAACCCCGGGACCGTCGGCGGCGTCCCCCGCCGGTCGCCCGCCTCCCCAGCGATCCTCGTGCAGCGCGGCCGCCAGGGGGCGGCGCCGACGCCAACCGTGCCGTTCCAGATCGGGTACGGCTTCCAGCCGGGTGACCGGTCCCAGGCAGAGCCATGCCACGGGGCGGATCCCGGCCGGGATGCCGAGCAGGTCTGCGAGGAACTCCTCCCGGTAGAACGACACCCAGCCCACCCCGAGCTGTTCGGCGGTGGCCGCCAACCACAGGTTCTGGACGGCCAGGCAGACCGAGTAGAGGCCGGCGTCGGCGATGGCGTGCCGCCCCAGCACCGCCGGGCCGCCCCGGGCGGGGTCGTAGGTCACCACGATCGACAGCGTCGATTCGCGCACTCCGTCGATCTTGATGCGCCCGAACCGTTCGGCGGCCTCGCCGTCCAGGGTGGCGGCGAAGACGTCCCGCTCCCGACCGACGTGCCGGTGGAACGCCTCCCTGATCGTCCGGTCGCGCACGACGACGAAGTCCCAGGGCTGGGACAGTCCGACGCTGGGCGCCGCGTGGGCCGCGCCGAGTACCCGGTCCAGCACCCCGGCCGGGATCGGCGCGCCGGTGAACTGGCCGCGTACGTCGCGGCGGCGGTGGATGACGTCGTAGAACTCGGTGTTCATGGGCAGGCTCCCGCTGCGGTCACGCCCCGGCACCCCGGGGCTGCGGACGCGAGGCCGGTCTTCGGACTCCCAGCTCGACGCCGCGCCGTCCGCCTTCCCAGCCGCAAGGCCAGTGGCTGCGCGTGACGCGCGTGGACGGTGGCTCCCTGGTCACCGCGGCGGGCCCGTGCCGGATTCACACCGGCTTCCCGATTCTCCTCGCCGGAGCGAGGCACCTCGCAACAGTTCGTGCCACCCGGCACGCTAGCCGGTCGCCCACGCCGCCCTGACTAGGGTGCGATGATCACGAGCGACCGGCCACGCCGGTCGCTCCCGCCTGAGTGGAGGAGCCATGCCGCTGACGAGTCGGCTCGCCCGGCGCGAGGACGTACCCACGCTGCTGCCCCTGGTCGAGGCCGCGATAGCAGAGTTGCAGCAGGGCTTTCTCGACGACGCGCAGATCAGGTCCAGCCGATCGATCATGGGGATCGACACCCAGCTCATCGACGACGGCACCTACTTCGTGGCCGAACTGGACGGTCGGGTGGCCGGTTGCGGCGGTTGGAGCCGCCGGGCGACCCTCTACGGCGGCGACCACTCCGCCGGCCGGGACCCGGCGCTGCTGGATCCCGCCCGGGACCCGGCCAAGGTCCGGGCGATGTACACCCACCCGGCGTTCGCCCGAGGGGGGGTGGGCCGGTTGATCCTGTCCCGGTGTGCGGAGGCCGCCGCCGCCGAGGGGTTCACCACGCTTGAGCTGATGTCCACGCTCGCCGGCCGGCCGCTGTACGAGGCGGCCGGGTTCGTGCCGGTGGAGCACGTCGAGGATCCGGCCGGCGGTACCCCGGTGCGGCTGATCCGGATGCGCAGGTCGATGTCCGGGACATCCTTCTGAACCGGCCGGCGGCGGTGCGGGCCGGCCGGGTTCGTGCCGGTGCGGCACGTCGAGGATCCGGCCGGCGGTTCACCGACCGGGTCAGTCGGGCACGGGCGTCAGTAACTGGTGCAGCACGTGGTCCTGCCACTCGCCGGCGATCTTGAGATATTTCGGGGCCACACCGAACCGGGTGAAGCCGTTGCGTTCCAGCACCCGCTGCGACGCCAGGTTGTGCCGGAGGGTGCCCGCCTCGATCCGGTGCAGCCCCAACTCCGCGAAGGCCACCCCGGCCATGGCGCGGACGGCGGCGGTGGCGACACCCCGGCCGTTGTCGGCGGAGCCCACCAGGTAGCCGAGCCGGCACGACTGGAACGGGCCGCGCACGATCTCGTTGAGCGTGATGCGGCCGACCAGCCGGCCGGAGTCGAGGATGACGTACGGCAGGGTGAAGCCCTGTTCGTGTTGAGACAGCACGGTCCGGATCACGGCCTCCTGCCCCTCGACGGTGAAGTAGTCGTCGCCGCGCAGGGGCTCCCAGGGGGCGAGGAACTCCCGGTTGGCCCGGAGCAGCTCGGTCAGCGCCGGCACGTCGTCGAGCCGGACGAGTCGGATCGTGGTACCCACCCGCGAATGATCGCAGGTGTCCACGCGGTCAGGCGACCGCACCTCGCGGCCGGGCGTGACCTCAGCGGCCGGCGGCGGTCGCGGCGGCGTGGCAGGCACCGTACCCGTCGGCGCGGGCGACGATCCGGCCGGCCCGGACCCGGATCGCGGTCTCGGTGGCGTCACTCACCACGGGTACGCCGGCCGAGGCGGCGACCGCGCCGGACTCGTCGTGTACGACCCGCAGCCGTGGCCACGCCGAGGGCGGGAACGCCGGTCGCAGACAGGCGCGGAACTCGGCGACGACCAACCGGGCCAGCGGGGCCAACTCGTCGGGGGCTCCGGTGACGAGCACGGCGGTCACCTCGGCTCCGGCGGGGGCGGCGCGTACCGCCTCCTCGACGGCGGCGAGCCGGTGCAGCCCGAGGACGGCGACCACGGCGTCCCCGTCGAGCGGCACGGACTCGCCCCGCACCGCGTCGGTCACCGGCGGGGGAGCCCAGCGCTCGTCGGTGGGGCGGGCCGGTGGGACGTACGGCAGGTGCGCGGGCGCCCACTCGTCGTCGAGGTCGAGGTCGGCGAGCTGTTCGCAGGCGCGTACCACGGTGAACGGTTCGACGAAGCCGGGCGCGGCGTCGGCGAGCTGGCTGGCGCCGTACAGCGTGCTGAGAACGGTCTCGGCGACGCGGACCCGGCGGCGGTCGGCGGCGCGGCGGCGGGCGGGCAGCCGCTCCAGGGCGAGCCCGAGCAGGATCGCGTTGAGCCGCAGGAGCTGCGCGAACGGGAGCCGGGTCCGCTCGTCGGCACTGATCTCGGGTACGAGGTCCCGACCGAGCCGGGCCGCACTCCGCTCGTCCTCGGTGGCGAGCGGGAGGCGGGCGACCCAGGCCCGGGCGAACGCCCCGAGTGCCTCGGCGGGCGTGCCGCCGGGCTGGGCGTGCGATTCGACCGGTGTCATCTCGACCTCCTCGGCCAGGACGGCGAAGTAGAGCGCGCGCTTGCCGGGGAAGTTGGAGTAGACCGCGCCCCGGGTCAGTTCCGCGCGCTCGGCGATGTTGTCGATCTTCGCGTCCCGGAAGCCGCGCTCGGTGAACTCGTCCCGCGCGGCGGCCAGCACCCTGGCCCGGTTGCGCCGTTGGGCCTCCGCCCTGCTGAGCCGCGCCATCGTCCTCCTCGGGTTCCGCCCTTGCCCTGGGTCGGACTCCAAGATACCGTCACCATTCAGATGATGAGAACATCTGAGGACACCATCTGAGACGAGGGCGCCATGACCGAGGCCACCACGAACCCCGCCGCCGTACCCGAGGTCCACCTCGCCGATCCCGAGGTGCTGCACGACCCGTTCGGCGCGTACGGACGGGTGCGGGAACTCGCCCCGGTGGCCCGGCTGGTGGCACCCGGCTTCGGCGGCATGTGGGCCCTGACCAGGTACGACGACGCAAAGGCGATGCTGGCCGACCCCCGGTTCGAGCTGAATCCCAGCAGCTACCTGCGCCCGGACGTGCCGGAGCACTGCCTGCCGTACATGCGGACGATGGGGGAGATGGAGGGGGCGGAGCACAGCCGG
Organism: Plantactinospora sp. CA-290183; assembly: GCF_050936375.1. Lineage (NCBI taxonomy): Bacteria > Bacillati > Actinomycetota > Actinomycetes > Micromonosporales > Micromonosporaceae > Plantactinospora > Plantactinospora sp. CA-290183. Next base: position 7,881 of record NZ_JBNJMX010000006.1, on the reverse strand, counting down.
TTGCGCCGGCTGGTGTCACCGGCCTTCACCGCCCGCCGGGCCGCCGAGTTCCGCCCCCGGATCGAGCCGATCGTGGCGCGGCTCCTCGACGACCTGCCCGAGCACGTCGAGAACGGCGCGGTGGACCTGCTGCGGCACCTCGCCCAGCCGCTGCCGATGGAGGTGATCTGCGAACTGGTCGGCATCCCCGAGTCCGACCGCCCCCGCTGGCAGGAGTGGGGCGCCGCCGTCGCGGCCGGGCACGGTCAGCGCTTCGCCGAGGCGATTCCCGGCATCATGGACGGCGCCCGGGCGGCCGTCGCGCGGCGTACCGCCGAACCCGCCGACGACCTGGTCTCGAACCTGATCCGGGTCCGGGCCGAGGACGGCGACCGGCTCAGCGAGGACGAGCTGATCACCTTCGTCTGGCATCTCGTCCTCGCCGGGCAGACCCCGACCAACCTGATCACGAACGCGCTGGAGGCCCTGTTCCGCCATCCCGACCAGCTCGCCGCGCTCCGCGCCGAACCCGCCCTCATGCCCGGTGCCGTCGAGGAGCTGACCCGGTGGTGCGGCCCGCAACTGCTGACCGTCCCCCGCTACACCCGCCAGGACGTGGAGATCGCCGGCGTACCGATCGGCAAGGGCGAGCCGGTCACCGCCGCGCTCGGTGCGGTCAACCGCGACCCCCGGGTTTTCGCCGACCCCGAACGGCTCGACCTGCGCCGCCCCGCCGGGCCGCCCGGACACCTGGAGTACGGCCACGGCCCGCACTTCTGCCTCGGCGCCCCGCTGGCGCGGGTGCAGGTCGAGGTCGCGCTCGGCGCGCTGCTGGACCGCTTTCCCGCCCTCGCCCCCGCCGGCCCGCCGGACGAGCCGCACCGGATCCCGGACCCGGGCACCTGGCGGCTGGCCGCACTGCCGGTCACCCTGTGAGCTGCGCGGTTAGGAGGGCGGTTAGGAGGGGGCCCTTCCTATACAAAAAGCGATAGGAAGGGGCCCTTCCTTACAGCCGGGCGCCGATGTCGGCGCCGTTGGCGGGGCGGAGGAAGTCCGAGGACGGGATCTCGCCGTCGGCCGTACGGGGGCCGGTGATCCGGGACGGGTCGGTGCTCGCCAGCGGCCAGTCGCCGCCGAGGTCCCAGGAGTTGCCGGTGCTGGTCGACGTGCCGGTGAGGGCCGGCGTCGGGTTCTGCACGGCCAGGTTCCGGGTCAGTTCGGCGTCGGCGTCGGCCAGGTCGAATCCGACCCGGCCGTTGCGCCAGGCGGTGTTGCGGTCGAGTACGAGCCGGCCCGGATTGGCGTTGTCGATGAAGCCGCCGACCGCGTTGTCGAACGCGATCGAGTTGCGGACGACGTGGCCGGCCGGCAGGTCCTCGTCGCCGCCGCCGAGCTTCCAGCCGTTGCCGTCGCCGGTGTAGTCCGGCAGGTTCCAGCGGTTGAAGCCGTTGCCCCAGGCGACCGAGTCCTCGATCGTGATCGGGGAGAGGAACTCCCAGGCGTCGAAGCCGTCATCGGAGTTGTTCCACAGCCGCACGCCGCGTACCAGGTTGCCGGCGCCCGAGCCCTCCTTGATGGCCAGCCCGTCGGCGCTCTCGCCGTTCTTGCGCGGGTCCCGGTTGCCGTAGCTGTCCAGGTTGATCACCTGGTTGTTGCTGGCGGCGCCCTGGATCTGGAGCCCCGACTCGTAGTTGTCCCGGGTCACCAGCCGGTCGAAGAGGTTGTTGTTGCAGTCCCGGCAGAAGATCGCGTACGGCCCGTTCGCGATCTCGATGTCGACGATGCGCCAGAAGTCGGCCTCGATGTGCAGCACCCCGCGTTCCAGGTTGGGGATGCTCCCGTCCACCGGGGCCGGGGTGTGCGGCAGGTTCTCCCCGTCCAGGAGCACCTGCTCGCCCCGGTAGGCGGTGATCGTGTACGGCTGTGCCGCCGTGCCGTCCTTCATGATCCGGATGTTCGTGCCCGGCGCGTACGTACCGGCGCGGAGCTGGATGGTGGTGCCGGGGGTGGCCAGTTCGACGGCCCGGTGCAGGCTCGACAGCGGCTGATCGATGCTGCCGGGGTTGGCGTCGTCGCCGGTCGGCGCGACGAACAGCTCGGGGCCGGCCGTGAGGGCGCCCGGGAACGGCGCCGCCGAACCGTCGGTGGCCGTCCCGCCGAGCGCCGCCGCGACGGTGGTCAGGACAACCAGGATCCGGAGGACGGCAACCGGGACCGGTCGGTGGGCGGCGTGCGGATCGAGCATCGTCTGGTACCTCTCGGCTCGGGGGGGCGAACGGACCCGGCGCCCGGATCTAGCGCCGGGCCCCTAGGAAAGCGCTTTCTCCTCGCAAGCTACGACTTCGAGTCCGGCAAGTCAACTGATGAAGATCGATGGAGTGGCTGCGCGGGCGCGGGGCCGGAGACGCCGGCCGTGGACCGAACCGCGTCGCACCCGGGATTGGCGCCGAGGCCTGCCGCTGGCGGGGATGCGAACCGTGGAGGTTCCGGGTGACTTCGACCGTTAGTTGGCCAGTAGGGCGGCCGTGACCTCGGTTGCTTCCGCGATCTGCGAGGCATAGCTGGCCAGAACTGCGAGGGTTGGTTGGCCACATGGTTTCGTCCGCTGCCTCATCTCTGGTTAGCTCGCCCATAGCTCGAAAAGCGTCAGGATAGGACCTGGTAGCCAGAGCCCCGCTATGCTCGCGAGAGCGATCAAGAATACGTTTCATCGGATTGGTACGTATGGCCACAGCAGCAGGTAAGGGTCGCGTGAGCCTTAACTCACGGCAGCTCAACCGGGCGACACTCGACCGGCAGATGCTTCTGCGCCGGGAGTCGGTGAACGTCGTCGACGCCGTACGACGCCTCGTCGCGCTACAGGCGCAGGAGCCGGCGTCGCCGTACCTCGCCCTGTGGAATCGGCTCGCCGATTTTGACCCGGCGGCCCTCGCGTCCGCCTTCGAGGAGGGCAACCTGGTCAAGGCGACGCTGATGCGCCTGACGCTGCATGTGGTGCACGCCAGCGACTACCCGTACTTTCACGCGGCGATGCTGCCCAACCTGCGCGGCCCGCGGCTGGGCGACCGCCGCTTCACGATAAGTGGGCTGTCTATCGCCGAAGCCGACGCCCTGCTTCCTTACCTGGCGCTCTTCACCAGTCAGCCGCGCACCGGCGCGGAGGTCGAGGAGATGCTCGCCGCCCGGCTCGGGGAGCCCAGGCAGGGAGTGTGGTGGGCGCTACGAACGTACGCGCCTCTGCACCAGGTGCCGACCGGCGGGCCATGGTCGTTCAAGGCGCCCTCGTCGTACCGCGCCGCCCCAGCCACCGTGGCGGCGGAGAACTGGAGCGAGTCCGTACAATTCTTGATCCTGCGTTACCTGGCGGCATTCGGCCCCGCCTCGATGCTCGACATCGCGCAGTTCACCATCCTCAAGCGGTCGGTGGTGCAGAACGCGCTGAAAGAGCTGGGCGGGGGCATCGAGACGTTGACCGGCCCGAGTGGCGAAATGTTGTTCGATGTGCCTGGGGGGCGGTATCCCGCCGAGGACACGGTGGCCCCGCCCCGCCTGCTGCCGATGTGGGACAGCATCCTGCTCGCGTACGCCGATCGAAGTCGCGTTATCCCTCCGGAGTATCGCTCGTTAATTCTGCGGCGCAACGGCGACGTCCTGCCGACCCTGCTCATCGACGGTTTTGCGGCTGGGGTGTGGCGGCCAGTCGAGGGAGGCATTGAAGCAACGGCCTTCCATCGGCTGACCAGCGACGAATGGTACGGGCTTGCTGCGGAAGCCGCCGCATTGCAGGCGTTCCTGTTGGACCGCGATTCCGCAGTCTACCGCCGGTACGAGCACTGGTGGTCCAAGGACCTGCCGACCGCAGACGTCCGCATACTCACGGGATGAAAGCGACCGCGCTGTCGGCGGCCAACCATTCGGCCAGTCGCATGGCCACCCGCCTGTCGGGGGACCCCACCGCCACTCACCCGGAGCACGACCCGGCAGCGTCCAAGACCGAGGACTATCCATCGACCGCGCCTGGTGGAGAGCCAACCAGCCCGGCCGGCACTACGACGAACGCAAACGCGCCTGCAACAACTCGCCGGCCGTCTCACCGCTCAGTTCGACGGAACTGGCCCACTAACACTCCAGCAGGAGATCTGTTTCGTCTTGGTGCCACCGGGGAGTCCAGCCGGTGGCGGTGAAGGTTCTCGGTGACGTTGCCCGCCGGGAACCGGCGCTTGAGGACTAACGTTCGGGAAAGTCACACTAAGGGTGATCTTGCGTTGGTGGACCCCGTGCGGCCTCTCGCAGAAACGGTCAGTTGCGCGAGTTCTGCGAGAGGCCAGCAGGCGATCGTGTTTACGCAGGTCGCCACTCGCAAAAGTCCTCTCAGAACTTAATTCTTGTGTGAGACGGTTCTGCGAGACTGTGGGCATGAACTTGACGCCCGATCGGGCCGCGACGGCGGTCGAACGTCACGACTGCCCGAACTGCGGTGCACCCGCGGGCAACGCCTGCCGCACCCGGGGCGCAAAGACCACAGCGAAGTACCACACCGCGCGCTTCGGTCTGGTGCCCGCGCTGCGCGAGGAACTCGACGTGCCGGTGCCCGCCGACCGCGGGCCTTGCCGGGTGTGGAAGCAGGGTCGGGCCCTCGTGGTGGTCCCGGCGCCGCGGACCGAGCGGGCGATCCGGATCGGGTAGCACGCACGTCGACCGCCCGCCAGGAGCTGGCGAGCCAGCTCGACGCGCTGCGCCGGGCCGAGTGCCACAAGATCTTCCAGGAGCAGATCAGCACCCGGGTCAAGGTTCGGCCCGAGCTGGAGAAGGCGCTCGCGTTGGCCCACCAGTTCAAGGAGGCCGCGCCCGAGACACCCGTGATCGTCACCGTCCACGAGCTCAAGCGCCTCGCCCGCAACGCCGCCGAGCTGATGACGCTCTCCGCCGACCTGCAGGCCGGCGGCATTCAGCTCGAACTGCTCACCGGCCCGCTCACCGGCATCTACGACCCCAACGGCATGGGCGCCATGTTCTTCGCCGTGCTCGCCGTCGCCGGGCAGATCGAACGCAACTACATCCGGGAGAAGACCCTCGAAGGCCAGGTCCTCGCCGCCGCCAAGGGCAACCACGGCGGCCGGCCGAAAGTCATCGACGACGACTCGCTCATCTTCGCCCTCGCGCTCAAGGACAAGGGCGTACCCGTCCCGAACATCGCGAAGAAGCTCACCATCAAGACCGGCAAGAACGCGGGCAGTCCTCCGTCGGTGGCCTCCCTCTACCGGGCGTTCGCCGAAGCCGAGCAGGCCGCCGCGGACGACGGCTCGCCGCTCCGGCCCACGCCCGCCCGGATCCGGCACCCTGACGACCCGGAGACGCCCGGGGAAGTCGCCCTCCGTGAACGCCTCCAGGGCCAGGTTTTCCAGCGTTCCAAGGGCGAGCAAGCCGACAAGGTCAGTCACAGCGCCCGGGCCAGGCGACTGATAGCTCACCGTTCCTCGGCGGCGCGGAGTGCCTCAACTTCGCATGACCAACTCATGGCGGGTGTTGCCCTTACCTTGGCCGTACCCCTTTCAAGATCACGCTACTGCCCCTTTGGGCCGTACCTTGGCTGCACCCGTAGCACCAGCCCTAACTGGCTCATCGTCCGGCTCGCCGGGTGAGCGCGTCGCCGGCCACGCCCACTGCAACGCCGAGGGCGATCATGACGACGTAACCATAGATTTCATAACCGTTAGGTATGAGGAACCGAACGAAACCCATGAAGCGGATCCAGCCGAGCCATTCGTGCAGGAGGCCACTAACGCCGCCGACGACCAAGACGAAGCAGAGCAGGCCCGACAGGGCCGCCAGGGGAGATTTCGAAGAGTTGCTGGCCATGGTGCGACGGTAATCCGACGGTGCCGGACGGCGGATCGAGCTTGGGACTGACACACAGTGACGGAAGTTGTCCATTGGCGGCCGAGGGCTCGTACTTAGGTATCTCGTTGCGGCCTGGATATCCGGCCGCGAACGGGGTTCTCGTAGATTGCCAGCATGCGCCCGATGCACCGCACTCACCGGGAGTGGGCGGCTGATCTTGGCTTGGTGCTGTTCGCCGCCGGCTTCGCCGCCGTGAGTTCGCAGTCCGTGCCGGTCACGCAGGACGTCGGTCCGGTGTGGCGGGCCGTCGATCAGGCGGTCGGCGGGTTGGGGTGCGCGGCGGTGCTGCTGCGGCGGCGCTGGCCGGTACCGCTGGCGGTGGTGCTGCTGTTGGCCGGCGCCCGGACGCACTACCTGACCGGTCCGGCGCTGGTGGCGGTGTTCACGGTGGCCGCGACCCGGCCGTGGCGGAGCACAGCGTGGGTGGCGGCGCTGGCCTTCGCGCCGCTGCCTGTCCTTCTTTGGCGGGTGGCGGAGCTGCCCGCAGATCGGGCCGACTCGGCGTTGACCTACTTCGCGCTGCTCGCCGGGGCCATCGGGTGGGGGTTGTTTCGGCGCTCGAGGCAGCAGTTGATCGCGTCGCTGCGGGAGCGCGCGGAACTGGCCGAGGCCGACGCCGAGTTGCGGGCCGAGCGAGCGCGGCGGGAGGCCCGGGAGGAGATCGCCCGCGAGATGCACGACGTGCTCGGGCACCGACTGTCGCTGCTGAGCGTGCACGCCGGGGCGCTGGAGTTCAATTTGCACGCGCCCCGGACCGAGATCGCGCGAGCCGCCGGGGTGATCCGGGAAAGCGCCCACCTGGCACAGCGGGACCTGGCCGACGTGATCGGGGTGTTACGCGTGGCGTCCGCGGAGGGCGAACGTCCTCAACCGGATTTGGCGGACCTGGCCCGGCTGGTGACAGAGGTGCGAGCGACGGGCGGCCGGTTAGAGCTGACCGGGCCGCCGGACGGGCCGCCCCCGCCGCCAGTGGTGGGCCGCACGGCATACCGAATCGTGCAGGAAGCGCTGACGAACGCCCGCAAGCATGCACCCGGAGCGGCGGTCGCGGTACGGGTGACAGGCAGCCCGGCGCACAGGCTGACAGTCGAGGTCCACAATCCGTTGCCGCCCGGAGCAGCCTTGGCTGCGCATCCAAGCAAGGGAGGGGGGCAGGGACTGATCGGGTTGGCTGAACGGGCTCGACTGGTCGGCGGCGACCTGACGGCCGGTCCGACCGGCGGTGGGTTCCAGGTCTCCGCCTGGCTACCCTGGCCTGACGAACAGCCGCGGCCACCGGCAGGCCGCCTGGCAGGAGGAGTAGCGCGAGTGATCCGGGTCCTACTTGTTGACGACGACGGGATCGTGCGGGCTGGGCTGCGCCTGATGCTCGGCGGTGCCCCGGACATCCAGATCGTCGCGGAGGCCGCTGATGGGGCGCAGGTGCCCGCGCTGGTCGCCGCGCACCGACCAGATCTGGTGCTGATGGACATCCGGATGCCCGACATTGACGGGCTGGCCGCCACCGCAACGCTCCGATCCCAGCCCGGCGCGCCGGAAGTACTGGTGATGACCACCTTCCACACCGACGCGTATGTACTCGGCGCGCTGCGCGCCGGTGCTGCCGGGTTCCTCCTCAAGAACACCTCGCCACAGGACATTGTCGCGGCCATCCGGACGGCCGCCGCCGGGGACCCGGTGCTCTCGCCCGCCGTCGCCCGCCGGCTCATCGAGCAGGTAACGGGCGGCGCGGGTCGGGACGCCCAGGCATCCGCCGCCCGCGCACGCCTAGCGTTACTGGGCGAACGGGAGCGGGAGGTGGCCCTGGCGGTCGGGCGTGGCCGCTCGAACGCTGAGATCGCCCGCGAACTGCATCTGGCCCTACCGACGGTGAAGACGCACGTGTCACGGATCCTCACCAGGCTGGATCTCAACAACCGGGTCCAGATCGCCCTGCTGGTCCACGACACGAACACGGCAGAAAACGCATGACCGCAATAGTGACGGGCTCGTCCGCAGTGC
>NZ_JBNJMX010000027.1:0-43425 GCF_050936375.1 Plantactinospora sp. CA-290183 | reverse complement strand
GCGACAACAGCCCGGTCGTGCACGGCGCCTCGGCGAACCACTCCTACGCCCGGCCGGGCACCTACACCGCCCGGCTGACGGTCACGGACAGCGCCGGAGCCACCATGTCCGCCCACCTGGCCGTCACGGTCGGCTGAGGGGTAAGGAAGGGCCCCCGCTTATCGCTTTTTGTATAGGAAGGGGCCCTTCCTAACACCCGGGGGCGGGTCCGGCGCGTGGCGAGGGACACAGCCGTACCCGCCCTGACCAGTTGGAATGTCCGGCCGACGGTTGAGTAGGCTGAGCACGACCATCCAGAGCGACCGAGAGACCTGGCTCGTCGACGTCGCAGCAACCCCCCACCACGGGTGCGGGTGCTACCGCCAGGACCGATGGAGGAACCCTTCGTGCGTAGGTCCCAGATCGAGCCGGCGAGCCGGCTGCACGTCACCTGGCACCGGTGGCGCCGACACGTCGATCTCTGCCGTACCAGCACCATGCTCTGTCGCGGCCACGGCTGACCCACGCCCGCCGGGACGTGCTCCGCGCCGCTCCGGCTGATCGCGACCGCCGATCGGCGGCACTGAACCATCTCCCCATCACCCCTGAGGCGGCACCGTCGGCACGGCCCGTACCGGGTCGTGGCCGGCGCACTGCCGCCCGACATGTCACGGAGTTTCCGCACATGCGCCTGAAATCTGTTCCCGCCCGACTGCTCTCGGCCGTCGCCGCCGTCACCCTGCTCGGCGCCGCCGCCGCGTGCGGCTCGTCCGACACCGGCTCGGCCGACAATCCGTACGACCTGCTGCAACCCGGCACCCTGCGGGTCGGCACCCTGACCGACGCCCCGCCGAACGTCTTCCTGAAGGACGGGAAGTTCACCGGCTTCGACAACGACCTGCTGACGGCGGTCGCGGCGAAGATCGGCCTGAGGGTGGAGTTCGTCGGCACCGAGTTCTCCGCGCTGCTGGCCCAGGTCAACAACCACAAGTTCGACGTCGGCAGCTCCTCCATCACCATCACCGAGGCCCGGAAGAAGACGGTCGACTTCGGCAACGGGTACGACTTCGGCTACTTCGGACTCGACGTACCGGCCGGCTCGCCGATCACGGGCTTCGGGCAGTTGCCGGGCAAGCGCGTGGTGGTGGTCCAGGGCACCGTCCAGGACGACTACGCCACCAAGGAGGGTCTGGACCCGGTGCGGGTGCCCGACTACAACGGCGCGATCAACCAGCTCAAGGCCAAGACCGCCGACGCGTGGATCGCGCCGGCCGAGATCGGCGAGAAGTCCGCACAGGACAGCGGCGGGAAGATCGTGCTGGTCGAGAAGCAGCTCAGCTCGGCGCCGACCGCCTTCGCGGTGGCCAAGGGGAACGACGCGCTGCGCGAGGCCCTGGACAAGGCTCTGGACCAGGTGATCCAGGACGGCACCTGGAGCCGGTTGCAGGACCAGTACTACCCGGGGCGGCCGATTCCGCAGAGCTTCAAGCCGGGCAGCGGCACGGTGTCGTACCCGCCGGTCAAGGCCGGCTCGGCCCCGGCGAGCCCGGCGGCCGGCGGGGGTAGCCCGGCCGCGTCCGCCAGCCCGGCGGCCTGACCCGGTGGGCGGCCGGTTCACGGACCCGCGGGACGGGTGAGGCGATGGAGACCCTGAGGACGCTGTGGGAGACGTTCTTCGACCTGGAGTCGATGCGCGAGGCGCTGCCCGAGATGCTGACGGTGGGGCTGCGCAACACCCTGCTGCTGGCGCTGATCTCGGCGGTCATCGGCACGCTGCTCGGCATGCTGCTGGCCGTCGCCGGCCTGGCCCGGACCCGTTGGCTGCGCTGGCCGGCGCGCGTCTACACGGACGTGTTCCGGGGCCTGCCGGCCGCCGTCACCATCCTGCTCATCGGGGTCGGGTTGGCGCCCCTCGGGCTCGCCTGGTGGGGCCCCAACCCGTACCCGTTGGGCATCCTCGCGCTGTCGCTGATCGCGGCGGCGTACATCGGGGAGATCTTCCGGTCCGGCATCCAGAGTGTGGAGGCCAGCCAGCTGGAGGCGACCCGGGCGCTGGGGCTGTCCCACGCCGCCGCCATGCGCCTGGTGATCATCCCGCAGGGCGTACGCCGGGTCCTGCCGGCCTGGGTCAACCAGCTCATCGCGCTGATCAAGGACTCCAGCCTGGTGTACTTCCTCGGCCTGGTGGCGAGCCAGCGGGAGCTGTTCCGGATCGGCCAGGACTACGCGGCGAACACCGGCAACGAGTCGGCCCTGCTGCTCGCCGGCCTCTGCTACCTGGCCATCACCGTGCCGCTGACCCACCTGGTCAACTGGGTCGACCGCCGGCTGCGGGACGGGCGGGCCGGCGGGCCGGAGGACGACGACCCGGTGGCGCTGGCCGGCGGGACCGCGCTGCCCGCCGGCGGGAGAGGAGCGACGCATGCCTGAGCACGGTCAACCGGCCCGGCTGGACGTGGCGGAGACCGGGGGCACGTACGAGTCGGTGAGCGTGGCCACCCGGGACGTGCACCTGGCCTTCGGCCGCAACCAGGTGCTGCGCGGGATCGACCTGGAGGTCGGACGCGGTGAGACCGCCTGCGTGATCGGCCCGTCCGGATCCGGGAAGTCCACGCTGCTGCGCACGATCAACCGGCTGCTGGAGCCGGACCGCGGCGACGTCCTGCTGGACGGGGTCAGCGTGCTGGACCAGGACCCCGACGCGCTGCGCCAGCGGATCGGCATGGTCTTCCAGCAGTTCAACCTCTTCCCCCACATGACGGTGCTGCGCAACGTGACCCTGGCCCTCCGGCAGCTCAAGCGGCTCTCGGCGGACGAGGCGGCGGAGGTGGCGCTGCGCCAGCTCGACGTGGTCGGGTTGCGGCACAAGGCGGACTCCCGTCCCGGCCGGCTCTCCGGTGGGCAGCAGCAGCGGGTGGCCATCGCCCGCGCGCTGGCGATGTCGCCCCGGGTGATGCTCTTCGACGAGGCGACCTCCGCACTCGACCCCGAGCTGGTCAAGGGCGTGCTGTCGCTGATGGCGGACCTGGCCGGGCAGGGGATGACGATGGTGGTCGTCACCCACGAGATGGGCTTCGCCCGGCAGGTCGCCGACCAGGTCGTCTTCATGGACCGGGGCCGGGTGGTCGAGGCCGGCGAGCCCGCCGCGCTGTTCGAGACCCCGCGCAGCGAACGCCTCCGGCAGTTCCTCTCCCAGGTGCTGTAGCTCGGACGTCGGATCGGTCACCGTCCGCGCAGGGCGTCGGCGAGGTCACCGAGGTACCGGGCCACGGGGCCGAGGGAGAGGACCCCGCTTCCGGCCCCGGCCAACTCGCCGGCGGCGGGCAGGAGTTCGCAGTGGACCCGTTCCATCGTGGTCCGGTCGCGCAGGGCGAGGGCGGCCCGGGCGGCGAGGCAGAGGCGTGCCTCGCGGAGCAGGTCGTGCGGCGACTCCGGCAGGGTCAGCAGCGCCGCGGCGGCCTCGTCGCGGCGACCTGCGGAGAGCAGGAGCAGGGGCCGGACCCACGGCTCGTACGGCCCCCAGCTCCCGCTCGCCCCCTCGTCCGGGTCCCCGGCGATCCGGATCTTCTCCACGTCTGCGATGGGCCCGGTCAGGCGCAGCGACAGCAGCGCGAGCGGAAGCAGCCCGTCGGCCATGCCCGGCATTCCGCTGGCGGCGAGCCGGGCGTACGCGGCGCGGTACCCGGCTTCCGCCTCGGCCGGGTGCCCGTCGACGGCCAGGCGCAGCGCGGCGTACAGGTCGGTGAAGACGCCCACCAGTGGCAGGTCGTACCGGTCGGCGAGCCGGTCCGCGGCCGTGGCGTGCGCGTCCGCGGCGGCGAAGTCGGCCAGCGCGCCGTGTGCCTGGAGCAGGATGAGGTGACCGAGGACCTCGAAGGTCACCAGCTCGTGCCGGGCGGCCAGGTCGACCAGTTCGGCGCCGATCCGGGCCCGCTCGGCGGCCAGCCCGGCCCGCTGGAAGGTGTGCATGAACCGGGCGTTGAGAGCCAGGGCCAGCAGGGCGGGAGCGCCCGTCCGCCGGGCGATGGCCTGCGCCTCGCGGGCCGCGCGCTGACCGCGGTCGGTGGTGGTGCCGCGCAGTTCCAGGGCGAGGCTGCTCAGTAGCCGGCTGCGCTGTTCCGCCCGATCCTCGCCGAGCAGGGCCAGGGTGTGTTCGGCGGCCCGGACTATCCGCCGGGAGAGTTCCGCGTCGTCATTGCGGGTCCAGATGGCGGGTACGTCGAAGGCGCCGATCACGCTCGCGGTCAGCTCGGGATCGTCGAGCCGCTCGGCCCCGGTGACGCCCTCGGCCCGGAGTCGACGTGCCTCGTCGAGGTGGCCGGTCACGGCCAGCGCCCGGCCCAGCCCCGTGACGGCCGCCAGCCGCTCGCGTACCTGGCCGTCGCCGGCCCGGTCGTGGGCGGCGACGGCCTGCCGCCACAGCCGGGCCGCCTCGTGCGGGTTGCTGCGCCGCTCGGCCTGCTCGGCCGCCAACCGTGCGTAGCGGGCGGCGCGGGGCGCGGTGCCCCGGCTCGCGGCCCGGTCGAAGTGGTGGGCGAGGGTGGTGACGTCGTCGGGGTGCAGCCGTTCCACAGCCTCGGCGGCGACGGCGTGCCAGCGGGCCCGGCGCAGCGCGGACAGGTCGTCGTAGAGCGTGTCGCGGACCAGGATGTGGGTGAACCGCGGCCGCCCGTCGGGGGCCTGTTCGGTGAGGAAGCCGGCCCGCAGGGCGCGGTCGAGGGCGTCGAGGACCGTCGCCTCGTCGCCCGCCACCTCCACCAGCAGATCCGGGTCGATGTCCCGGCCGATCACCGCCGCCTGCCGCAGCACCGTCTGCGCCGGCTCCGGAAATCCCGCCAGGCGGTGCCGGATGACGTCCCGCACCCCGGCCGGGACCTGCCGCAGCGCCCCGCTGCCCTCGGCGGCGAGCAGCCGCGCCAGCTCCCGGACGAAGAACGGGTTCCCGCCGCTGCGCCGGTGGATCAGCTCGGCGGTCGGCTCGTCCAGGGACTGACCGGCGACGGCCCGGACGAGTTCACCGGTGGCGGTCTCGGGCAGCCCGCCCAGGTAGACCCGGACGGGCTCGGTCGGGGCGAGCCGGGCGAGGCCGGCGGTCAGCTCCGGGGTGATCTCGGTGGCCCGGTACGTGCCGACGACCAGCACGGGCCCGGTGACCGGTTCCGCCCCGCCGACCAGCATGCCCAGCAGGTCCAGGGTGCCCTCGTCGGCCCGGTGCAGGTCGTCGACGACCAGCAGCAACGGCCGGTGGCCCGCCACCGCCGCCAGGCGCGACACGACGGCGCGACGCAGGTGGAAGCGGGCCACCGCCGGGTCTTCGGCCGGCTCCGGATCGGGTTGCCCGGACCCGGCCGCCGGCTCCTCGGCGGTCAACGCGTCGATGATCTGCGTCCAGGGCCAGGCGACCGGTGCGTCGTCGTACTCGGGGCTGCGGCCCCACGCCGTGGTCCAGCCGCGGACCGCCAGCCGTCGGGTGAGCGCCTCGGCCAGCGCCGTCTTGCCGGCACCCGCCTCCCCGGACAGCAGGGCGAGCGCGGGAGCGCCGGACCGGGCCACGCACTGGCCCGCCTTGTCCAGGCGGGCCAGTTCCTCGTCACGGCCGACGAGCTGCCGCGGCTCGTCCCGACCGGCCGTGGCGGGTGGCCGGAGGTACGCCGGCTGTGCCGGCAGGTCACCGACCGAGGGCGCGGCGGGCGGGTTGAGGTGTGGCGCCTGGGCGAGGATGTCGGCCTGGAGTTGCCGCAGGCGGGGGCCCGGGTCCACGCCGAGTTCCGCCGCCAGGGTCTGGCGGGCCCGGCGGAGTGCGGCCAGCGCCTCTCCCTGCCGGCCGGACCGGTACAGCGCGGTGGCCAGCAGTTGCCAGGTGTCCTCGCGCAGCGGATGGCTGTCGGCATGGGCCTGGAGTTCGAAGGCGGCCTCGGCGGTGCGTCCCAGCGCCAGCTGCGCCTCCGCGCGGCGCTCGACGGCCAGCATCCGCAGCTCGTCCAGCCGGTTGATCTCCCCGCGAGCCCAGCCCTCCCCGGCGAACTCGGCGTACGCGGGCCCGCGCCAGAGGGCGAGCCCGTCCTCCAGGCAGGCCAGCGCGGGCGCCGCCCGCCCCGCCGCCAGCAGCAGGGCGGACTCGCCGACCATCGCCTCGAACCGCCAGGCGTCCACCGCGTCCGGTGCGGCCCGCACCGCGTAGCCGGGCGGCGCGGTGACCAGGAGCCGAGCCGGCTGCCGCGGCGACCGGTCGGGCTCCAGGCTCCGGCGCAGGTCGGACACGAAGGTACGGATCGCCGCCACCGCACCGTCCGGGGGCACGTCCCACAGGTCGTCGACGAGCCGGTCCACCGACACGACCCTGCCCCGGGCGACCAGCAGGCGTGCCAGCACCGCACGGTGGCGCAGACCCCTCAGCGCGACGGGGCCGAGGTCGGTGGCGGCCACCACCGGTCCCAGCACGCCGAAGGCCACCGCCTGCGCCGTCGCCCGCCTGGTCATGGCCCCAATGTACGCAGCCGCTCGCCGTCGACTCATCCACTGCTGACCCGCTGCTGATCGCTGCCCGGCAACCTCGAATCCGTACGGCGCCGGAGGGCGGCCGGGGGCTTCCCGGCTGGCCGTCGGCGCGAAGGACGCCCGGCACAGGGGCGACAACCGGCACAGGAAGGCCTTTTCGTGGAACCCAGGATCACTGGATTCGACTACCAGCGCGTCACCGTCGGCGAGGGGGTGACGCTGAACGTCGCCGTCGGCGGCTCTGGCAGCCCGATCGTGCTGCTGCACGGCTTCCCGCAGACCCACCTCATGTGGCGGCACGTCGCGGCCGACCTGGCCGCCGACCACACCGTGATCTGCCCGGACCTGCGCGGCTACGGAGCCAGCGACAAGCCCGCCGACACCGACGGGGTCACGTACGCCAAGCGGACCATGGCGGCGGACATCGTGGCGCTGGCGCGGGCGCTCGGATACGAGCGCTTCGCCCTGGCGGGACACGACCGGGGTGCCCTGGTGGCGATCCGGGCCGGCCTCGACCACCCCGAGGCGGTGACCCAGCTGGCCTCGCTGGACGTGTTGCCCACCCTGGACATGTGGGACGTGCTGCACGGCCCCACCGCGGCCGTCGGTTTCCACCTCTACCTGATGGCCCAGCCGCCGGGCCTGCCCGAACAGCTGATCGGCGCCAGCGCGGACGCCTTCTTCGGCTACTTCCTGGACCTCTGGGCGCGGAACCCGGAGGCCATCCCCGCCGAGGTGCGCGCCGCGTACCTGAGGGCGTCGCGCGAGGCGGTCACCTCGATCGTCGCGGACTACCGGGCGTCGGCCGGCGTCGACGTCGCGCACGACCGGGCCGACCGGGCGGCCGGGAACCGGCTCGGGATGCCGGTGACCGTCCTTCAGCAGGACTGGGGCGGTGCCCTCGGTTTCGACGCGGCCGCGCTGTGGCGGGAGTGGGCTCCGGACCTGACGCACCAGACCATCTCCTGCGGCCACTTCATGGCCGAGGAGGCTCCCGCCGAGGTGGTCAAGGCGCTGCGTTCGCTGCTGGCCAGGTAGGCGGCGGGCGGCACATCCCCGGTTGGGCGTGATGCCTGCGAGGCATATTTATGCCGCAGAGGCATCACGCTCGATCGCGGTGTCACCTTCCGGGCGGCTGCGGAGGAACGGAACATTGACAGTGCTCTCTCGGAGGTTCAGAGTGTCCGAGAGAGCGCTCTCTCTCCACGCCACCGTCTCGATCCCGCGACCCCCACGACATACCGCGGGCCTCACCACAGGGAGCACCGATGGCCCAGGCTCTGCCCCCACCCGTCCACCGCCGGCGTCACCTCGACCGATGGCGCGTCCCGGCGCTCACCGCCGCCCTCCTCGCGCTGCTCGGCGGCTACCTGGCCGTGGCCGGCACGTCCGCCGCCGCCGCCGAGACCCTGCTGTCGCAGGGCAAGCCCGCCACCGCCTCCTCCACCGAGTCCGCCGCCACCCCGGCCACCGCCGCGGTCGACGGCAACACCGGCACCCGCTGGTCCAGCGCGTTCGCCGATCCCCAGTGGCTCCAGGTCGACCTCGGGGCCACCTCGCCGATCAGCCGGGTGGTCCTCAACTGGGAGGGCGCCTACGCCCGCACCTTCACCATCCAGACCTCGACCAACGGTTCGACCTGGACGACCGTGCACACCACCACCAACGGCACCGGCGGGACGCAGAACCTCACCGTCGCCGGCAGCGGTCGCTACGTCCGGCTGCACGCGACCCAGCGGGCCACCGGGTACGGGGTCTCGCTCTGGGAGTTCCAGGTCTACGGCGAGACCGGCGGCACCCCGCCGACCACCCCGCCACCCGGCACTCCGCCCCCCGGCGGCAGCGTGCTGCTGTCGTACCAGAAGCCGGCGGTCGCCTCCACCAGCCAGAACGACGGCGCCTGCTTCGAGTGCCTACCGGCACGGGCCTTCGACAACGACCCGGCCAGCCGGTGGGCGACCAGCGCGACCACCGGGTGGGTCGACCCGGGCTGGATCTACGTCGACCTCGGCGCCACCGCCACGATCAGCCAGGTGGTGCTCCAGTGGGATCCGGCCTACGCCACGGCGTACCAGATCCAGGTCTCCGCCAACGCCAGCACCTGGAGCACGATCTACGCCACCACCACCGGCCGGGGCTTCAAGGAGACGCTCAACGTCACCGGCACCGGTCGCTACGTCCGGATGTACGGCACCGCCCGGTCCAGCACCTACGGCTACTCGCTCTACGAGTTCAAGGTCTTCGGCACCGGCGGCAACCCGACCGCCCCGCCGCCGATGCCGCCCGACCCGACGTTCCCGGCCAACCAACTGGTCTGGAGTGACGAGTTCAACGGCGCGGCCGGCAGCAAGCCCGACCCGGCCAAGTGGACGATCGACCCGGGCACCGGCCAGAACAACGAGATCCAGTACTACACGAACAACAACAACGCCCAGATGAACGGCAGCGGAGCGCTGGTCATCGAGGCTCGCCGGGAGACCGCCGGCGGACGGGACTACACCTCGCACCGGATGAACACCGGCGGCAAGTTCACCGTCCAGTACGGCCGGATCGAGGCCCGGGTCCAGGTGCCCAAGGGCAACGGCCTGTGGCCGGCGTTCTGGATGATGGGCGCCGACTTCCTCACCGGCCGCCCGTGGCCGTACAACGGCGAGATCGACATCATGGAGGTCCTCGGCCGCAACACCCTGGAGGGCTACTCCACGCTGCACGCGCCGCAGTACAACGGCGGCGGCGGCTACGGGCAGAAGTACCCGGCGCCCGGCGGGGTGGACTTCGCCGCCGGCTTCCACGTCTGGGCCGCGGAATGGGACAGCCGGGGCATCACGTTCAAGGTGGACGGCCAGACGGTCTTCTACGCCAGCAAGGAGACCGTCGAGTCGACCCGTGGTCCGTGGGTCTTCGACCACCCCTTCTATCTCATCCTCAACCTCGCCGTCGGCGGTGACTTCCCGGGTCCGGTCGATGCGAGTACGCCGTTCCCGGCCCGGATGCTCGTCGACTACGTACGCGTCTACCGCTGAGCGGTCCGGACGGGCGGCCGGTGCCGGGCACCGGCCGCCCGTTCGGGTACGACCGCCGCCCCCCAGGGTGTCCGTCGTTCCGGTGCCGCGCTCCCGGAAATGTCCGGTCAATGTCCGGTTGCCGTCCTGGCCGGCCGGTTGACCATGGGACAGGGTGTACTCAGACAGGGAGCGGCGACACGCGGATCGAAGCTCACGGGGGGCCTCGACACGCGTGTCGCCACCCCCGCCGCCGGTCCGACGCCGCCACCAGCGCAACGGCGGTGTCGGGTCAGGGGCCGTTGACGCCGGCCAGTCGGGCGCGCATGTCGGCGGCGTCGGCGGAACCGAGGTCGGTGTAGAGGGCCAGGGCCCGGCTGTAGTGGTGGCGGGCGTGGACGGGGTCGGCGAGGGCGCGGTAGGCGAGCCCGAGCCCTGCGTGCGCGCGGGCCTGTTGGTCACGGCCGCCGGTCTCGGTCGCGTTGACCAGGGCGGCGGTGTGATGGGTGAGAGCGGCAGCGGGGTCGCCCGCCGCCTGGGCGGCTTCGCCGAGGCCGTTGAGGGCACTGGACTCACCGCCGCGCTCGCCGATCTCCCGGAAGAGGGCGAGGGCCCGGGTGTGGTCCTCGGTGGCCGGTCCGGACCGGCCCGACCGGGTGTGCAGGGTGCCCAGGCAGTCCAGCGTGGTGGCCTCGCCGCGCGGATTGCCGAGGTGGCGGTAGAGGTCCAGGGCCGCCCGGAGACGCTCGGCGGCCGGCTCGGGCTGCCCCAGCAGGAGCTCGATCTTCCCCAGGTTGTGCAGCGCGTTCGCCTCCCCGGTGCGGTCGCCGGTCTGCCGGAACAGGGCCAGGGCCAGGCCGAGGTGGGTCGCCGCCGGCTCGGGTCTGCCGGACAGGTGCTCGACGATGCCGAGGTTGCTCAGCGCCCGGGCCTCCCCGGTCCGGTCACCGGTCTGCCGGGCCAGCAGCACCGCCTGCCACTGGTAGTCGGCGGCCGCCGGATAGTCGCCCAGCCGCCGGTGCACCACGCCGAGACTGTTCAACGCCCGGGTCTGGCCGCCGCGGTCGTCGACCTGCCGGGACAGGGCCAGGGCCTGCTCGAAATGCTGCACGGCCGGCTCGGACTCGCCGATCCACAGCCGGGCGGCGCCGATGCCGAGCAGCGCACGGGCCTCCCCGGCCCGGTCGCCGCTCTGCCGGGCGGCATCCCGGGCGTGGGTGTGCACGGCCAACGCCTCGCTGTGGTGGCCACCGTCGAGGTAGCGGTACAGGACGGTCGAGAGTCTCACCGCCCGGGGTCGCCAGTCACGGGCGCTGGTGTCGACGGCGACCCCCACCAGGCAGGCCCGTTCGCTGTCCAGCCAGCGGCGGCTGGCATCCGCGCCGTCCAGGTCCGGCATCGCGGCGGCGGTTTCCGGGACCTGGGGGCGGTGCAGCGCCTCGGCCGGGTACAGGTGGTCCATCGCCGACGCGGCGGCGGCGACGTAGTAGTCGAAGAGCCGGCCGAGGGCCGTCGCGGGAGCGTCCGTGGGGTGCCCGTACCGGGTTTCGGCCGTGGCCAGGCTGGCGGCGTAGGCGCCGAGCAGGTCGTGCATGCCGTACCGCCCACCGCCGGTGGGGTGCACGAGGTGGGCGCGGACCAGCACGTCCAGCAGCTCGCGGGCGGTGTCGAGATCGGTGCCGGCGAGGGCGGCGACCGCGTACGCGTCGTAGTCGGGGCCGGGGTGCAGGCCCAGGAGCCGGAAGAGACGGCTCGCGTCCGGCGGCAGGTGCCGGACCGACCAGGAGAACACCGAGCGCACGTCGGCGTGCGGGGCACCGCCGGGATCGAGCAGGCTCAGCCGCCGCTTCCGGTCGGCCAGTTCGGCCACCAGGTCGGTGAGCGGGCGGGTGGGGCGGGAGACCGCCAGCTCTGCCGCGACCCGCAGGGACAGCGGCAACCGAGCGCACTGCGCGGCCAGGGTGGCGGCCGCCGTGGGCTCGGCCTCCGCCCGGCGGCCGATCAGCCGGCGCAGGAAGGCGATCGCGTCCGCGTCCGGCAGGAGATCGAGGTCGAGGCGCCGGGCGCCGTGCACGGCGACGAGCCCGGCGAGGCTGTCCCGGCTGGTGACCAGGACCGCGCAGGACGCGGTGCCGGGCAGCAGTGGTCGGACCTGTTCCACCGACGACGCGTTGTCGAGCAGGATCAACATGCGCCGATCGGCGAGCTCGGTGCGGTAGCGGGCGGCCCGCTCGGCCATGTCCACCGGGACGTCCCGGGCGGCCACTCCGAGCGCGCTCAGGAAACCGGCCAGGGCGTCGCCGGCGTCCACCGGCCGGTCGGTGTCGTAGCCGCGCAGGTTGACGTACAGCTGCCCGTCGGGGAAGCGGCCCCGGGACCGGTGCGACCAGTGGACCGCGAGGGCGGTCTTGCCGACCCCGGCCGTACCGGAGACGGCCGAGATGATCAGGGCGGTCGGTTCGTCCGCCACGCCCGCGACCAGCTCGTCCAGGAGCGCCAGTTCCGCGCCCCGACCGGTGAACGCGGACACGTCCGGCGGCAGCTGCGCCGGCACCCGGACGCTGGCGGCGGGCTGCGCCGGCACCGGGGCGCTGACCGGTGGCGCGGTGCTGCCGTCCCGGGCCGACTGGCAGAACCGGTCCCGGTCCTCGCCGGTCAACCCGAACGCGTCGGCGAGCAGGCGTACGGTCGGCGGTCGGGGGGCGGCGATCCGACCGGCCTCCAGCCTGCCGATGGCCCGCACGCTGAGGCCGGTCCGGGCGGCGAGGTCCTCCTGCGTGAGACCCAGTCGATGCCTGTGCGCACGAACGATGCCAGCGAACACTGCCGTCATCGTACGGGACATCGACCCGGCCGCCCGCGTCGAGGACCACCGGTGCGGTCAGAACGGGGTGACCCCGGCCGGCAGGGTCGAGTGCTCGGCGGCGGTCCGGACGTAGTCCAGCAGGATCCGCCGGAACGCCCGGGCGGCGTGGGTCGGCTCCACCTCCCGGCGTCGGGCCAGCGCGATCGTGCGCTGTACGCCGGGCGGGGCGAGCGGGGTGACCCAGAGTCGCGGCCGCCGGGCGACCACGATGCCCGGTACCAGCGCCGCCCCCAGCCCGGCCTCGACGAAGCTGAGCACCGCGTCCATCTCGCCGCCGTCGACCGCGAGCGACGGTTCGAAGCCCGCCTCCCGGCACGCCTGGATGGTGACGTCGCGCAGGTCGTAGCCCTGGCGGAACATCACCAGCGGCTGGTCGCGCAGGTCGGCGAGGCGTACCGTGCCGGTCGGACCGGCCATCGGCAGCGGGTTGACGGAGGCGACCACGAGGTTGTCCCGCAGGATCGGCTCGGTCCGCAGCGCCGGGTCCGGTCCGTGCCCGGGTTGGATGATCAGCGCCAGGTCGAGTTCGCCGCGCAGCAGGTCCCGGACCAGGTCCTGGGAGCCGCTCTCCTCGACCCGCAGGTCGACGGTGGGGTGGGCGTCGCGGAACCGGCGCAGCACCGCCGGGGCGAGCGAGGTGGCCAGGCTCGGGGTGGCGCCGAGGCGTACCCGACCACGGCGTAGCCCGACGAGCTCCTGGACCTCGCGGCGGGCGGTGTCGACGTCGGCCAGGATCCGTCTGGCGAGTGGCAGCAGCACCTCGCCGGCGGCGGTCAGCCCGATGTTGCCGCGGATCCGTTCGAAGAGCGGCGCGCCCAGGTCCGCCTCCAGCACGTGAATCTGCTTACTCAGCGAGGGCTGGGTGATGCCCACTATGTCCGCCGCATGGGTGAAATGGCGGGTTTCTGCGACGGCGACGAAGTACCTCAACTGCTGGAGCTGCACTCGCATAGCTTACAGCTATCGAAACTGCGCCTTCGATGCATTGGACGACTAACCCGAGGTCTCCTAGCGTCAGGAGGGTGGCGGTAACGGCGCGGTCCCCGATCCGGTCCAGCATCGGGCTGAAGGCCGTGATGGCGGTGACGGGCATCCTCCTGGTGCTCTTCCTCATCGCGCACATGCTGGGCAACCTGAAGATCTTCGTCGGTCCGACCTCGTTCGACCACTACGCGCACTGGCTCCGGGAGATCGGCGCGCCGGTGCTGCCCGACACCTGGTACCTCTGGATCCAGCGGGTCGTGCTCGGCGTCGCCCTGGTCGCGCACATCGTGGCCGCGACCGTGCTGGCCCGGCGGGCCCGGGGCGCCCGACCGGTCCGGTACGCACACCGGCCGAAGGTGCAGGGCAGTTACGCGGCCCGCACCATGCGCTGGGGCGGGGTGATCATCGCGCTTTTCGTGGTGTACCACCTGCTGGACCTGACCACGGGCGACCTGAACCCGATCGGTGACCCGCGCCGGCCGTACGCGAACGTGGTCGCCGACTTCGCCCCCGAGCGCTGGTACGTGACCCTGGTGTACGTCCTCGGGATCGTCACGCTCGGCTTCCACCTCCGGCACGGCGTGTTCAGCGCGCTGCGCAGCCTCGGCCAGCAGACCCCGCGGGGCGAGCGCCGCTCCCGGGCTGTCGCCCTGGGCTTCGCCGTCGCGCTCTGCGCTATCTGCTCGTGCCCTTCGCCGTTCTCGCCGGACTGGTGCGCTGAGCACGATGCGGCGGCTCACCGGGGCACCCCTCACCACCGGATTGGGACAGTACGGCGAGACGCCCACGACAGCCGAACGTGGACGCGACCCCAGTTCAGCCATGGCGACCTGATCAGCGACCAGTTCCCCGGACGGCCTGATCGAGATCCGCCGGCAGCGCCGCCGGCCTGGGCGCCAAGCTGGCCTGGTCTCAACAACCGGCAAGCTGATGGTGATCGGCTGTTCGTCGGCCTGGCGGATCGGCCGCGGCCACCCTCGGCGAGCTGGGCTACCGGGTCAAGTCCTACTGCTACCAGGACAGCCCGCGCCGGGCCCACTCGATCGCGGCGCAGGGCGGCATCAACGCGGCCAAGAACTACCGCAACGACGGCGACTCGATCCACCGGCTCTTCTACGACACCGTGAAGGGCGGCGACTTCCGCTCCCGGGAGTCGAACGTGCACCGGCTCGCCGAGGTCTCGGTGGAGATCATCGACCAGTGCGTGGCCCAGGGCGTCCCGTTCGCCCGGGAGTACGGCGGCCTGCTCGACACCCGCTCGTTCGGCGGCGCGCAGGTGCAGCGCACCTTCTACGCCCGGGGCCAGACCGGCCAGCAGTTGCTGCTCGGGGCGTACCAGGCGCTGGAGCGGCAGGTCGCGCTGGGCCGGGTGGAGATGCACACCCGGCACGAGATGCTGGAGCTGATCGTCGTCGACGGCCGGGCCCGGGGCATCGTGGTCCGGGACCTGGTCACCGGCGAGATCACGACCGAGTACGCCGACGCGGTGGTGCTCGCCACCGGCGGGTACGGCAACGTCTTCTACCTCTCCACCAACGCCAAGGGCTGCAACGTCACCGCCACCTGGCGGGCGCACCGCAAGGGCGCCTACTTCGCCAACCCCTGCTACACGCAGATCCACCCCACCTGCATCCCGGTCTCCGGCGGCCACCAGTCGAAGCTGACCCTGATGAGCGAGTCGCTGCGCAACGACGGCCGGGTCTGGGTGCCGAAGCGGGCCGGCGACGACCGGGCGCCCCGGGAGATCCCGGAGGACGAGCGGGACTACTTCCTGGAACGGATGTACCCGTCGTACGGCAACCTGGTCCCCCGGGACATCGCCTCGCGGGCGGCGAAGGCCGTCTGCGACTCGGGCCGGGGCGTCGGCACGACCGGGCTCGGCGTCTACCTGGACTTCGCGGACGCGATCGGCCAGCTCGGCCGGTCCACCATTGCCGACCGGTACGGCAACCTCTTCGAGATGTACCAGCGGATCACCGGCGAGGACCCGTACGAGGTGCCGATGCGGATCTACCCCGCGGTGCACTACACGATGGGCGGGCTCTGGGTGGACTACGACCTCCAGTCGACGATCCCGGGGCTCTTCGTGATCGGCGAGGCGAACTTCTCCGACCACGGCGCCAACCGGCTCGGCGCGTCCGCGCTGATGCAGGGCCTGGCGGACGGCTACTTCGTGCTGCCCAGCACGATCGCCGACTACCTCTCGGCGGGGCCGTTCGCGCCGCTGGACGAGAAGCACCCGGCGGTGGTGGCCGCCCGCGAGGACGTCGCCGACCGGGTGGCCCGGCTGCTCGCGGTGGACGGCGACCGCACGGTCGACTCGTTCGCCCGGGAACTGGGCCAGATCATGTGGGACCACTGCGGCATGGAGCGCAGCGATCCCGGGCTGCGCAAGGCGCTGGCCGAGATCCGTGCCCTGCGCGACCAGTTCTGGCAGCGGGTCAGGGTGCCCGGCGACGGCGAGGGGCTCAACCAGGCGCTGGAGAAGGCCGGCCGGGTGGCCGACTTCTTCGAGCTGGCCGAGCTGATGTGCGTCGACGCGCTGCACCGTGCCGAGTCGTGCGGCGGGCACTTCCGGGCCGAGAGCCAGACCCCGGAGGGCGAGGCGCACCGCGACGACGACCACTTCGCGTACGTGGCCGCCTGGGAGTTCGCCGGCGCCGACCGGCCGCCGGTGCTGCACCGGGAAGACCTGGTCTTCGAGTACGTCCACCCCACCCAGCGGAGCTACAAGTGAACCTGACCCTGCGCATCTGGCGGCAGCGCGGCCCCGACGACCCCGGCCGGATGGTGACCTACCCGGTCGCCGACATCTCCCCCGACATGTCGTTCCTGGAGATGCTGGACGTGCTCAACGAGCGGCTGACCCTGGACGGCGAGGACCCGGTCGCGTTCGACCACGACTGCCGGGAGGGCATCTGCGGCGCCTGCGGCATGGTGATCAACGGCGTGGCGCACGGACCGGAGCGGGCCACCACGGCCTGCCAGCTCCACATGCGACACTTTTCCGACGGCCAGACCGTCGACATCGAGCCGTGGCGCGCCAGGGCCTTCCCGGTGGTGAAGGACCTCGTCGTGGACCGGGAGGCGCTGGACCGGATCATCGCCGCCGGCGGCTACGTCACCGCGCCGGCCGGAAGCGCGCCGGAGGCGCACGCCCAGCTCGTCCGCAAGTCGGACGCGGACGCGGCGTTCGAGTCGGCCGCCTGCATCGGCTGCGGCGCCTGCGTCGCGGCCTGCCCCAACGGTTCCGGGATGCTCTTCACCGCCGCCAAGGTCACCCACCTGAGCCTGCTGCCGCAGGGGCAGCCGGAGCGCAACACCCGGGTCGTCGGGATGGTCGACGCGCACGACGCGGCCGGGTTCGGCGGCTGCACCAACATCGGCGAGTGCACGGCGGTCTGCCCGGTGGAGATCCCGTTGACCACCATCGGCCGGCTCAACCGGGACTACCTGAAGGCGACCCGGGACCGCGACGGCGCCCCCGGCACCTGAGGCCCGGCGGACGGCGGCCGGCGCCGGCGGGCCTGCGGATGCCACCGGATTCGCTATCGTGACCCGGCGGCACCGCGTGCGATCGGCGGCTCCTCCGGCGGGCGACGCGTCGCCGGCCGGAGCCGATCGGCGCAACCGACTCTCGACGGGAGAACGACGTGGCCATGGTGAATCGCAGGACCGCGCTGGGCATCGGCACCGCGGCCACCGCCGGTGCCGTGCTCGGCACCACCGAGGCGGCGTCGGCGGCACCGGGCCGCCCCCTCGCGCCGGCGACCCTTCCGGCCACCAACATCGACTTCCCCGGCGACCGGGTGGCGGAGGTCTACCGGCGGGAGATGCGGCGGGCCGGCGGCACCTGGTACTCGTACCTGAGCGTGGCCGGGGCGGACGGAGCTCCGCTGGTGGCCGTGCAGGAGCGTGCGGACACGGTCGTCGAGGCGTACAGCGTCAACAAGATCGCGGTCGCCACCGTGGTGCTCGACAAGGTCGACAAGGGCCTGCTCAAGCTCACCGACCGGGTCGAGGTGAGCACCGCGATCGTGGTGGCCGGCGGGGACGGCATCTTCAGCCTGGACGGCGCCTACCCCAGCTCGGTGACGCTCGGACACGTGCTCGCCGCCCTGCTGACCGTCTCGGACGACACCGCCGTACGGCTCTGCGGGTCGGTCTGCCCGGCCGCCGAGGTCAACCGGGTGCTCGTGGAGAAGGGCTTCCCGAACACCCAGGTCGAGCCGGTGGCCAACCCGAACCGCTTCTTCCTGGGTACGAGCACGGCGCGGGAGACCCACGACCTGCTCCAGGCGCTGGTGCGGGGCACGCTGCTCTCCGCCGCCTCCACCACCTTCCTGCTCAACCTGCTGCGCGCCCCGATCGCGTTCAACGACGGCATCCGGCGCACCATGTCCTCGGCGCAGCGCGGCCGGGTGGCGACCAAGGCCGGCTGGTTCGCCGACGCCCGCCACGAGGCCGGGATCATGTTCGACCCGGCGGGGTCGCCGGTCCTCACCTACGTGATGTTCTCCGACGGGCAGGCCGACGCGGACAACTTCGGCTCGACGCACCCGGCGGTGCAGGCCCGCGCGGCGATGGGCCCGGCGTTCCTCAACGCCATCAGCGGCGTGACCAACCCGGCCCTGCCCGCGCGGCGGGTGCCCCCGCAGCGCCCGAGCAACGGCGGCTGACCCCGCCGCAACCAGCCTGTCGATCCTCCGTCGAGCTTCCGGTGCGGCCGGGGCGCGGGCCCGCTCCGGCGTACCCTTCTCTGCGGGGGACGAGGGGGTGAGGCAGCGCGTGGGCGGACGGAGCGGTGCCGACGGCGGGGGCCGCCGGGCCCGGCGCGTCCTCGCGCTGGCCGCCCTGGTCGGGGCGGCGGCCTGGGCGGTCCGGGACGTCCCGGCCGCGCTCGGGCGGCAGCCCGACGGGGCCCGCGCCGATCGGGTGCGGCGGTCGCCGCAGTTCCGCGCCGGAGCGTTCCGCAACCCGGTCAGCACCCGGACCGTGCTGCCCGGGGCCAGCGGCGCCACGCTGCGGGAGCTGCTCTTCGGCGGCCGGTCCCGCCGACCTTCCGGCGCCGTCCCGGTGCACGTCCCGGCCGCCGTCGATCCGGCGACGGCGCCCGCCGGCGAGCTGAGCGTGCTCTGGTACGGACACGCGTCCGCGCTGGTGGAGATCGAGGGGCGCCGGGTGCTAGTCGACCCGGTCTGGAGCCAGCGGTGCTCTCCGTCGGCGCGGCTGGGTCCCCGCCGGCTGCATCCGCCCCCCGTGCCGCTGGACCGGCTGCCCCGGGTGGACGCCATCCTGATCTCCCACGACCACTACGACCACCTCGACATGGCGACCGTACGGGCGCTGCGGCGCGGGCAGTCGGCGCCGTTCCTGGTGCCGCTCGGGGTCGGCGCCCACCTGGAGCGGTGGGGCGTGCCGCCGGAGCGGATCATCGAGCTGGACTGGACCGAGCGCGCCTCGGTGGCGGGCCTGGAGTTCGTCGCCACCCCGGCCCGGCACTTCTCGGGCCGGGGCTTCGTCCGGGACCACACGCTCTGGGGCTCGTGGGTGATCGCCGGACCGACCCGCCGGGTCTTCTACTCCGGCGACTCCGGCTACTTCGAGGGTTACGCCGAGATCGGCGCGGCGTACGGCCCGTTCGACGTGACCCTCATCCAGGTGGGTGCGTACGCCACCGCGTGGCCGAACGTCCACCTGTTTCCGGAGGAGGCGGTCACCGCCCACCTGGACCTGCGGGGCGGCCTGCTCATCCCGGTCCACTGGGCGACGTTCAACCTCGCGCCGCACGCCTGGGCCGAACCGGTGGACCGGCTCTGGGCCGAGGCGAAGGCCCGGGACGTGCGGCTGGCGGTCCCCCGACCCGGTGAGCGGGTGGTCGTCGACCGGCCGGCGCCGGTGGACGGCTGGTGGCAGGCGCTCGGCTGACCGCTCATCCACTGTGGATTTGCGTGACATAGCACACCGGACGGATGCCGCACCGGGCCGGCCGTACGGTGACCATAAATTGGGCTGCAATCACGCTACGTGACAATGAATCGATGCCGCCGCGCCGTCGTCGCCGGACCACGCACGCCCCGCTGAGTGGGGCGGGTTGAACGGACAGTGCGCTTGCCGTACCGTCCTGACTCGACACTGAGCGCCACTGATCCGGCCTGCCAGCCGGTCCGCCGGCCGAGGATGATGGATGACCGACTACCCGGGTCAGCAGAGCGAGCGGCTGGCCGACGAACTGTTCCTCATCGCCCATGACGACTACAGCGGCAAACCGCTGACGGCCGCCAACCCCCTGGACACCGCACTGGCCGGGGCCATTCTCGGGGAGCTGATCCTCGACGAACGGGTCGGCATCGCCCGCTCCCAGGTCTACGTCGCCGACCGCCGGCCCTGGCGCGAGCCGGTCAGCGACCGGGTGCTCGCCGAGATCGTCCGGCGCGGCGACGGCCACCTGGCCCGGTCCTGGCTGGAGTTCCTGGCTCCCCGGGTCCGCGACCACGTCGGGGACCGGCTGGTCAACGCCGGCGCGGTCCGCCGCACCACCGTCCGCGGGCTCAACCTCCGGACCCGGATCCACTGGCCCGGCCTCGACCCCAACCGGGTCGCCCGGCCCCGGGTGCGACTCACCGCCATGCTGGAGCGCTCGGAGCAGCCACTGGACGCCCGTACCGCCACCCTGGCCGGGCTGGTCCGCGCCGGTGGCCTGATCCGCGCCCTCATCCCGACCGACCGGTCGATGCTGGCGGAGCGGATAGCCGCCGCCCGCCGCCTGCTGCCGACGGAACTGGCCGAGTTGCTGAACGCCGTCGAGGCGGTGCTCGGCAACGCCCCGGCGACCGCCCGACGCTGAGTCGAGCCACCCCGACGCCCCGGCCCGGCCGGCCGGACCTGTGAACCCGGGCCGGCCGGATCCCGGGCCGGGCGCGTCGCGACGCCGCGAGCGCCGGCCGCACCGACACCTCCGGGTGTACGGCACAATGCTTGCCGGAACCCGGTGGCAAGGCCGGGACCCGGCGCAACAGGCCGGGCCCCAGTGGAAAAGGCGGATCAGGATCGTGACAACCTCCGTGCACCAGCGCCCAGTGCACCAGCGGATCGCCGAGGAGCTCGGCGTACACGAGCGGCAGGTGCGGGCCGCGGTCGACCTGCTCGACGGCGGGGCCACCGTGCCGTTCATCGCCCGGTACCGCAAGGAGGCCACCGAGTCGCTCGACGACACCCAGCTGCGCAACCTGGAGGAGCGGCTGCGCTACCTGCGCGAGCTGGAGGAGCGGCGCGCGGCGGTGCTGGACTCGATCCGCGGCCAGGGCAAGCTGGACGAGGCGCTGGAAGCGCAGATCATGGCCGCCGACTCGAAGGCGCGGCTGGAGGACATCTACCTGCCGTACAAACCGAAGCGGCGGACCAGGGCGCAGATCGCCCGGGAGGCGGGCCTGGAGCCGCTGGCCGAGTCGCTGCTCGCCGACCCCGGCCAGGACCCGCGGAGCACGGCGACCGCCTTCGTCAACCCCGACGGCGGGGTGGCCGACCCGACCGCGGCCCTGGACGGCGCCCGCGCCATCCTGGTGGAGCGGTTCGCCGAGGACGCCGACCTGATCGGTTCGCTGCGCGAGCAGATGTGGTCGCGGGGCCGGCTGGTGTCCCGGGTACGCGACGGCCAGCAGGAGCCCGGCGCCAAGTTCTCCGACTACTTCGACTTCTCCGAGCCGTTCACCCGGATGGCCTCGCACCGGATCCTGGCCATGTTCCGGGGCGAGAAGGAGGGCGTGCTCGACCTGACCCTGGACCCGGAGGAGGCCCCGGCGCCCGAGGACGCCGTCGTCGGCCCCACCCGCTACGAGCTGGAGATCGCCGCCCGCTTCGGCGTCGCCGACCGCGGCCGGCCCGCCGACCGGTGGTTGGTCGACACGGTGCGCTGGGCCTGGCGTACCCGGATCCTGATCCACCTCGGCGCGGACCTGCGGATGCGGCTCTGGCAGGCGGCCGAGGACGAGTCGGTCCGGGTCTTCGCGGCGAACCTGCGCGACCTGCTGCTGGCCGCGCCGGCCGGCACCCGCCCCACCATGGGGCTGGACCCGGGGCTGCGCACCGGGGTGAAGGTGGCGGTGGTGGACGGCACCGGCAAGGTCGTCGGCACCGGCACGATCTATCCGCACGAGCCCCGCCGGCAGTGGGACGCCGCCATCGACGTACTGGCCCGGCTCGCGAAGGAACACCGCGTCGAGCTGGTCGCGATCGGCAACGGCACCGCCTCCCGGGAGACCGACAAGCTCGCCGCCGACCTGATCGCCCGGCACCCCGAACTGAACCTGACCAGGGTGATGGTCTCCGAGGCCGGCGCCTCGGTCTACTCCGCCTCCGAGTACGCCTCCCAGGAACTGCCCCAGCTGGACGTCTCGCTGCGCGGTGCGGTCTCGATCGCGCGCCGGCTGCAGGACCCGCTTGCCGAGCTGGTCAAGATCGACCCGCGCTCGATCGGCGTCGGGCAGTACCAGCACGACCTCTCCGAGCTGAAGCTCTCCCGCTCGCTCGACGCGGTGGTGGAGGACTGCGTGAACGCGGTCGGCGTCGACGTCAACACGGCGTCCGCGCCGCTGCTGACCCGGGTCTCCGGGATCGGCTCCGGGCTGGCGGAGAACATCGTGCTGCACCGCGACGCCAACGGCCCGTTCCGGACCCGGCAGGCGCTCAAGCGGGTCGCCCGGCTCGGGCCGAAGGCCTTCGAGCAGTGCGCCGGCTTCCTGCGCATCCCCGGCGGGGACGACCCGCTGGACGCCTCCAGCGTGCACCCGGAGGCGTACCCGGTGGTCCGCCGGATCCTCACCTCGACCGGCGGCGGGCTCGGCACGCTGATCGGGAAGACCAGCGTGCTGCGCGGCCTGAAGCCGACCGACTACGTCGACGAGACCTTCGGGCTGCCCACCGTCACCGACATCCTCCGGGAGCTGGAGAAGCCGGGGCGCGACCCGCGACCGGCGTTCCGGACGGCGACCTTCGCCGACGGGGTGGAGAAGATCGGCGACCTGAAGCCGGGAATGCTGCTGGAGGGCGTGGTCACCAACGTGGCCGCGTTCGGCGCCTTCGTCGACGTCGGGGTGCACCAGGACGGTCTCGTGCACGTCTCGGCGATGTCGCGGACGTTCGTGAAGGATCCGCGCGACGTGGTCAAGTCCGGCGACGTGGTACGGGTCAAGGTGCTCGACGTCGACGTACCGCGCAAGCGGATCTCGCTGACCCTGCGGCTGGAGGACGAGGCCGAGGGTCGCCCGCAACGGGACCGGGACGCCCCCCGCGACGGCCAGCAACGCCCGGGGCGCGGCGCCCAGGATGCCGGCCGCACGGGTGGCCGGTCCGGTGACGCTGCCCGGTCCGGTGGTGGCCGGTCCAGTGGCGGTGGCCGGTCCGGCGGCGGCGGTGGCGGTGGCGGTGGCCGGTCCGGCGGCGGTCAGGGCGGCGGCTTCGGCGGCGGGGCACTGGCGGACGCCCTGCGCCGGGCCGGCCTGGACAAGGGACTCGACGGAGGCCGCTCCGGCCGCTGACCGCGACGCCTCCGGCGGCGGATGCCCCGTCCGCGCCCGCCGCCGGATCACCCCCGACCCTGCCCCCGGCGGACCGCGCGGGTCACGGTCGGGGCGGCGACCCGGGTACGGCGTCCCCGCCGTGGCGCTTCCGCAGCGGTACGAACGGGAGTCGTCGGGTCGCGCCCTCGGTCCGACGGGAGGCGACCCGGTGCCACCACAGCCGCTGTACCAGCAGCGTCAGCACCCCGGCCAGCACGATCGCGGCAAGGTTGATCAGCAACTGGGCGATCGAGCCCATCGCCGCGCCCAGCGTGCCGTAGGCGGTGGCGACCGCCGCGTTCGCCGCCGCCGGCACGGTGGTGACGGAGATAAGCACGCCGACCAGCGAGCCGGACCGGTTGGCGGTGACCGAGAGCATCCCGGCGACCCCGGCCAGGAAACCGACCACCCAGGAGAGCGCGTCGGGGCGCCAGATGAAGTCGGTCAGCGGCCGGGGCCGCAGCAGCATCGACCGGTCGATCAGACCCACGGCGTCCAACGTCCAGGTGCTGAGCACGGTCACCGCCATCGCCACGAGGAATCCGCCGGCCAGCGCCAGGGCCGAGCGCCGCAGGATCGGGCGCCGCCACCGGACCAGCGCCACGCTCAGCGCCGCGAGCGGGCCGAACTCCGGACCGACCACCATCGCACCGACGATCAGGATCGGCTGGTCGAGCAGGACCCCGATGCCGGCGATCATCGTGGCGACGGTGAGCAGCAGCAGGTACGTGACCGAGAGCTGCGTCTCCTCACCGGTCTTCTGCGCGATCTCGTCCCAGACCACCGCGTCCGGACCCAGCCCGGGTGCGGCCCGTTCGGCCCGTTCGGCGGCGGCGGAGAGGGTCACGTCCACCCCGTCCCCGACGACCGCGCCGGAGCGGTCCACCCCGAGCGCCCGCAGCGCGTCCAGGACGGTGTCCGCCCCCTCCCGGACGACGTCGCAGAGCACCACGTCGCCCGGGGGCGTACGGGCGGCGCCGGGGAGCACGATGAGGTGGGTGACCGCGGGATCGGCGGAGAGCAGCGCCACCACCGCGCCGGACTGGTCGGTCGGCACGATGATCCTCAGGTGCAGCACCCACCCACTCCCCTCGGCCCGGCCCACCCTGGCGGGGCCGGTCGGGACGACTCTAGTGGTCGCCCGGTTCGACCGCCGGGTGTGCCGGACGGTCCCACCGGCCCGCCGACGGCGGGTTGTCCCGCTGCCCGGCCGCCGCGCCGGCCCGGCGTACCGCGAGAGTCTCCCGGATCCGGCGGCGGGCCGCCCGCCAGCGTCGCTCGTTCCAGCCGGCCGGCCGGCCAACGTGGGCGATCATGGCCACTTCCGATGCCCCCGGTCGTTCCATCATGCTCGGCACCATACGGAGCAGGTTGTCGAGATTTCGTAAAGGAAGTGGTGAAGAAGTCGTGCCTCGGCCCCCGCGAGCCGGCCCCGACGGCTTCCGCATGCCGACTTCATCACTTCTTCACCGCTCTGCGGCTCTAATCGACCCCGCCATGAGCAGGCAGAATGGGGAATCATGAGCGCGCGGATACTGGTCGCCGAGGACGACCCGAAGCAGGCCAACCTGGTCCGGCTCTACCTCGAACGCGAGGGGCACAGCGTGCTGGTGGTCGGTGACGGCCGCGCCGCCCTGGAGCAGTGCCGCACCCGCCGCCCGGATCTGGCGGTCCTCGACGTGATGATGCCGGTGCTGGACGGGCTCGACGTCTGCCGGATCCTGCGGGCCGAGTCGACCCTGCCGATCCTGCTGCTGACCGCCCGGACGACCGAGGACGACGTGCTGCACGGGCTGGACGTCGGGGCGGACGACTACCTCACCAAGCCGTACAGCCCACGGGAGCTGGCCGCCCGGGTACGGGCCCTGCTGCGCCGCGCCGGCGTGCTGAGCGGGGGCAACCAGACCGTGTTGCGGGTGGGTGACCTGGAGGTCGACCCCGGCCGGTTCGAGGTACGGATCGGCGGCCGGCTCGTCACGCTGACCGCGAAGGAGTTCGGCATCCTGGAGGTGCTGGCCGGCGAGCCGGGCCGGGCCTTCACCCGGGCACAGATCATCGACCGGGCCTTCGGTTTCGACCACTACGTGCTCGAACGCACCGTCGACGCGCACGTGATGAACCTGCGACGCAAGATCGAGGCCGATCCCGCCGAACCGCGCTACGTCCAGACGGTCTTCGGTCGCGGTTACCGGCTGGCGGAGCCGCCCGCCGGGCGGGGCCCCGGCGCCCGGGTGCCGGACGAGCGGGCCGGGACGGACCGCCGGCCGTGAGCTTCCGGTTCCGGGTACTCGGTCTGATCATGCTCGTCGCGGTCAGCGCGACCGCCGCGACCGCCTGGCTGACCCTGCACCAGGCCTCCCGGCAGCTCGACTCGGAGACCGCCGACCGGGCACAGCTCGACCAGGTCACCGCGGCGCTGACCGACTACGGCCGCCGGCACGGCACCTGGGAGGGGGTACGGGATCTCGTCGTGGGGCTGCGGGAGCAGACCGGCCAGCGGATCCACCTGGTCACCGAGTCGGGCCAGGTGATCGTGGACACCGACCACGAGGAGCACCGTTCGGCCCGGAGCCTGGGTCCGATGAACGGCTTCGTCAACCCCCGGCCCACGCTCGACCTCTCCGACGTCCGGGAGAACGCGGCGGCGATCACCGCCAAAACCATCCAGCGGTACCGGACCGACGTGCGGATGGCGGCCTGCCTGACCCGCAGGAACGTCACCGTGACCCAGACGGCCGACGAGTACGGGGTGCCGCACTTCGAACCCGACGTGGGCGCTCCCGCCGCCTCCCAACTGATCAAGCAGTGTGAGCAACTGACCTTCGAGTCGCCCCGGGCGCTCGACGATGACCTGGCCCGGGTGGCCCAGTGCCCGCCCGTCAACGGGCCGGAGCCGGGGCACGACTGCCTGGCGGAGGTGTTCAGCGCCCGGACCCACGAGTTCGCCCCGGCGCCGGCCCGGGTCTTCCTCGGCGTCGGCGACCAGGGGCGGTCCCTGGTCGCGGCTCCGCTGCTCACCGCCGCGGCCGGGGTGGCGGCGGTGGCGGTCATCGCGACGGCCCTGCTCAGTCACCGGGTGCTCCGGCCCATCGGTACCCTCACCGCCGCGTCGCAGCGGCTCGGGCGCGGTGACCTGTCCAGCCGGGTTCCGGTGGAGGGCAACGACGAGCTGGCCGAGCTGGCCCGCTCGTTCAACCGGATGGCCGATTCGCTCCAGCGCGGGGAGGAGCGCCAGCGGCGGCTGGTGGCGGACGTCGCGCACGAGCTGCGTACCCCGCTGGCGAATCTGCGGGGCTATCTGGAAGCGCTCTCCGACGGGGTGGTCAACCCCGATCCGGAGCTGTTCGCCTCGCTACACGAGGAGGCCGTACTCCAGCAGCGCATCGTCGACGACCTCCAGGAACTCGCTCTCGCCGAGGCGGGGAGCCTGGCGTACCACCGGGGGCCGGTCGACGTCGCCGAGCTGCTGGAGACCTGCCGCACCGCCCACCGGGCCGGGGCGGAGTCGGCGGGAGTCTCGCTGACCGTCAGCGCCGGGTCGATCTCGGTCTACGCCGACCCGGACCGGCTGCGGCAGGTGCTCGGAAACCTGATCACCAACGCGCTCCGGGCCACCGGTCGGGGTGGCAGCGTGACCCTCAGTGCCGAACGCTCCGACGACACGGCGGTGGTACGGGTCTCGGACACCGGGTCGGGGATCGCCGCCGAGGCCCTGCCGCTGGTCTTCGACCGGTTCTGGCGGGCCGACTCGGCCCGTGGCCGCGCGACCGGTGGCAGCGGGCTCGGCCTGGCCATCGTCCGGCAGATCGTCACCGACCACGGCGGCTCGATCCGGGTGGCCAGCCAGGTCGGGTTGGGCACGACCTTCACCCTCACCCTGCCGGTCATGCCGGCCTGAGGGTGGCGGGCAACCGGTCAGACTAGCCGGATCATGCGGCGCTCTGGCGGGATATCGCCGGCATCGTGCGCCGTACC
This sequence comes from Plantactinospora sp. CA-290183, assembly GCF_050936375.1. NCBI lineage: Bacteria > Bacillati > Actinomycetota > Actinomycetes > Micromonosporales > Micromonosporaceae > Plantactinospora > Plantactinospora sp. CA-290183. The sequence continues at coordinate 16,564 of NZ_JBNJMX010000027.1, read as the reverse complement.
CGAATTCTCGGTGAGAACCGCCGAAAAACCGGGGTCGAGCCGTTAGAGCCATAGTTGAGCCTGGTAGAACCGGTTCATCCCCCTAAGTGGCTTTTGCGTTCGGAGGCACTCCCCGTGACTTTCCGCCGGTTCCCGCGCCCTGCTGCCCACCCCCGCCCGGCGGGTGCCGCCACCCGATGACCGCCGAGATACTGCTGTCACCCCCCGACATCGGGGCGCTGGAGGAGTCGTACGTCCTGCGGGCGATCCGCTCCGGGTGGGTCGCACCCGCCGGTCCCGAGCTGGCGGCGTTCGAGCGCGAGGTCGCCGACCGGGCCGGCACCCGGCACGCGGTGGCGGTCAGCTCCGGGACGGCCGCCCTGCACCTCGCGCTGCTGACCCTGGGCGCCGGCCCGGGGACGGTGGTCCTGGTACCCACGCTGACCTTCGTCGCGACCGCGAACGCGGTGGCGTACACCGGCGCCGAGCCGGTCTTCGTCGACTGCGACCCGACCACCGGGAACATCGACATCGGACTGCTGGCGGAGCTGCTCAACCGGCTGCCCGCCGCCGGCGAGCGGATCGCCGCGGTGATCCCGGTGGACATGTTCGGCGCCTGCGCGGACTACACCGCGCTGCTGCCGATCTGCGCGGCGGTGGGCGTGCCGGTGATCGAGGACGCCGCCGAGGCGCTCGGTGCCACCTACCGGGGACGCCCGGCGGGATCCTTCGGCCGGGTCGCGGCCCTCTCCTTCAACGGCAACAAGATCATCACCACCTCCGGCGGCGGCATGCTGGTCTCCGACGACGGCCCGCTGCTCGACCGCTGCCGGTACCTGGCGACCCAGGCCCGCCAGCCGGTGCCGCACTACGAGCACACCGAGATCGGCTACAACTACCGGCTCAGCAACGTGCTCGCCGCCCTCGGCCGGGCGCAGTTGGCCCGGCTCGACGAGATGATGGCCCGCCGCCGGGACCTGCGGGAGCGGTACGCCAAGCTGTTCGCCGCGGTGCCCGGCGTACGCCTGCTCGGCGACCACGACCCCGGAGCCAACTGCTGGCTCAGCGTCGTCGTGGTCGACCCGGACCGGGCCGGCTGGCACGCCGCCGAACTCGCCGCCCACCTCGCCGACCGGCAGATCGAGACCCGGCCGGTCTGGAAGCCGATGCACCTGCAACCGGTCTTCGCCTCGGCCCGGTCCGCGCTGACCGGCGCCGCCGCGCGGCTGTTCGAGCAGGGCCTCACCCTGCCCAGCGGATCCGCCCTGACCGAGCCGCAGATCGGTCGGGTCCTCGACGCCGTCAGCGCGTTCCTGGAGGCCCGGCGGTGACCGCCGCACCGGACACCCTGGACGCCGGCGGATCCACCGCCCCCGGCGCCGGTAGCGCCCCGACGGTCGCCGGGGACCGCGCCGGCCGGCTCGGGTACGAGCGCGGCAAGCGGCTCCTCGACCTCGTCGCCGCAACCCTGCTGCTCGTCCTCACCGCGCCGCTCGTGGTGGCGGTGGCCGTCGCGATCGCCGCGACGATGGGGCGGCCGGTGCTGTTCCGGCAGGTCCGGCCCGGCCGGCACGGTGAGCCGTTCGAGCTGGTCAAGTTCCGCACCATGCGCCCGGCGGACCCCCCGGCCGGCGTGCTCGGCGACCGCGAGCGGCTGACCGGGCTCGGCCGCTGGCTGCGCTCCACCAGCCTGGACGAGCTGCCCACGCTCTGGAACGTGCTCCGTGGCGAGATGAGCCTGGTCGGACCCCGCCCCCTGCTGGTGGAGTACCTGGACCGGTACACCCCCGTCCAGGCCCGCCGGCACGAGGTACGGCCGGGCATCACCGGACTGGCCCAGGTGCGGGGCCGCAACGAGTTGCCGTTCCCGGAGCGGTTCCGGCACGACGTGTGGTACGTCGACCACCGCAGCCTCGGCCTGGACCTGCGCATCCTCGTCGAGACCGTCGGCGCGGTGCTCCGGCGGCGCGGCATCACCGCGCCCGGTAGTCCCACCGCCGGCGAGTTCGTCGGCACCGGCCAGCTACCGGGCCAGGCCTCCGCGCCGGAACAGGACACCGCCACGGTGGGCGGCGGCGCCGGGCCCGACCCGTCGGGGCACCGCGGCGCGCCGGCGGATCGGTCCACCGGATGACCCGGGGCAGCCGGATGCCGCTGGACCTCGTCATCGTGGGCTGCGGCGGCCACGGCCGGGAACTGCTCGACATCGTCCGGGCGGTCAACGCGGCGTCGGTCACCGGGCCCCAGTGGCGGATGCTGGGCTTCCTGGACGACTGTCCGTCCGAGCTGAACCAGAAGCGGCTGCACCGGCTGGGGGTGCCGTACCTCGGGCCGGTCGAGTGGCTGCGGGAGGCCACGCCGGGCACGCACGTCGCGGTCGGGCTCGGCGATCCCCGGGTACGGCGCACGGTCGGGCAGCGCGTCGACACCTACGGGCTGCCGGTGGCGAGCCTGGTGCATCCCGCCGCGACCCTCGGGCCGGACACCGTGGCCGGAGACGGCCTGGTGGTCTTCGCCGGCGCGCGGGTCACCACGAACGTCACCCTCGGCCGGCACGTACACCTGAACCAGAACTCGACCGTCGCGCACGACTGCGTGCTGGCGGACCACGTCTCGGTCAACCCGCTCGCCGCGGTCTCCGGGGACTGCCGGCTGGAGGCCGGGGTGCTGATCGGCGCCGCCGCCGCCGTGCTCCAGGGCCTGCGGGTGGGCGCGGACGCGACCGTCGGCGCCAGCGCCTGCGTCGTCCGGGACAGCCGCCGGCCGGCGCGGTGGTCAAGGGAGTGCCGGCGAGGTGAGCAGCGCGCCCGAGCCCGTCGGAGAGGAGGGACCAGCGGTGCGGCGACGACTTCGGATCGCGGTCCTGCTGAAGACCAACAGCGGCGGGATGTGGATCCTGCCGCAGGTGACCGAGCTGCGTCGCCGGGGGCACGAGGTCGTCGTCGTGCTGCCGCCCGGCTCCGGCCGGCTGACCGCGGAGCTGACCAGGCACGGCTTCGACGTGCTCGGCTCGCCCTTCGACTTCCGGTTCCGGCCGGACCCGGCGACCCTGCGGGGGCTGTGGCGGCTGCGCCGGCTCGTCCGCCGGCTCCGGCCCGACGTGCTGCACTACCACCTGTACGCCTCGGCGCTCGCGGCCCGGGTGGCCACGCTGGGCCTACCGGTACGCCGGGTGCACATGGTCGCCGGACCGCTGTTCCTGGAGTCGCCGCTGATCCGGCCGGTCGAACGCCTGCTGTGGCGGCTCGACCACGTCACCATCTGCGGCACCGCGCACACCTCGGGGCTCTACGGCGCACTGGGTTGCCCGCCGGCCCGCCGGCCCGTGGCGACCTACGGCGTCGACCCGGCCCACTTCGCGGCGCCCCGGACGACCGCACCGGACGACCCCGCCGGCGCCGGCCGGGACGAGGTACGCGCCAAGTCCCGGGCCGAACTCGGCATCGACGCCGACGCGTTCCTCGTGGTCATGGTGGCGTACGTCTACCCGCCGAAGCGGCTGGCGCACCGGGGGCGGGCGATCAAGGGCCACGACGTCCTCCTCGCGGCCTGGCAGACCTTCCGGGCCGGGCATCCGCGGGCGCACCTGCTGCTGGTCGGCGCGGGGTGGACCGCCGCCGGTGAGGCGTACCGCCGCGACCTCGTCCAGCGGTACGGGGTGGCCACCGACCCGAGCGTCACCTGGCTGGAGTCGCTGGCCGACGTACGCCCCTGCCACCGGGCCGCCGACCTGAGCGTCAGCCCCTCCCTCTCCGAGGGGCACGGTGCCGTCCTGGAGGCGAGCGCGATGGGCGTACCCAGCATCGTCAGCGACGCCGGCGGGCTGCCCGAGACGGTCGAGGAGTCCTCCGGCTGGGTGGTGCCGCGCGGTGACCCGGCCGCGCTGGCCGCCGCGCTGGCGACCGCCCACCGCGAGTTCGCCGCCGGCCGGTTGGCGGCCTGGGGCGAGCGGGCCCGGCAACGCGCCCTGCGGCTCTTCGACAACCGGACCTCGGCGGTCCGGGTCGCCGACGTCATCGAGGAGACCGGGTCGGCCGGTCACCGCTGAGGACGGGCGGCGCCGTCAGCGCCGGATGCCGGCCCATTCGTGGTGGCGGCGGACGGTGGACAGGATGAAGTCGACCACCCGGCGGGACGTGTCCGGGACGCGGTAGTCCGCCGGACAGGGCACGCCGCCGGCCCGGACCTGGTCGACCACGACCGAGATCGCCTCGACCACACCCTGCGGATCGAGGCCGGTCATGATGATGCCACCGGCGTCCAGCGCCTCCGGACGCTCGATCGACTCCCGCAGCGTCACCGCCGGGAACCCGAGGATCGCCGCCTCCTCGCTGATCGTGCCGCTGTCCGACAGGGTGCAGCGGGCCCGGGTCTGCAGGTGCACGTAGTCGAAGAGCCCGAACGGCTCGTGGAAGGCGACACCGTCCAGCGCGGTGGCGTCGGCGGTCAGCGCCTCCAGCCGCTTGCGGGTGCGGGGGTGCGTGGAGACCAGCACCGGCAGCCGCCAGGTGCTCCGGACCGCGCGCAGGCACTCCAGCAGCCGGTGCAGGCGTTCCGGCTGGTCGACGTTCTCCTCGCGGTGGGCGCTGACCACGAAGTAGCCGTCCGGCTCCAGTTCGAGCTGGTCCAGGATGGTCGAGCCGGCGATGTCCGTACGGTGGTGCTCCAGCACCTCGCGCATCGGCGAGCCGGTGTGCGTGATCCGCCGCGGGTGCAGCCCCTCGGCGAGCAGGTTGCGGCGGGCGTGCTCGGTGTAGACCAGGTTGAAGTCCGCGACGTGGTCCACCAGCCGCCGGTTCGTCTCCTCCGGCACGTTGAGGTCGAAGCAGCGGTTGCCGGCCTCCATGTGGTAGACGGGGATCCGCATCCGGCGGGCCATCAGCGCGGCGATGCAGCTGTTGGTGTCCCCCAGCACCAGCAGCGCGTCCGGGCGCAGCTCCTCGATCGCCTCCTCCATGCCGATCAGCACCCCGCCGAGGACCCGCCCCAGCGAGGAGGTGTCGACCCGCAGGAAGCGGTCGGGCCGGCGCAGCCGGAGTTCGGTGAAGAAGACCTCCGACAGCGTCCGGTCCCAGTTCTGCCCGGTGTGCACGAGCACGTGGTCCACGGTCCGGTCCAGCCGGTCGAGCACCCGGGAGAGCCGGATGATCTCCGGTCGGGTGCCGACCACGGTCATCACCCGGGTCGCGGCGGACCGGCCCGCCCCGGCGCCGCCGCTCATCCGACCACCGCCGGCACCCGGTCGCCGACGGGCTCCGGATAGGTGTCCGGACGGTCCGGGTCGAAGAGTTCGTTGGACCAGAAGAGGGTGAGCAGTTCGTCGGTGCCGGTGTTGACGATGTTGTGCGCCCACATCGTCGGCATGTCCACCACCACCGGCTCCTCGCCGCTGACCGCGAAGCGGGTCACCTCGGTGTGCCCGATCCGGCGCAGGCTGATCTCGGCGGTGCCGCGCAGCACCGCGAAGCGTTCCACCTTGGCCAGGTGGAAGTGCTCACCCCGGACCACCCCGGGGTGGCTGGTGGAACAGAAGGTCTGCCCGGCACCGCCGTGCGCCCTGACCACCTCGACCAGTTCGCCGCGCCGGTCGGCGTGCCGGGTCAGCGGCAGCGGGTAGTGCGCCGGGAAGCAGTGCGACCGGTAGGTGTTGAAGAGCCGGACCTCGTGCCGGTCCGGCAACGGCGGGATCTCGCCGCTGCGGTACGTCGCCGCGATGTCCCCGAGCCGGTCCGCGAGGGCCCGTACGCCGGTGCGCAGCGCCGGCATGCTCGCGTCCCAGGCGCCGGTCGCGGGCGCGTCGACCAGCCGGGCGGCGGCGTCGCCGGCGTGCACCAGCGCCAGTTCCCGGTCGTCGCGGACCTCCGTCGCACCGCCGGTGGCGAGGGTGCGGCAGAAGGTGGCCACCACCGAGTTGTAGTGCGGCCGGCCGTGCTCGCCGTAGAGGTTCGGCAGCCGCAGGTCGACGAAGCCGGCGGCCGCCTGGGCCGCCGCGGCGACCAGGGTGTCCGCCGCCACCGACTTGGAGTCGCCGTACGGGGTGCCGTTGCCGGCCTGCACGGAGTTGGCGAAGACGATGCTCTTCGGCGGGTGCCCGCACCGGCGCAGCCCCCGGGCGAGCGTCGCGGCCAGTTCCACGTTGCCGGCCGCCACGTCGGAGGGGTCGCCGCGGTTGACCCCGGCCAGGTGCAGCAGCCGGTCCACACCGCCGACCTTCGCCGCGACCAGCGCCGGTTCCGCCAGCTCGGCCCGGGTCACGGCCACCGGCTCGGGCCAGCCCAGGGCCCGGGCCAGGACCCGTACGTGCCAGCCGAGGAAGCCGCCGGCACCGGTCAGCGCGAGCCTCATGACACCAGGGCGGCATCGCGGGCCGCCAGCTCGGCCCGTACCTCGGGCAGGGTGCGCAGCAACTGCCCGATCTCCGGTACGGCCAGCCGGGGCGCGTTGGCGGAGTTGAAGTCGGTCCCGTGCACGCCCTTCGGGTCCCCCTCCGAGACGTAGCGGGCGTAGTTGAGGTCCCGGTCGTCGACCGGTACCCGGAAGAAGTCGCCGAAGTCGTCCGCCCGGCTCAGCTCCTCGCGGCTGGCCAGCGTCTCGTGCAGCTTCTCGCCGTGCCGTACCCCGATCAGGTCCAGTTTGGCCGGCACGTCGAAGAGCTGGCAGAGCGCGACGGCGAGGTCCCCGACGGTGCAGGCGCCGGCCTTGCGGATGAAGATGTCCCCCGGCCGGGCGTGCAGAAAGGCGTGCTCGACCAGCTCGACCGAGTCCGCCAGGGACATCAGGAACCGGGTCATCGACGGGTTGGTGACGGTGGGCGCCCGGCCGGCCCTGATCTGTTCGATGAAGAGCGGGATGACCGAGCCGCGGGAGAACATCACGTTGCCGTACCGGACGCTGGAGATCGTCGTCCGGCTCCCCCGGTTGTTCCGGGCGTGCGCCTGGGCGACCTTCTCCATCAGGGCCTTGGTCATGCCCATCGCGTTCACCGGGTAGACCGCCTTGTCCGTGCCGAGCATGACGACGGAGCCCACGTCGTTGCGCTCGGCCGCCTCGACCACGTTGACGCTGCCCAGCACGTTCGTGCGGACCGCCTCCAGGGGGAAGAACTCGCAGGACGGGACCTGCTTGAGCGCGGCGGCGTGGAAGACGAAGTCCACGTCGCGGGTCGCCCGGAGCACGGTGTCGTGGTCCCGCACGTCGCCGACGTAGTAGCGGACCCGGTCGTCGCAGAGCGTCCGCCGCATGGCGTCCTGTTTGGCCTCGTCGCGGCTGAGCACCCGTACCTCGCCCACCGCGCGGTCGAGCAGCCGGCGGGTCATCGTCTGGCCGAAGGAGCCGGTGCCGCCGGTGATGAGCACCCGGCGATCGGCAAACAGTGCAGTCAACGTCGCTCCCTCGTCGTCACTGGGGGGTGGCAACCGACGTTCACCTGGTGACGCGTCGGGACGACCACATCACGGGCAACGAGTTGCGATGGTCCCGGAAACGCCCTGGCGCCCGGATACCGCACGCACCTCCCCGATATATGACAAATGGCCGAAAGTTGGCCCGTACTTCGTGAAAATCCCCGGAACGGCACGGATGAGCTGATAGAACGCTCATGGCCGCTCCGGCCGTACAGCAACGGAGGCTCGACTTGGACCTGGTCAACTCCGGCGACCCGCATCGTCGACCCGACCCGATCAGTGCCGTCCGGTGAGCGGCCGGATCCAGCAGCAGACCCCGAACCGGCCACCTCCGCCGCCCCGCCGACCCGTCAGGGTGGCGCACGTCATCGGCAGCCTGGACCGGGGCGGCGCCGAGACGGTGTCCCTGGACATCTGCCGCTCGCTACCGCCGGACGAGGTCGAGCAGACCTTCATCACGCTGGGCGGGCGGGAGGGCAGTCTGGCCGAGGAGTTCCGGGCCGCCGGCGCCCTGGTCCGGCAGTGCCCGCTCTCGCCGGTGCACTCCTTCGCGCCCCGACTGTTGCGGGGACTGCGGTCGGCCCGCCCGGACGTCGTCGTCGCACACGTCAGCCTGACCAGCGCGGTCGTCCTGCTGTTGGCGCAGGCCGCCCGCGTGCCGGTACGGGTGGCGCGGATGTGGAGCGAGGGCGACGGGCGGCCGGACACGCTGCCGTGGCGGGTCCGGCGGACGTTCCTCAGACACCTGCTGCGCCGCACCGCCACCGACGTCGTGGGGGTGACCGCCGCGGCGCTGGGACTCGCCGCCCCGCCGCTGCGCGACGCCCGCTACCGGGTGCTCTACAACAGCGTCTCGGTCGAGCGGGTGGAGGGCTGGGAGCGCCGGCCCGCGCGTGAGCGGTGGAACCTGCCGGCCGAGGACCCCGTGCTGCTGCACATCGGGCGGGCCGCGGCGGTGAAGAACCGCCCGTTCCTGGTCGACGTGCACCGCGCCGTCCGTGCGCGGTGGCCGGAGACGAGGCTGCTCGCCGTCGGTCCGGGCGGCACCGACGACCTCACGTCCGCCCACCCGCGGATCGGCGACGACCCGTACGTCGTGCTCGCCGGCGAGACCGAGGAGATCGCCTCGGCGCTGGCCGCGGCCGACGTACTGCTGCTGCCCTCGCACTGGGAGGGCATGCCCGGCGTGGTCCTGGAAGCCCTGGCCGCCGGCGTGCCGGTGGTGGCCACGGACCTGCCGTGCCTGCGGGAACTGGCCGCACACGTGTGCGGGCTCAGCCTGCTGCCGCTGTCGGCCGGCCCGGACCGCTGGGCCGACGCCGCGATGCGACAGGCCCGGGCGTCCGCCGGCGCCCGCCGGGAGATCCGCCAGAGTCTCCGGTCGTCGCCGTTCCTGCTCGATCGTGCGGTGCGGGAGTGGAGAGCCCTGTGGCGGACAGATGCGCGGTGAACCCGTGGCGATGCCCCGCGCCGGCCGGCGCGGCGGAACCTGGGGCCAGACACCGAGACACCGAGAAGACAGGGGGCTGAGGTGAGCGCGGTTGGCGGTACGCACCGGATCCTTGACCCGATCCAACCCGGCAGGACCACCGCCAGGTGGCGGCCGAGGGACGACGGCGCCAGCCTGGCTCTCTCCTGCCTCCTGGTGACCACGACCAGCACCACACTGGCGCTGGTCGACCCGAGGCTCCGCCACTGGTTCCTCATCCCGGTGACGGTGTGCGGCGTACTCATCGGCATCGACGCGGTGGACTGGACGCTGCGCCGACGCGACATATTCGACCCGCAGGCGGTGCTGGGGCTGCTGGGCGTCCACCTCTTCTACCTGGCGCCGATCCTGAACGTCATGCTCGACTACTGGCCCCGCTTCGTCGTCGGCCCCGCCGACTGGCGGGAGGCACTCGGCATGATGGGGCTGCTGAACGCCGTCGGCCTGTGCCTCTACCGACTCGTCCTGGCCGCCCCCGACCGGGCGCGGTCGTCCACAGGCCGGTCCAGACAGTTCAACCTGGACGCGTTCTACAAGATCGGTCTCTTCGCCGCCGCGGTCAGCGTACTGGCGTTCTGCGCCGAACTCGTCACCCTGGGCGGGGTTTCGGGCTACCTGAGCACCGTGACGGAAGGGTCGGAACGCTCCCAGCTCAGCGGGCTGGGCTGGCTGCTGATCATCGCCGAGGCCTTCCCGATGCTGATCTTCGCACTCGTCGTCGTACGCTGGCGGCACGAGCTCGCCCGGAACCGGTTGGCGCTGGTCCTGGTGCTGGTCGGCCTCGCGGCCACGCAGTTCTTCGTGGGCGGGCTGAGAGGCAGCCGCAGCAACGCCATCTGGCCGATCCTGATCGGGCTGACCCTGATCCACCTGCTGGTGCTGAGGGTCTCCAGGAAGTCCCTCTTCATCTTCGTCGCGTTCCTGGCCGTCTTCATGTACGTCTACGGGCTCTACAAATCCGTCGGGCTGGAGGTGCTCGACGCCGCCCGGGGCACCCGAAGCGTCGAGGAACTGTCCACCGAGAGCGGCCGGAACGTGCCCACCCTCCTGCTGGGCGACCTCTCCCGGGCCGACATCCAGGCGCTGGTGCTCGACCGCCAACGCACCACGGACGCCGAGCCCGCCTACGGGATCACCTATCTCGGGGACGTCTCGTTCCTGGTGCCCCGGGCGATCCTGCCGGAACGGCCGAGGGACAAGGTCGCGGTCGGCACGGACCTGATCTTCGGGCCGAGGGCGTTCGAGTCGGGGATCAAGTCGAGCCGGGTCTACGGTCTCGCCGGGGAGGCCATCATGAACTTCGGACCCCTCGGCGGCGTGGCCTCCTTCGCGTTCCTGGGGATGGTCGTACGGCTCCTCCGGCGGTACTACGCGCGGGCGCGGCAGGAGGCGGCCCTGGCGCCGAAGCTGCTGGCCCCGATGCTCTGGGCGTGCACGTTCCTGCCCACCGCCGACCTCGACAACAACGTGTGGTTCCTGATCAAGTTCGTCCTCCCCCTCGCCGCGGTGGTGTGGCTGGCGCAGTGGCTGCGGCCGACGGCCCCGCTTCCCACGCCGGGGTCGCGGCGGCCGGTGGCGGTACCGGGCCTGCCCGGTCGAGGCACCTGACCCTAGTTCCGGCCCGCCCGCCCGGCGCCGCCGACGTGCGCCAGCGCGTGCCGTTCGATGACGTCGCCCAACGCCAGGGTGATCTGCGGGCTGAGATGGTGCCGGTCGATGTAGACCAGCGTGTCGCCGATGATCGGCGGGCACTCCCGCGCGGAACACAGGTGGTCGTTGAGGTCGAGTACCTGCCGTCCCCGGCCGCGTACCAGCTCCGCCTCGGCGCGGCTGAGGTCGGCGTCGACGGCGGTCGAGCGGAGCAGCGCACAGGACATCGCGGCCGAGAGCCGGGCCGACAGGCAGCTCGGGACGTCGACGTCGGCGGCGGGGGTGTCGGCCAGCACCGTCAGGCCCGGCACGGTGGAGAGCCGGTCGAGCGTCCGCGCCAGGCCGGCCAGCCACTCGTGGCGGGGAACGGGCCCGTCGTGGGTGGCGTTGGTGCTGTTCGCGAGGAGCACCAGGTCCGGTTGCTCGGCGCCGATCCGGTCCAGGGCCCGGGAGCGCCACTCGTCGCACTCGCGGTACTCCCGGCCGAGGTAGACGCTCGTCTTCCGTACGCTCGCGCTCGGGCATCCGGACTTCGTCAACGACACCAGGCGGAACCCGCGCCGGTCGGCGACCGCTCTCAGCGGCGGGAACCAGTGGGCGGCGTGCGAGTCGCCGAAGAGGACCAGGGTGACGTCCGAGTCGGCCCGCCCGTACACGCAGTCGTGGACGACCTCGTCCAGGAAGTCCGCGTGGCAGCCGTCGGAGAAGACGGGCGGGAAGTCGGCGGCGGCGGACCGCAGCGGTGGGACGAGATTGCTCGGCACGTAGCCGGTCCAGTCGGCCCGGTCGATGGTGGAGCCGGCGATGGATTCGGCCGTACGGTCGACGTGCAGCGCCGGCGGTACCGCGAGCAGCACGGCGACGGCGGCGCCGGCCACGGTGCCGGCGGCGCCCATCGCCAGCGACCATCCGGGCCGCGCGCCGAGCCAGCGATGCTGCCGTACCGGGTTCTCCACCAGCCGGTAGGTCAGCCACGCGACGACCACGGTACCGGCGAGCACGGCCGCCCGGGCCGGGCCGGGCAGGGAACCGCCGCGGACTCCTCCGGTCAGGACCAGCAGCGGCCAGTGCCACAGGTACACCGAGTACGACAGCCGGCCCACGAAGGTCAACGGCGCGCTGGCCAGCACGGCCTGCAACGGCCCGGGCCGACCCGTGCCCGCGGTTATCAGCAGGGCCGCACCGGTCACGGGGAGGGCCGCCGCCCAGCCGGGAAAGGTCACGTGCCCCACCAGCAGCGACGGCGCGACGACGACGAGCGGGAGACCGCACCAGCCGAGAGCCCGCAGCCACCGCGCCGGACGGTGGCCCGTCCGACCGGTGAGGAGGGCGAGCAGACCGCCCACGGCCAGTTCCCAGGCCCGCGTCGGCAGGCTGAAGAACGCCCACGGCTGGGCGAACGTCGTCAGGACCACGCAGAGCCCGAACGACCCGACGAGCACGCCGGCGACCACCACGCGGGCGGCGGTCAGCACCCCCAGCCGGCGCAGCACGAAACAACCGCCGATGAGCAGTGCCGGCCACACCAGGTAGAACTGCTCCTCGACCGCCAGCGACCAGTACTGCTGGTACGGCGACGCCCCGACGTGATCGTTCAGGTAGTCCGTGTCCCGCACCGCGAACCAGTAGTTGGCCAGGTAGCCCAGCGTGGCAAGGGCGTCCCGCCGCAGGTCGAGCAGCCCCAACGGCGGCGTGAGGAGCTTCGCCAGGCCGAAGGTGGCGAGCGCCACCACGATCGAGGCCGGTAGCAGCCGACGGGCCCGGCGGGCGTAGAACCGGGACAGGTTGATCCGCCCGGTCGTCCGCCGTTCCCTGACCAGCAGCCCGGTGATCAGATAACCGGAGATCACGAAGAAGACGTCGACGCCGACGAAGCCGGCGTCGAATCCCGGGGTCTCGGCGTGGTACAGCACCACCAGGATGATCGCGACCGCCCGTAGACCCTCGATGTCGGGGCGGAAGGACGACGCCCGGGACACCGATGGTGCTTCCCGTACGGAGTTCGACACCGTTGCTCTTCCCGACGACCGGCGCTCAGCCAGGTCGCACCGGGGTACCCGCCGGTCCGGGCTCGGCGTCCACGTCGCGGTGCCCGGCCCGCGGCCGGACGGATCGGCCGACCTCGCGCGCCTGCCAGTCCCGGTACCACTCGAAGGTGCGGCGCACCCCCTCCTCCAGCGACACCGCCGGCCTGAACCCCGTCAGTCGACGCAGCTTCTCCAGGTCCGGGCAGCGCCGGTGGACCGAGCCGGGCGGGGCGGGCATCGGCCGCAGCACCGCGGTCGCCCCGGCCACCCGCAGCACCAGCCTGGCCAGGTCGGCGATGCTGGTCTGGGCCGCGTCGCTTCCGATGTGGACGATCTGTCCGGCCGCGGCCGGACAGTCCATCAACCGCAGCATCGCCTCGACCGCGTCGTCGACGTAGCAGAAGGCGCGATGCTGGTCGAAGCCCCACACCCGGAACGGGTCCTCCCCGCTCAGCGCCCGCAGCGACATCTCCGGGACGACGTGGTCGGCACCCATGCGCGGGCCGTACACGTTGTGGAACCGCCCGATGACGGCGGGACAGGTCTTCGCCCGGGCGGCGTGCACGAGGGCGACCTCGCCGAGGAGCTTGCTGACCGCGTACGCGAAGCGCGGCGCCGTCACGTCCGCCACCATGACGGGCACGTCCTCGCCGGTCGGCACCGGCACGATGCCGGCGTCCACCCCGCCGGCGTAGACCTCGCTGGTGGAGCTGAAGAACACCCGTTCCCCGGGCGCCACCCAGTCCAGCAGGTGCATCGTGGTGAGCGTGTTGACCCGGATCACCCGCGCCGGATCGGCCTCGACGTTGCGGACCCCGACCACCGCGGCCAGCAGGTAGATCTGGTCCCAGCCCCGGGGCAGTCGGGCCCAGGCGTCGGCACTGGTCAGGTCGGCGGAGATCACGTCGACCGCCGGGTGCGCCCGCAGCGCGGCCAGCCGCTGGTCGTCGCGGCCCCGGGAGAAGTCGTCGACGACGGTCACCCGGTGCCCGTCGGCGACCAGCCGGTCGGCCAGGTGCGCGCCGATGAAGCCCGCACCACCGAGGACGAGCGCCCGCATCATGCCCCCGCCGTCGGCACGCCGGCGTCGGCCACCGCGCTGTCGAGCGGAGCCGGCAGGTAGCCGATACCGGCGTAGCGGATGCCGGCGGCCGTGATGGAGCGCTCGTCGAGGATCCGCCACGAGTCGTAGACCAGCCTCGGCCGGTTCCCACCGAGCACCGAATCGACCTCGATCGCCCGGTAGTCGGGGTGGTCGTTGACCACGAGCACGGCGTCGGCCTCGGCGAAGGCCTTGTCGAGGCTGGTCGGCTCGCCGCCGTACCGGCGGATCACGTCGTCGGAGACCATCGGGTCGTGCCCCTGCACGAGCAGTCCGGCACCGCGGAACACCGGCATCATCGCGGCGATCGGGGTGCCGCGCATGTCGTCGGTGGGCGGCCACCCCTTGTACGCCCAGCCGAGTACGGCCAACCGGGCGCCCTCGGTCGCGCCGCGCTCCTGCCGGATCAGCTCCACCACCCGGGTCGCGACGTGCACCGGCAGGTACTCGTTCAGCCGTCGGGCCGCGCCGACCAGGAACGTGCCCGCCTCGCCGGCGCTGTCGACCAGGAGGTACGGGTCCTTGGACAGGCAGCCCCCGCCGACGTACCCGGGCCGGCTCAGGTCCGGTCGGGGATAGTCGAGGTTCGCGGCGTGGATGACCTCCAGCGGGTCGAGCCGGTGCCGCTCGGCGATCAGCGCCAGCTCGTTGCCGAAGGAGTAGATCAGGTCGGTGTGGCAGTTGTTCGCCAACTTGACCAGCTCGGCCGCCTCCAGGCTGGAGACCGGCACCACCTGGGTGGCGAATCCGGCGAAGAACGCCAGCCCCGCCCGCAGGCTCTCCTCGTCCAACCCGCCGACGACCTGGGGCAGCTCGACCAGCTCGCGCAGCGCCTGACCCTGGATCGTCCGCTCCGGAGCCATCACCAGCCGGGCGCGACCCCAGGCCGCCAGCAGCGGCGGCAGCACCACCCGGCGACTCGTCCCGACCGGCACGGTACTGCGGACCACCACCACGGTCTCCGGTCCGCACCACCGCCCGACCTGGTCGGCCGCGGCCGCGAGGTTGCCCAGGTCGGGCCGGCCCGCCTGCTCGTCGAAGGGGGTGGAGACGCAGATGACGGCGACGTCGACGTCCTCGGGCAGGGCGCTGCCGACGACCAGGGACCGCCCGAGGTGTTCGGCGAACGCCTCCTCGACGCCGGGCTCGAAGATGTGCGGCCGCCCGTCGCGCAGGGCCGCCAGCACCGCCGGTTGGGCATCCGCCCCGTACACCTGGTAACCCTTGCGCGCCAGCGCGGCGGCCAGGGTCAGGCCGACGTACCCGAGTCCGACCACTCCAATTTTCCGGTACAACTCTTCCGCTCCTTCCGAATGGACACCCCGGCCGTACCGGTCCTGCGGGATCCGCCGGCCCGGCCGGCCGCCGGGTCAGCTGCCGGGAGCCGGACACCTCGCCGACCGCGCCGTACGCCGGACGCGTCGCCGTCGACCTACCCGACCGGCCCGAGCCAGCTGGCCTTGACCGACTCCGCGAAGTCGTACGCGGGGACCCAGTGCAGCAACCGCCCGGCGCGGCGGATGTCCCCGCACATCCACCCGACGGCCGCCGAGCGCTCCGGCGCCGGTCGGTCCTCGCGGATCTCACCGGAGAACCCGGCGGTCTCGGCGAGCAGCAGCACGGCGTCCCGCGCCGACACCGCCCGACCGCTGGCGATGTTGTAGACGCGTTCGGGCAGCGTCTCGGCGAACGCCGCGACGGCGACCGCGGACGCCACGTCGCGGACGTCCACGAAGTCCCGGTACGCCGCGAGTGAGCCCAGCGAGATGTGCCCCGCGCCCGTGCCGCGGCGCAGCAGCGCACCCGCCCGGCCGAGCAGGGACTCGTCCGGCAACCCGGGACCGATCGGGTTGAAGACCCGCAGCACCACACCGTCCACCCGACCGGCGGCGCCGGCCAGTTCGACCAGCCGGGTGGCGGCCAGCTGGCTCACGCCGTACTCGCTGACCGGTACCGCCGGGTCGTCCTCGGCCACGAGGTGCCCGCGCGGCACCACGCCGTACTCGGCGGCCGACCCGAGCCGGATCAGCCGGGCCCCGGGTGCGTCCGCCGCGACGGCGGCGATGAGCTTGGCGGTGACCAGGGTGTTCGCCCGGACCAGGTCCTCGGCGCCGCCGACGAGCCGCCCGGTGCAGTTGACCACCACGTCCGGGGCGACGGAGCGCAGCAGTACGCCGAGTTCCGCGGCCTCGCAGCGCACCAGGTCGTACTGGTCGCGTCGTGGGCAGGTCAGCGACGCGTACGGGGCGAGCGCCCGGCGCACGTGCCCGCCGAGGAACCCGGACGCGCCGAAGAGGAGCACGCTGGTCGTTGGCTGGCCTGCACCAGGTAGTAGTAGACCGACTGGCGCCTCGAAGCCAGGTTGGCCTCGTCGTAGTCCTCGGGGCGGCCGATGTCGAGCCAGTAGCCCCGGAAGTCGTAGCTGGCCGGCCGTTCGTCACGGTCGAGCAGGTCCAGCACCAGCTGGTCGAAGCCGAACGCGAGCCCTTCCGGGTAGGCGGCGATCGTGCGGGCGGAGAGGGCGTAGACACCCATGCTGACCTGGTAGTCGAGGGTGGGCTTCTCACTGAACTCGACGATCCTGCCGTCCTGCACGGCGAGCACGCCGAAGTCGACGTGGACGGTGCGACGGCAGGTGGCGACGGTCAGTGGAGCGTCCGAACAGGAGTGGGTGTGCAGCAGGTCGGCGTAGTCGAGGTCGGTGAGGACGTCCCCGTTCATCACGAGGAAGTGCTCCGGCAGCCGGTCCCTGATCCCGAAAGCGGCCCGATCGTCGAGAGCGGGACGCGTTCCTCGACGTAGTCGACCCGGAGGCCGAAGCGCGATCCGTCCCCGACGCAGCGCGCGACTGCCGAGCCGAGGTGGCCGATCGCCAGGGTCGGGTAGCGCCTTGCGCTGCCAGCTGACGGTAGGA